>CAYLNK010000396.1:0-5263 GCA_964384675.1 uncultured Holophagales bacterium | reverse complement strand
CGGACACCGCAGGCGTGGCCGTCGGCACGGCGGTGGTCAGGGCGGCGGGCGTCGGCGTCCGGCGCGCGACCGGGTCGAGCGGGCGGTCCGGCGGCGGCGGGGTCTGCGTGGTCCAGAGGACGATGAGGAAGCCGGCCGTGAGCCCGAACTTGAGCACCGTCAGGCGGAGCGACTCGAGGACGAACGCGCGCAGGCCGAAGCGCCGTGTTGCGAGGAGGATCGCGAAGACCAGGATCGGGATCGGGACGTAGCTGTAGACGATCGACGCGTCGGGGTCCCAGCGATGCGCCCAGATCGGTCCGCCGAGGAGCAGGAAGACCCCGATCGCGACCGCCAGCACACCCGCCGTCTCCAGCCGGGAGAGGCGGGCGATGCCGTGTCGGTCCGTGTCAGGGCCCACACGGCATTGTCACCGACTCGCCGGCGGCTCTTCCCTGGTGACGAGCCGGTCGCCGGGCCGCGATCCGATCGAGAGCCGGTAGCCCGGCTTCAGCTCCAGCTTCCAGCCGCTGCCGGTGACGGTGTTGCCGTCGAGGGTCGCGGGGCCCGGCACCACGATGCGGGTGATCGCGCCCGCCTCGCGCACCAGCAGGCCGCTCCCGTCGAGGATGCCCCAGTCGTCGGAGACGTGCAGCGACGAGTAGACCGTGGAGCGCTCGTCGAGGGGCACGAGGCCGTTCGGGTCGAACCCGAACGAGAACGTCCCGCCGACGGGCAGTACGACGATCGGGCCCTCCACGTAGCGGCGTCGGGCGGCGGCCAGCCTCTCCTCGAGCTTTCGGGCGCGGAGCGCCTCCGCGGCGAGAAGGGCGTCACCGCCGTATCCCGCGGCGGCGACGGCAGCGCCGGACGGGGTGGCGGGAAGGCCGTACACCCGGGCCGCGGTTGCCCCGAGATCGGAGTCCGCCTTCAGGCCCTTTCGCCAGGCGACGCCGGTCTCGTCGAGGAGGACGCCGTACGCGGGGCCGGAGACGTACGCGAAGGAGCGGACGAGCGACGCCCGGCCGGGGCCGTCCCGCAGCAGGTAGATCGCCGCCGCGCGGCGGTCGGCGGCCTCCGGGTTGGCGAGGCGAACCCCGGTGTACTCCGCCAGTCCCTCGTTCATCTCGAGCCGGTTCTCCGGCACGGATGCCGCGGCGAGGAGGGAGCGCCGGTGAGCGCGGAAACGGAGGGCGTCCGCGAGCGCCCGGCGGCGCGCGGCGCCGGTCTCCATCAGGGCTCGCTCGAGCGCCCGCCACTCCAGGAGCAGCCAGGTCCGACCGTCCCGTCCGTCGAGGTGCCCGTTCATCGCGTCGTTCGCGGGAAGGCCCAAAGCCGGCTGGATCCGGTGGTAGCACTCGTGAGCCAGAAGCTGCGCGCGGCGCCGCGTCTCGGCAGGCAATGGCCACATCACCATCGTCCAGCGGACCCCCGCCCAGTCGACCGCGGTGTTGGCGATCTGCAGCTCCGGCGGCAGGGTGCCGCCCCAGACGCCGGGAGCCGCAGCGACGGAGGAGCCGACGGCGTCCCCTGGGGGCGTGGGGGGCGGAGCGCCCCCAACGTCGACTGCGGCGCCGGTGCCAGCCGCCGCCCGCGGCGTGAGACGCCCCTCCGCGTCGGCCTGGTTCGCGACGACCTCCCGGGCCTGCGGGTCGGCGAAGAGGATCGGCCCGCAGACCGGCATTCCCCAGGTGCGGCCGGCGTCGCGGTCGCTGACCTCGCGCGCCGTCGCGAACGCGGCGGCGGCCTCGGAGGCCGGGATGGACTGGGCGGCCGACGCTCCGGTCCAGCCCAGGAGGAACGCGGCGATCAGGGACCTCGTCATCGCGCGTCGAGGGTCGGGAGGCCGGCGAGCGCCAGCAGCCGCTCGTCGGCGGTCACGAGCGTCAAGCCGTTCACGATCGCGGTCGCGGCGATGAAGCGGTCGGCAGGATCGTCATGGGACATCGGAAGGCGACGGCTCTCGAAGGCGACCTCCCGTGTGAGGGGCGCGTCACGAAGGGTGCCGGGAGCTGCGAGCGCGGCCTCGACCCACGCCGCCGAGGGCCGGTCGAGCTTCAGCCTGCCCTTCTCCGCGAGCACGAGGGCTTCCCAGACGCTCACCGGGGAGAGCCAAAGCTCGTTCCGGGCGGACGATAGCGCGGCAGCCGCCCGCATCGACAGGCGATCCGTGCTGGCGACGCTCCAGATCCAGACATGAGTGTCGAGGAGCAGCCTCAACGGCGGAGCGCCTCCCAGCTCTCCCGTCCGGAGGCCGGGGCGACGATGTCGCCGACGATCTCGACCGATCCCTCCAGCCGGCCGAGCCACCGCCCGGGGCGCGGGGCGGGCGACGGCGGGAGGACCTGGGCCACCGGCACGCCGAACCGCGTGACGAGGATCGGCCGGCCCGAGCGCTTCACCTCCGCGAGGATGGCCAGGCAGCGCGCCTTGAACTGCGAGACGGGGATCGTGTCCATGGCGCGATTAGATCATGGTCAAAGACCATGGTCGTTTCGTCGGAGGTGGAGGGCTCAGGGCAGCTGGTCGGGCGGGCAGTGGGTGCCGCCGAGGCTGCGGAAGTCGATTTCGGAGCCCAAGCCGCTTCGGGCCTTCTCCTTGGGGACCAGGAGGTCGACGTCCGAGAGTCGTGGCTCGGCCAGCAGGTAGGTCGCGAGCAGGTGATCCGCTCTTCCTTTCGAGGGCGGCGAGTTCGGAGGTTCGCTCCAGATATTCGCGAGGATCCCCGTCGCGGTCCCGTCGAGCGGGATCGTCACCGGTTTGCCCTCCCCCTCGAGGAGAAGGGCGGGGGTCGTCTTCCCGCCGGAGGCGAACTCGTGCCACCAGAGCAGCCCGGAGGCGAGGGCCTGCTCGAACGCGGTCGGGGTCGCCTCGTTGCCGTTCACGGCGATGAAGTGGATGTAGGCACCGGACTCGTCCTTGAAGAGACCCGCGGCGTCCAGTCGTCCCGCTTGGAGGGCCACGCGGCAAAGGACCGGCGCCTTCACGCTGCCCTGGTCCAGTCCGGCGTGAAGAACGAGCTGCTTCGGCGGCCCGAGCGCGTTGAGCGACACCAGCCACTTCAAGTTGCCTTCCTCTCCCGGCTTCGGCTCCGGCCCCGCCGGCGCGGCACGGTCGTAGTCGACTCCGCCGGAGAGCTCGGTGGTCGTCCCCGTGCTGGCGTCGGCCTCCACGACCGAGACGACGCTGCCCGTCAGGCTCCACCGAAGGTCGCTGCCGGACCCCGTGTACCTGCCCATCTTCGAGACGAGCGGTGATTTCCAGGCGATGGCCGCCCCGGGAAGCTCGAGGACGGGGTCATGAGGGGGGAGCACCTGCGGGTGCTTCGGCGCCGTCGATCGGAACGGCCTCGCGTCCGGGAACAGGACGTCGCCCCTGGACGCCGGATCGTTCGCCTTCAGCTTGTTCACCAGCGTGAAGAGACCGGAGAATCGAATCGAGAGCTTCATGCGCACACTCCTCCGAACCTCGGGGGCGACCGGTGTAATTCGGATCCTCGACCGCTATTCTGGCAGAGAATGAGCCAGGAGCAGACGGGGCTCTCGGAGTCACCGAGCGCCGGCGCGACGGGTTGCGCGCCAGGTGGAGGCGGTCCCCCACGACTCCTGGAAGAGGCGCTGGCGGCGCTGCCGGACCTCGTGCGCGGCGTCGGCGCGCGATGCGGTCTCTCTCGCGCGGACGCCGAGGACCTCCTCTCCACGGCACGCCTGCGTCTCCTCGAGGCGGACGGACAGGCGCTCCGGGATTTCCGGGGAGCCTGCTCGCTGGCGACGTACCTCCGCGTGATGCTGCAACGCATGGTCCTGGACGAGAGGACCCGGCGCTGGGGGCGGTGGCGGCCGTCCGCCGAGGCTCGACGGCAGGGACCAGCTGCCGAGGAGCTCGAGCGCCTCTGCCACCGCGACGGGCTTCCCTTCGACGCGGCCTTCGAGATCCTGCGAGCCCGCTTCCCCTCGGCCGGGAGGGCCGAGCTGGCGTCCCTCCTCGCCCGGCTCCCGGGGCGAGGCACCCGGGTCTTCGTGGGAGAGGAGGCGGCCGGAGAGCTCGCCGACCGGGAGCCGGGACCCGAGGCTGTCCTCCTCGCCGCGGAGGGGCGCCGCCGGCTCGCCCGCGCGACCCGGGGACTGGCGGCTCTCGTCGTGAAGCTGCCGCCCCAGGATCGGCTCATCCTGCGGCTGCGATTCGAGCAGGGGATGCGCGTGGCCGACATCGCCCCGCTCCTCCGTCTCCCGCAGAGGCCTCTCTATCGCCGCATCGAGGGCCTCCTGGCGCGGCTCCGGGAGGAGATGTCGCGGGCAGGGTTCGACGCGGACGAGGTCAGAGACGCGCTCGGCTCGGGGGAACGAGCGCTCGCCGGTCCGTCCATTCCAGAGGGACATGAGCATGACGACGCCGACTGATGTTCCCCGCGGTCCGGTCGAGCCGGCGGGCCACCCGTCGGACGAGACGATCGGGGCGTACCTGGAGGGCGGTCTCGGGCTCGAGGCCCGGGAGGCGCTCGAGTCCCACGCGGCCGGCTGCGAGTCGTGCGTCGCCCTCCTCGCCAGCTCCTTCGAGGCGAACGTCCCTGCCGAGGTCGGAGCCGAAGGGGAGACAGCGGCGCCGGTCCGGCTCGAGAGGCCGCGGAGCTGGCCGAGGACCTGGGTCCGGACGGCGCTCGCCGCTGCCGCCGCGGTGGCGGCCGGGATCGTCCTGGTCCTCCCGCTTCGCGATCGCTTCTCTCCTCCCCTCGGACCGCTCGTGGAGGCCACCCGCATGGGTCGTACGGTCGAGGCGCGCCTGACGGGCGGCTTCGTGGCGGCGCCCCTGGCCGAGGTCGAGCGCGGCGCCGGCGCGCCCAAGGCCTCGTCGTGGGGCGTGATCGGCGCGGCCGAAGAGGTCCGGAAGTCGGCCGCCGGGAGGCCGCTGCCGGAGTCCCTCCGGCTGGAGGGGATCGCCCTCCTTTCGACCGGGCACGTCGACGACGCGATCGGGAAGCTCGAAGAGGCTCGCCGTGCCCTCGCGCCGCCCGACGTCCGGCTGCTGAGCGACCTGTCGGCGGCGTACCTCGAGAGGTGCCGCCTCGCGTCGGACCCGTCGGCGGCGGCCCGGGCGCTCGAGCTGGCGCTCGCGGCGCTCGAGATCGCGCCCCGGAGCCCGGAGGCCCTGTTCAACCGCGCGCTCGCGACCGAACGGCTCGGGCTCCGGGACGAGGCCGTGAAGCGCTACGACGAGTTCCTCGCTGTGGAGGCGGCCGGCGGCTGGGCGGAGGAGGCGCGACGCCGCCGGAGCGTCCTCGTCGGAG
>CAYLNK010000395.1:0-5263 GCA_964384675.1 uncultured Holophagales bacterium | reverse complement strand
AGCGGGGGCGGAGCGGTGCGCTTCCGGCCCGGTCCCGGCCGCCGTCGGGACTTCGCCGTCATCGCCCGCCCCGTCCGTGCGCCCGGGCGAGCGCCTCGTCGACCAGGGCCTCGGACCAGACCGCCCCCTCGGCGAGCCGCCGGCGGACGAGGAGGAAGTCCGCCTCGCGGCACGTCTTCGACCCCTCGTGGAACGCCCGGAAGCCGGTCCGCCCCTCGGTCATCATGTTGAGGCCGAGCCACGCCCGGTTCGATTCGCGGTTCCGGTCCCAGTGCTCGAGCTTGTGCTTGCGCACGCTCTCGAGGGTCTTGGTGAGACAGCCCGGGAACGTGCTGGCGAGCTTGTAGACGAGCGCGTCCACCTCGCGGTCGAGGAGGCCGAGGTCGACCGTCCCGCGCGCCAGGAGCGCCTTCCCCTCGTCCCGCGCCGCGCCGCGCTTCGGCTCGCCGAAGACGAGCTCCCCGCCGTCCACGTACCGGTCGGTGACGACGAGCGGGTTCGGCACGAAGGCGCCGTCCACGTGGAGCGCCGGGACGGCCTTCGTGAGGAGACCCAGCCGCGCCGCCTTGTGCGCGCTCCAGGTCTCGCACAGCGTGCAGCTCTCCATCGCCGCCTCGATCCCGACGAAGAGCGGCAGGAAGTCGGTGCTGCCGCCGTCCGGCGCGGAGCCGTGGCGCGGGCCCGCCTGCCCGAAGACCGCCAGGTCCTGCGCGACCGAGAAGTCGCACGCCATGCCGATCTCCTGTCCCCCGGCGATCCGCATCCCGTTCACCCGGCAGATCACCGGCCGGTCGCACGACAGGATGGCGCTCACCATGTCGTTGAAGAGACGCATGTACTGCCGGTACTCCTCGGGCCGTCCGGCGTAGTAGGTCGCGTACTCGGCCGTGTTCCCGCCGGTACAGAAGGCGCGCGTGCCGGCCCCGGTGAAGACGACGGCGACGGCGGCGCGATCGGTGGAGGCGCGGCGCATCCCGAGGATCACGCCCTTCACCATCTCGGTCGTGTAGGAGTTCAGCTGCGCTTCGTTGTCGAGGGTGATCCGCACGGTGTGGAGGCCGGGCACCTCGTTCCCCGCCGGGTCCCGCAGCGGGACCTCCTCGTAGCGGATCCCGGGCACGTCGGCGGGGCCGGTCAGGTCGTGGTTCTTCATGCGTGTCCTTGCTCGGGGCGGTGAAGGTCGGGTTTCCGCCGGGGCGCCCTCACCGCGCGCCCCCCGGCTCGGGGACGAGGACGATCCGCCGCCTCACGCGGCCGGCGTGGATCTCCTCGAAGACGTCGTTGATGGTCGAAATGGGGCGGCGCTCGACGAACGGCTCGAGCGCGACCTTGCCGGAGAGCACGAGCTCGACCACGGCGGGGTAGTGCTCGGGGAGACAGCCCCAGTTTCCCTGCGCCGTCGCGTCGAACGCCATCAGGTTCGAGAGACGCACCTCGACGGACGCCGGCGTGAAGCCGACGACCGAGAGGACGCCGCCGTGGCCGAGCAGGCCGAACGCCGTGACCTGCCCCGCCGGCGTGCCGGAGGTCTCGAAGATCCGGGTACGGAACGTCGGCACGCCGCGCGACTGGGCGAACGCGCGCACCTTCCTGCGGAGCTCCTTGCCGTCGAGCCCGCGGGCGTTCAGGGTGAGGGATGCCCCGTGTCCGGCGATCGCCGCGAGGCGCTCGTCGTCCACGTCGATCGCGACGACCGCGGCCCCCAGCGCCGCCGCGATCTGGACCCCGAAGCCGCCGATCCCGCCGGCGCCCACGAAGACCACGACGTCGCCCGCTCGAAGGCCGCTCCTCACGATCGCCTGGTACGGCGTCGAGACCGCGTCGGCCACGACCGACAGCGCCGAGAGGTCGAGGCCGTGCGGGTTGACCGCGGGGGAGGAGAGGTCCGGCACCGGGCAGAGCCCGCGCGACGGGACGCGAAGGTGCGTGGCGAAGCCACCGTGCACGTCGCTCCCCGGGAAGACCTGCCCCGGGCAGATGGAGCCGCGTCCTTCGCGGCACGCGTCGCACGCCCCGCACGGGATGACCGCGGGCACGACGACGGCGCGACCGACCCACTCCTCCGCGCCCGCGCCCGCCTCCACGACCCGCCCGCTCACCTCGTGCCCGAGCGTGAGGGGGAGAGGGTGGCGGGTCGGGACGCCGTCGTAGAAGAAGCCGAGGTCGGTGTGGCAGACGCCGCAGCCGGCGACCTCGACCACGACCTCCCCGTCGCCCGCCCGCTCCTCGCGCTCCTCGCGCTCCATCGGACGCGCCGCCTGCCGGACCACGAAGGACGTCACCCGTGCCATCGCCGCCTCCTGGTTGATGAGGTAAATCGGACCCTGTATACCTATATCAAGCGTAAAAATGCGTGTCAAGGACGATTCGTCCTTGAATCCCGGTGCGGCGCGGAGGGAGACTGGCGTCGTGCACCTGAAGGTGAACGGCGACGAGCACCGGGTCGAGGCCCCCGATCACTGGACGCTCCTGGAGGTGCTCCGCTACCGGCTCGGCCTGACCGGAACGAAGCAGGGCTGCGACGCGGGCGACTGCGGCGCCTGCACGGTGCTCCTCGACGGCGAGCCGGTGCTGTCGTGCCTGACGCTGGCGCCGACGGTCGAGGGGCGCGAGGTCGTCACCATCGAGGGTCTCCTCCCGCTCCACCGGGCCCGGTGCGGCACGGGCGCGGACCCCGTGCAGGACGCCTTCGACCGCTCCGGCGCGCTCCAGTGCGGCTTCTGCCAGAGCGGGATGATCCTCTCGGCGCGCGCCCTCCTCGACCGAAACCCCTCCCCGGGGGAGGCGGAGACGCGCCGGGCCCTCTCCGGCAACCTCTGCCGCTGCACGGGCTACACCCAGATCCTGGAGGCCGTGGAGCTCGCGGCGTGCGCCGCACGCGTCGAGGCGCCGCGTCGCCGCTCCTGGGAGCGATGAGATGAAGGCGCGCGGCGGGCACGGCGTCGAGCCGCCGTGGGGCGGCTCCTTCCGGCACGTCGGCCGCCCCGGCCGGAAGATCGACGGCCTCGCCAAGGCGACCGGGGCGGCGGTCTACACCGACGACATCTCGCTGCCGGGGATGCTTCACGGAAGGACGCTCCGGAGCCCGCACCCGCACGCCCGGCTGGTCTCCATCGACGCCGGGGCCGCCCGGCGGCTCCCGGGCGTCCACGCGATCGTCACCGGCGCCGACCTGCCGGTGCCGTACGGGATCCTGCCCTGGACCCAGGACGAGACCGCCCTCGCGGTCGACCGGGTGCGCTACGTGGGCGAGCCGGTGGCGGCCGTCGCCGCCGTCGACGAGGAGACCGCGATCGCCGCCCTGAAGGCGATCCGGGTCGTCTACGAGCCGCTCCACGCGTTCCTCGACCCCGAGGAGAGCCGCCGCCTCGGGGAGCCCGCGATCCACCCGGACCGGAACGACGGCAACGTCTCCAAGCACGTCCGCCTCGCCTTTGGCGACGTGGACGGCGCCCTCGCGGCCGCCGACGTCGTGGTGGAGGACGAGTACGTCTTCCACGGGTCGACCCACGCCGCGATCGAGCCCCATTGCGCGATCGCGCGGCACGCGGCCGACGGCGTCCTCACCGTCTGGTCGGCGACGCAGATCCCGCACTACCTGCACCGTGCTCTGGCTCGGGTGCTCGGCCTCGAGCCCCACCAGGTGCGGGTGATCCAGCCGTGCGTCGGCGGCGCGTTCGGCGGCAAGTCGGACCCGTTCAGCCTCGAGTTCGTGGTGGCGAAGCTGTCGATGGTCACGGGACGGCCCGTGAAGATGCTCTACACGCGCGAAGAGGTCTTCTACGCGCACCGCGGGCGCCACCCGATGACGATGCGGTACCGGACCGGCGCCTCGCGCGACGGGCGCCTGGCCGCGGTGGACGCCGAGATCCTCATCGACGGGGGGGCGTACAGCTCGTACGGCCTCGTGACGACGTACTACTCCGGCCAGCTCCTGGCGGCGCCGTACGCTCTGCCCGCCTACCGCTTCGACGCCACGCGGGTCTTCACCAACAAGCCGCCGTGCGGTCCCAAGCGCGGGCACGGCTCCGTGCAGCCGCGCTTCGCCTTCGAGGTGCAGCTCGACCAGCTGGCCGGCCGCCTCGGCCTGGACCCGATCGAGCTTCGCCGCCGCAACCTCCTCCCGCCGGACGCGACCACGGTCAACGGGCAGCGGATCACCTCCAACGGCTTCGCGAGGTGCCTCGACCTCGTCGAGGAGGCGAGCGGCTGGAAGAGCCGGCGCGGGCGTCTTCCGTACGGGCGTGGGCTGGGCGTCGCCGGCTCGACGTACATCTCCGGCACCGCCTACCCGATCTACCCGAACGCGATGCCGCAGGCGGGCGTGCAGCTCAAGCTCGACCGCTCCGGCCTCGTCACGGTCTTCACGGGCGCGAGCGACATCGGTCAGGGGTCGAGCTCCGTCGCCCGCGCCCTCGTCGCCGAGGAGCTGGGCCTCGCCCTCGGCCAAGTCCGCGTCGTCGCGGCCGACACCGACCTCTGCCCGGTAGACCTCGGGGCGTACTCGAGCCGCGAGACGTTCATGGTGGGGAACGCCCTCATCGATGCGTGCCGGAAGCTGCGTCCCCGCCTGGTGGAGGCCGTCGCGGAGCGATGGGGGATCGAGCCGGCGCGGGTGCTCTTCGCGGACGGGGTCGTCACCGACCGGGACGATCCCGCGCGGACGATGCCGGCCGCGGAGGCGTTCCGGCTCGCCGAGGCGCGGCTCGAGACTCTCGGGAGTACCGGCTCCTACAGCCCGCAGCCTCTCGGAGGCGCCTACCGCGGCGGGACCATCGGCGCCTCCCCCGCCTACTCGTTCTCCGCTCACGTCGTGGAGGCGTCGGTCGACGTGGAGACCGGTCGCGTGACGTGCGAGAGGGTCTTCATCGCCCACGACTGCGGGCGGGCGCTCGACCCGATGCTCGTGGCCGGGCAGATGGAGGGCTCCGCGTACATGGGCCTCGCGGAGGCGCTCTTCGAGGAGCACGCCGTCGACGAACGCGGCCTGCACCGCGGTCCGTCGCTCCTGGACTACCGGCTCCCGACGTCCGTCGATGCGCCGGAGCTCCACGCGCTGATCGTCGAGAGCCTCGACCCCGAGGGGCCGTACGGGGCCAAGGAGGCGGGCGAGGGACCGCTCCACCCGTCGATCCCGGCCCTCTCCAACGCGATCTTCGACGCGGTGGGCGTGCGCCTGACGCGGCTTCCGTTCACGCCGGGCCGCGTCCTTCGCGCCCTGCGCGACGCGCGGGCGGCGACGCCGCCGGCGACGGCGGGGACC
>CAYLNK010000394.1:0-5272 GCA_964384675.1 uncultured Holophagales bacterium | reverse complement strand
GCTGGCGACGTCGGCCGAACGGCTGGCGCGGGCCGCGGCGCGGCTCCAGGCCGCCCGCGAGGCCGGGACCTCCTCCGGGTGGGACGAGGCCGCGGTCGCGTTCCTCGACGCGGCGATCCGGCTCGGCCTGCTGCGTGAGGCGGCCTGACGGTCAGTGACGAACGGGCGGGCCGAACAGGTCCTGGTAGTTGGGCGGCTCCTCGAAGCGCATCTCGGTTTCGGGCCGGACCGGGACGCGGTCCTCGAAGAAGGCCATCCGTACGGCGACGGGGCTCCCGGCCCTGCGAGCGGGCTCGAAGCGCGAATCCCCGATCGAGCGGGCGAAGGCCTCGGCGAAGAGGGGGTTGTCCGTCTCGACGACGCGGACGTCCGTCGCGCGGCCTTCGGCGGTGATCGTCGCCTCAACGCGCGCGTGGGCGCGCTGGAAGGAGTGGGCCGGGTAGCGTCCGCCGGCCCGGCCACGCCTCGGCGGCGTGAAGCCGGGCTCGAGGTCGGCGACGGCGACGCCGTCCACCGCAAGCACCTGTTCCTCGTAGGTCGGGCGAACGTCCGCGGTACGGGACGGTTCGACGGAGGTGCAGCCGGCAACGGCGGCGAGAAGGGGCAGGATCGGGAGGGCTGTGCGCATGGTGCCTCCAGCGCGAGAGATTCGAGCATATCGCGTGCCGGGGGCGACCGTCCTCGGAATCGGGCAGCCCGGGCCGTTGCCTAATCGCCCACGACCGGAACGGCGAACGTCTTCCACATTTTCACCGGGCGGCCGTCCTTGCTCGCCCCCTCGATCTCCGCCCCACGGAGCGCGGTCACGGCGGCCTGGTCCGTGGAGACGTCTCCCGAGCTCTTGACGACACGCGTCTCCAGGATCGAGCCCTTCTCCGAGACGAGAGCGAGGAGGAGCGGCAAACCGCCCTTCCCGGTCGGCTTGATCGTGGGCAGCTTCACCACGCGCGGCTCGGTGACGCCGTCGCCGGGGCCGACGACGTTCTCCGCGCTGGCCCGCTGCGGCGCCGCCACCGCCGCCACCAGCCGCGGTGTCGTGCACGGGGCGGCATCGAGGAGCTGTCGGTACGCGACCGCCGCGGCCGGAAAGTCACCGGCCTCGTACAGCCGGTCGGCGGTGGCGCGCGTGATCGTGACCTGGGAAGCCGCGCCCGCGGGGGCCGGCGCGGCGAGCAGCAGCAGGAGCGCGGAGATGGACAGCATGTGGCCTCCCTGCCGGAAATCGTACACCGGCCGGCCCCTCGTGCGTGACGCGGCGCACGACCTGCCTCCCTGATCCCAGTGGCACGCCACGATGTGACACAATGTGTCCCATGAAGAGCATCTCGATCCGCGACCTGCATCAGGCGACAGGCAAGTGGGTCCGCGAGGCGGCCCGGGTCGAGGAGCTGGTGGTCACGGAGCGGGGCCGGCCGATCGCCACGATCGTCCCGTACCAGGAGCCCCCGGCCGGGAACCGGTTCAAGGCCCGGCGGCTCAGGCCCGGGTACGCCAGGCTGCTCGCGAGGCTCGGTGCCGGAACCGACAGCGCCTCGATCGTCTCCGAAGATCGCGACCGCTCGTGAGCTACTGGGATGCTGCGTACCTTGCCAAGTTCTACCTGAACGAGCCGGAGAGCGACCGGGTCCGCGCGCTGGCGGAAGTCGAGGGCGAGGCGAGCTGCTCGCGCTTCGGCTACGTCGAGACGGTCTCGGTGTTTCATCGAAAGCTCCGCGAGGGGACGTTTGGCCCAGCCGCCTACCGCGAGCTGTGCGCGCAGCTCGAGGCGGATTGCGAGGCCGGGCTCTGGACGTGGCTGCCGGTCAGTCCGGCCGTGCTCCAGCTCGCCGCGTCGACGCTCCGCGGCCTTCCGAAAGGTGTCGCCCTGCGATCGGGCGACGCGCTGCATCTCGCGACGGCGCGCGCGAACGGGATCGGGCACGTCTTCTCGAACGACGTCCGCCTTCTCGGCGCCGCCCGCTACTTCGAGATCGCGGCGAGCGACCCGGCCCGGGCCTAGCAGGGTGATGAAGAACCCGGAGGGGCCGCGTTCCGAGCGCCGAGGGGCCGGCTTCAAGGCGTCGGCGACGATTTCTCCCCAAGAACTGCCAGCAGAAGCCGAGACCAAGAGGCAGCAGTTCTTGGGGAGAAAGGGTGATGCCGTAGCGATCACCGAGGAGCCGCAACGATGAAGGCGGCCCCTCGCCGCCGGCACCACGAGCCGCAAGGCGAGTGACGAGGGGGAAGGCCGCTCGCGGCGTTCCCCCTCTACCCGAAGGGCGCCAGGGGGTTGCGGGCGATCTCGGCGTTGCGAGGCCCTCAGCGGAGAGCCTACTCCAGCAGTTCGGGCCTCGCGCCTTGACCTCGCCGCGCAAGCCCCTGGCGCGCGACCCCTCCCGGTTTTCCATCACCCTGCTGAGCCCGGACCGGGCCCCGACGTCACGCCCCCGCGAAGCGGTCCGTCGCGGCGACGAGGGCGCGGCTGTTGGGCGGTTCCCAGGCGCTGTGTCCCGCGTCGGGCGTGATGATCAGGTCCGCCTCCGGCCAGGCGCGGTGGAGGGCCCAGGCGCTGTCGATCGGACAGACCACGTCGTAGCGCCCCTGCACGATGACGCCCGGGATGTGCCGGATCTTCCCCACGTCACGGAGGAGCTGGTCGTCCACCTCGAAGAAGCCCTTGTTGACGAAGTAGTGCGCCTCGATGCGCGCGAAGGCGAGAGCGAACTCGTCCTCCTCGTAGTGGCCCGCGAACGCGGCGTCGGGGAGGAGCTTCGACGTGGCCCCCTCCCAGCCGCTCCAGACCTTGGCGGCGGCGAGGCGGACCGCGGGGTCGTCGCTGGTGAGGCGGCGGTGGTACGCGTGCATCAGGTCGTGGCGCTCCGCCTCGGGGATGTGCGCGAGGTACGGCTCCCAGGCGTCCGGATACAGGATCGACGCGCCCTCCTGGTAGAACCAGGCGAGCTCCTTCCGCCGGAGCAGGAAGATGCCGCGCAGCACCAGCTCGGTCACGCGCTCGGGGTGCTTCTCGGCGTACGCGAGCGCGAGCGTCGAGCCCCACGACCCGCCGAAGACCTGCCACGTCTCGATGCCGAGGTGGGCGCGCAGGGCCTCCATGTCGGCGACGAGGTCCCACGTGGTGTTCGCGTCGAGGCTCGCGTACGGCGTGCTCTTGCCGCAGCCCCGCTGGTCGAAGAGGACGATCCGGTACTTCTCCGGATGGAAGAAGCGCCGCACCTTCGCGTCCGAGCCGCCGCCCGGGCCGCCGTGCACGAAGACGACCGGCTTGCCGGCCGGGTTCCCGCTCTCCTCGTAGTAGATCGTGTGGAGGTCCGAGACCGGGAGCATCCCGGTGGTGCGGGCCTCGATCGGCGGGTAGAGCCAGGTGAGCGGGTCCTTCACGGGATGCGCCATGCGACGTCTCCTCGGCGCGCCGCGTGGTCCGGGCGCGCCGGGGAGACTCTACCGGAGGAAGGGCGCGCTCAGCCGCCGAGTGTCCGCCGGAGCGCCGGCCAGCTCGCCCGGAGCTGCTGCCACTTCTCGCGCTCTTTGGCCTCGTATCGCGCCTGCTCTTCCTTCCAGCGCTGCAGCTGCTGCTCGGTCGGCATCGTCGGCTCGTCGACCGACTCGTCCGCCTCTGTGCCTTCCTCCACCGCATCGGCCCCGGCATCTCCGGCGCACGAGCCCGGCGCTTCCCACCCGAGCAGCTGGAGGAGCGGCTCGGCCCAGTCGACCGGTTCCGGCTTCGTGGAGGCGAACGCCTCGTCGAGCCGCTTCAGCGCCAGCTCGCGAAGCGCGGGCGTGAGGCGCTTCCCGAGTATCGGCCCGAGAATCGCCAGACCCTCTCCGTCCGGGTTCTCCTTCTCCAGGACCGAGACCAGGTCGTTCGCCTCGGCATCCGAGAGGAATTCGTGGAGTCCCGCTTCGCTCTGGAGCTCCCACGCCTCGAGGAGGCCGTCCCCGCGGGTGACCGGATGCCGAAGGGAGTCGAGGATGTGGGCACGCAGGAGGGCCGGAGCCGGTGTGTCGCCCTGCTCGGCGAGCGCGACCGCGCGGCCGACGGCGTCGCGGAGGACCGGGATGTCCGCGTCGGCGATCCCCTCCCTGCCCAGGATCGGGTACGGCTCCGGTGACTCGCCGTCGCGGCCGGGAAAGAGCCCGACCACGAGGACCAGCGCCTCCGGCTTCGGGCTCGACGGGAGGTCCAGCTCGAAGCGATCGATCGCGGGACCCTTCCACGCCTCCAGGACCTCGAACGTCACGCGGTCGTCGGAGGTGCACGTGCAGGCGCAGTCCGAGGGCGGCAGCTGCCTCCTCTCGACGGCACGCACCAGGGCGATCCGCTCCACGCTTCCCGCGAGCTCGCGCAGCGTGGGCGGCGGACCGCAGGCGGAGGCCGGCGTGCTCCAGGCGGCGCAGGCCAAGGCGATGGCAAAGGTCAGGGCACGGAGCACGTGTCGGGCGTCTCTCATCGGGCACCTCCTTCGGGCGTTGTCCTCGCTTGGATCGGCGGTCGCGACGTTCGGTTCCCGGCTTGCCCGATGACGCAACGGGCGTGCCGGCGAGACTCAGCGCGCGACGACGCTCGTCCCCGGATAGAAGCGCGCGAGGAGGTTGCGGAAGGTCGCGCCCTCTGCCGCGGCGCGCTCCGCGGCCGCGAGGTCCATCCCCTGTCCGTGGCCCTCCCCTCGCCCGGAGAGCTGGAAGCCGTCCCCCGCGGCCGAGATCCGGTCGGGGCACGACGGGAGCCGCAGCTGGTTCCGGAGAAGCTCGCACGGCAGGACCCTCCCATCCACCGCGACGGTTGCGTCTCCGAGCGGATGGATCTCGCGAGGGTTCGACGCGAGCGCGAGGCCCGAGCGGACGTCACGACCGGCGACATGGCGGCTCCACGGGCCGTCACCTCCTGCCTCGAAGTGCAGCCAGACGGGCTCCGCGCCACCCGTCTCCAGGCGCGCGCCGGCGACGGCGTCGATCGCGCGGTACGCCTCGGTCCGGGAAGCGGAGTCCGGCTCCTGGCCGAAGAGATGGCAATGCGTCGTGTCGCATGGAGGGCGCCCGCCGTGCCGGCTGACGAGGAGGTCGTGGCGGACGACGAGGGCGAGCGCCTTCAGGACCTCGGGGCTCCCGCCGGCGTGCTCGGAGAGGAGCGTGCTCGCGACGTACTCCCGCTCGCTCGTCGAGAGGACGAGGCGCGAGCCGGACCGGGCACGCGCGCTCCGCTCGCGCAGCGGCACGGACGAGACCGGCGCGTCCGCCGGCGGCGGGTCGACGTCGAGCCAGCCGGCGTACCGGC
>CAYLNK010000393.1:0-5331 GCA_964384675.1 uncultured Holophagales bacterium | reverse complement strand
GGCGGAGCCGCGCGCCACCTCGCCGTGCGGGGGCGGGGATGCTGAGCGCGCCTCTTCCCGACACCGCCGCGGCCCCGGCGGATACGACCTTCGAGGAGCTCCGGGCGCGCGAGTTCGGCCGTCTCGACGCGCGGGGCGAGGCGTACCTCGACTACACGGGGAGCGCCCTCCACGGGGAGTCGCAGCTGCGGGCCCACCAGGCGCTCCTCACGACGGAGGTCTTCGGCAACCCGCACTCCGACTCCTCGCCGTCCCGCGCCAGCACCGCCGCCCTGGACGCCGCGCGCCGCAGCGTCCTGCGCTTCCTGGGCACCGACGAGCGGACGCACGCCGTCGTCTTCACCGCCAACACGAGCGGCGCCTTGAAGCTGGTGGCCGAGAGCTATCCGTTCGGGCCCGGGAGCGCGTGCCTCCTGTCGGCCGACAACCACAACTCCGTGAACGGGGTCCGCGAGTACGCCCGCCGGGCCGGTGCGCGGCTCCGCACCCTGCCTCTGGACGCCGAGCTGCGCCTCTCCGGGCCGGAGGCGATCCTCGCCCGCGAGGCGCGGCGGGGCGGCGGGCTCCTGGCGTTCCCGGCGCAGTCGAACTTCTCCGGCGTGCGGCACCCGCTGGGGCTGGTGGGGAGAGCGAAGGCGCTCGGGCTGGACGTCCTTCTCGACGTGGCGGCGTACGTCCCGAGCCAGACGCTCAGCCTGCGCGCCTGCCCGGCCGACTTCGTGGCGCTCTCGTTCTACAAGGTGTTCGGCTACCCGACCGGCCTCGGCGCGCTGGTGGCGCGGCACGAGGCGCTCGCGCGCCTCCGTCGCCCGTGGTTCGCGGGCGGGACGGTGACGTACGCCTCGGTCGCCGGCGACACGCACCGCCTCCGTCCCGGGCACGAGGGCTTCGAGGACGGCACCCCGAGCTTCCTCGCGGTCTCCGCGCTGGAGGCCGGCTTCTCGCTCCTCGAAGAGGTGGGGATGCCGCGCCTCGCCGGGCACGTGGCGGCCCTGACCCGCTTCCTGCTCGACGGCTTCTCGTCGCTGCGCCACCGGGGAGGCGCCCCGCTCGTGAGGATCCACGGTCCGCGCGGCCTCTCGGAGCGCGGCGGCACGGTGGCGTTCAACGTCCTCGACCGGGAGGGGCGAGTCGTCCCGTACGGCGCCGTCGAGGCTCGTGCCCGGCAAGCCGGGGTCTCCGTGCGGGGCGGCTGCTTCTGCAATCCCGGCGCGTCCGAGGCCGCCTTCGGGCTCGACCCGGCGCGGATCGCATCGTGTCTCGCCGGGCTCGGCGACGACTTCACGCCGGAGCGCTTCGCGGCGTGCGCCGGGACCGCGGTCGGCGCGGTGCGCGCGTCCGTCGGTCTCGCGAACGTGCGCGAGGACGTCCGGCGCCTCGTCGAGGTCGTGGCGTCGTTCGGCGACGACGGTGCCGGGCCTCAGAGGTAGCGCGCCACCACGAACGCCCGCCACTCGGCCTCGAACGAGGCGGTGGTGTGCCCCAGCGTGGAGAGGTCGCCGAGGGAGCGGATCAGGCGGCGCAGCCCGTCGAGCCCCCATCGCGTCACGATGAACTCGGTCAGGGTGTAGCCGACGTCGTAGATCGACGGAGAGCCCGAGCGGCTGCTCAGCTCGGCGAGCGTGGGGAAGCGCCCGGCCACCAGCGACGGCAGGCTGGACGGCGGTACGAGCTGGCCCGCCTCGTACACCGCGACCGCCTCCCAGAGCCAGACCGGGTTGTTCGCGATGCCGGGCGCGAGGTGGAGCGTGGCGCAGTGCGCGAACTCGTGCACGGGCGTCTCTGGCACGAGCGGCAGCGCGGCGACGTCGAAGGCGTTCGGGCCACGCACCGAGCCCGTGGCTCCCGCGTAGCCGGTGGCGGCGACGAAGGCCGCCTGGTCCCGGTGGAACATCCCCACGATCCGTCCGGAAGGCGTCACCCCGAGGTCGGCGGTGATGCGGGGCCAGCTCGCCTCGAGCGCGTCGGCGTAGGTGGGTATCAGGCCGGCGGACTCGGCGCCGTGGCGCAGCACGAAGTGCTCGGTGACCCGCTCGAGCGGCAGGGTCGGGCCGCCGGTCGGGGTCGGCTCGGTCGGGGTGGTGGTCTTCTCGCACGCCGCGCCGAGAAGGAGCAGCGCGAGCGCGGCGGCGAGCCGGGGCGTGGCGGCGTCGGACATGCCAGGTGAATCCTACGTCGCCGTCACCTCGACGAGGGCGCGAAGCAAGGACGCCCGCGGTGCGAATCCGGTTCTCCCTGGCGTCCGGTGCATCCCTCGTGATACACATATATCGGAGCACGATATATGGCACCCACGAGCCTCGACCGGGAGATCAAGAAGGGCAGCGCCGAGTTCCTCATCCTCTCCCTCCTCGCCTACCGGGCGCGGCACGGCTACGAGATCAGCAAGCTGATCGAGACGCGCTCCGAGGGGGTCCTGACGTTCAACGTCGCCACCTTCTACCCGCTCCTGTACCGGCTGGAGAAGCGAGGGCTCGTGGAGGGACGGTGGGTGGAGAAGGAAGGGCAGCGACGGCGCCGCTACTACAAGCTCACCCCGGCCGGGCGGGCGGTCCTGAAGGAGCAGCGGGACGTCTGGCGCGACTTCATCGCCGCGGTCGGACGGATCACGGAGGGCGAGAATGCCTGACGCCGAGGACCGCCCCGACTTCCGGTCTGCCGTGCGGGAGGCGCTCGACGACCTGCCGCTCGATCCGTCCCGCCAGGTCGAGATCGTCGAGGAGCTGGCCCAGCACCTCGGCGACCGTCACGACGAGCTCGTGGCGCGCGGCACGTCGTCGGCGGAGGCCCGTCGGACCGCCATCGCCGAGCTCCGGAACGGGACGCTCGGCGCCGAGCTCGTGGCGCTCGCCCGCGAACGGCGCGCGGCCCCGACCGACGCTCCCGGAGGCACTCTCGGCGGCGGCCTCCTCGGGGACTTCCGGTACGGGGCCCGCCAGCTCCTCCGCAGCCCCGGCTTCGCCGCCGTCGCGCTGATCTCCCTGGCCCTCGGCACGGGGGCGAACACCGCGTTCTTCCAGCTCCTGGACGCCGTGCGCCTGCGCGCTCTCCCGGTGTCGCGCCCGGACGAGCTCGCGGTCGTGCGCGTGGTCCCGAAGGAAGGCGGCCGTACCGGCGGCTTCAGCGGCGTGCCCGACCTGACCTATGGGATCTGGGAGCGAATCCGCGACCGCCAGGAGGGGTTCTCCCGGATCGCGGCCTGGAGCTCGGCGCGCGTGAACCTGAACCAGTCGGGCGAGGCCCGGACGGTCGATTCCCTCCTCGTCAGCGGGACGTTCTTCGAGACGCTCGACGTCCACCCGCTGATGGGGCGCCTCCTCACGGGCGCGGACGACCGGAGGGGCGGCTCCGGGGCGGTGGTGCTGAGCGAGGGCTTCTGGCGGCGCGAGTACGACGGCTCCCCGTCGGCGCTGGGCCGCACGATCACCCTCGACGGGCATCCGTTCGAGATCGTCGGCGTGGTGCCCGCCCGCTTCTTCGGCGTGGAGGTGGGCCGCCGCTTCGACGTGGCCCTGCCGCTCGGCGTGGACAGCCTGCTGGGCGGGGAGAAGCCGAGGATCGACGAGCCGGAGGCGTGGTGGCTCGGGGCGATCGGACGCCTGAAGCCCGGGTGGACCCCCGAGCGAGCCTCCGCGCAGCTCGCGGCGATCTCGCCCGCCCTCTTCCGGGAGACCCTGCCGCCGAGCTTCGACTCCATCTCGGCGGGCCAGTACCTGGAGTTCCGCCTCGGCGCCACTGCCGCGGCGAACGGCACCTCGGCCCTCCGCCGCCGGCTGGAAAGCCCGCTCCTCCTCCTGATGGGGATCTCCGGCCTCGTGCTCCTGATCGCCTGCGCGAACCTCGCGAACCTCATGGTGGCGCGTGCGGTCGGCCGCCAGCGGGAGATGGCGGTGCGGGTCGCGCTCGGGGCGTCCCGCGGCCGGCTGGTGCGGCAGCTCCTCGCCGAGAGTCTCCTCCTCGCCGGGCTCGGGACCCTGGCCGGTGCCGCCGTCGCTCAGCTCCTTTGCCGGCTCTTCGTCTCGTTCCTCACCACGGGCACGAACGGTCTCTTCGTCGACCTCGCGCCCGGCGGGCGCGTCCTGACCTTCACGGCGGGGCTGGCCGTCCTGACGTGCCTTCTCTTCGGCCTGGTCCCGGCGCTGCAGGCCGCCCGGACGGCGCCGATCGAGACGCTGCGCACGAGCGGCTCGGGCGCGGGGGGCAGCCGCGGCCGGTTCGGGATGCAGCGAGCCCTCGTCGTCTCTCAGGTCGCTCTCTCGCTCGTCCTCCTCGTGGCCGCGCTCCTCTTCGTGCGGACGTTCCGGAACCTCGCCACGCTCGACCCGGGGTTCAGCCGCGACCGGATCGTCGTGGCCGAGGCGGAGCTCTCGGCCCTGAAGCTGCCGGTCCCGCAACGCCTCGCGTACCGGCGCGACCTCCTGGAGAAGATCCGTGCGATCCCGGGCGTGAGCGGCGCCGCCGGCGTCGCGATCGTGCCCGTCGGCGGGGCCGGCTGGAACGAGAACGTCCGCGTGGACGTGACGAAGCCGGAGCGGACGCTCGCCAACTTCAACCGTGTCAGCCCCGGCTACTTCAGGGTGATGGGAACGCCGCTGGTGGCGGGCCGCGACTTCGACGAACACGATGCCGCCGGGGCGCCGCCCGTCGCGATCGTGACCGAGACGTACGCCCGGAAGCTGGCCGGCGGGCGCAGTCCGATCGGGCGAGACCTCGCCGTCATCCGGGGCGGCGGGAAGGCCGACGCCCTCTATCGGATCGTGGGCGTCGTCGGCGACGCCAAGTACACGAACCTGCGCGAGGAGTGGAGCCCGGTCGTCTTCCTCGCCGAGGCGCAGGACGAGCAGCCGGAGGTCGACGTGCAGCTCGTGGTCCGTTCCGACCTGCCGCCCGCCGCCGTCATCTCCGCGATCAAGGAGACGATCCTCTCGGCGAGCCCCTCGGCGATCCTCCGGTTCCGCACCTTCGAGACGATCCTCAAGGACGCCCTCCGGAGCGAGCGGCTCATGGCCTCCCTCTCAGGTCTCTTCGGGCTCCTCGCGGCGGTCCTGGCGATGGTGGGTCTCTACGGTGTCGTCTCGTTCCTGGTGGCGCGGCGCCGCAGCCAGATCGGCGTGCGGATGGCGCTCGGAGCGACCCGGACCGACATCGTGCGGATGATCCTGCGCGAGGCCGGGGCGTTGCTGGGAGTCGGCCTCGTGGCAGGCACCCTCCTCGCGATCGTGGTGTCCGGCGCGGCGCGGACCCTCCTCTACGGGATGCAGCCGGGTGACCCGCTCTCCCTGGCGGCGGCCGCCGCCGGGCTCACCGCGGTCGCGGCGGCGGCGAGCTTCC
>CAYLNK010000392.1:0-5359 GCA_964384675.1 uncultured Holophagales bacterium | reverse complement strand
GCCGCCGGCTTGAACTGCGGCAGGGTGAGCGGGTCGGCCCACTCCGCCATTCCCGGTGTCCAGACCAGGACGTCCTTCCCCGCGCTGCGGGCCAGCAGGTCCCGCACCTGCGCGGTCTCGTGCTCGTCGGGAAGCTGCGTGCCGTCGACGGTGACGTGCCAGATCTCGTTTGCCATCGCTTCCTCTCTTCCTCGTGTGCCGGAGGAAGTCTATCCGGGTTGAGCGCGTTCGGGCGGTGAGGTGACGGACCTCACGGATTCACGTCCGGCCCTATCATCGGCCCCGGCATCATGACGCGACGAAGCGCTTCCGCCGTGGCCCTCTGCCTCCTGATCGCGCGCCCCGCGACGGCGCTCGACGTGAACGACCTCGTCCGGAGGGCCGCCGAGCAGCAGAGGGACGGCGAGCTGCGCTCGGGCGGCGTCGCGTACCACCGCCTCGAGGTGGAGACGGACGTCGACGGCAAGGGCCGGCGGGAGAAGGTGGCGCGGCGGGTCTTCGCCGTCGCGCCGGACGGCTCCGGCGGGATCCGTCGCGATCTGGTGGAGGTGGACGGACGGCTCCCGACCGACGTCGAGCGGAAGACCGCTCGCAAGGAGGAGGAGAAGCGGCGTGTACGCGCCTCCCGCGACGGGAAGGGCGGCGACCAGGACGAGCTGATGTCGGGACGCCCGCCGCTCCTGGACCTCCTCACGCGCCTCGACTTCGAGCTGCTCGGCCAGGAGGTGATCGACGGGCGCCCGAACCACGTCGTGACGTTCGGCCCCAAGCCGGGGCTCACCTCCCGGACCGTCCGCGACCGCATCCTGAACAACTTCGCGGGCCGCGCCTGGATCGACGCCGGGGAGCAGCAGGTCACGCGGATCGAAGGCCACCTCACCAGGCCCGCCAAGGTGCTGGGCGGCATCGCCCTCGACCTGCGTGACGTCCGGATCGTCTACGAGGAGCGGCCCGTCCTCCCGGAGATCTGGGCCCCCTGCCGCGAGGAGATCCTCGTGGTCGGCAAGGCGGGGATGGTGATCAACGTCCGCAAGGAGATCCGCATCGAGTTCTGGGGCTACCGGCCGTACGGCGAGCCCGTCGCCCAGGTGGCGCGCGCGGTGAGCGCGCCGGGCGCGCGTCCGGTCGCTCCGTAGCCGGCGACCCGAGGGCCTCAGAGGGCGTGAATGAATCTCGAAGGGGTCGCGCGCCTGGGGCTTGCGGTGTGAAGACAAGGCGCGAGGAGCGGTGCTGATCCGAGTGATCGCGCGCGACGAGCAACACAGTATTCGCGCCGCAACCCCCTGGCGCCCTTCGAGTAGAGGGGGAACGCCGCAAGCGGCCTTCCCCCTCGTCACTCGCCTGCCGGCTCGCGGTGCCGGCGGCCCCTTCCAGATCAATTCACACCCTCTCAGCTCACGCCAGCAGCCTCCACCAGGGTCGAGACCTCAGGCTCCTTCCCCAGCCAGGCGCCGGCGTCGCGCTGGAGCCGTTCGTCGAGGAGGCGCCGGATCTCCCCGACCTTCGCCCTCGCCGCCTGCTCCCCACGCTCGACCAGCTCGGCCGCACGGTAGAACTCGATCCACGTGAAGTCGGCGAGGTCGGGGTTGATCTGCACGTCGGCGGAGATCGCCCGGTAGTACCCGAGCTCGTACTGCAGGATCTGGATCGAGTTCATGACCACGTCGAAGAGGTTCGGCAGGTCCTTCGTGCCGAGCAGACCCTCGAGGATGAGGAGGTTGCGGGCCTGCCGGACACCGCGCGAGAGGATGTTCTCGACTCCCTTCCTGGGAAGCGGCACGACGTTGACGGCGATGCAGACGTCGGCGCCCATCTCGCGCACCACCTCGGCCGGAACCGGGTCGGCGATGCCGCCGTCGACGAGCGTGCGTCCGCCGATCACCACCGGCGTCCAGACCATCGGCACCGAGCAGCTCGCCCGGCAGGCCGTCTCGATGTCGCCCCGCGCCAGCGTCACCCGGTCTCCGCTCTCCACGTCCGTCGCCACCGTGCGGCACGGCACGAGGAGCTGATCGAACGTCTTCCTGCCGTTGAAGAGCGGCCGGAGCCCGGCGAGCAGGTGCTCGCCCGTGAAGAACCCCGGCTCGAGGAGCGTGAGGTCGAGCGTCTGCGACACGGTCCCCCACCAGCCGCTCCGACGGGCGATCTCCTCCATCCCCGTGCCCGACGTTCCCGCGGCGTACGAGAGGGCGATCGCCGAGCCCATGCTCGTCCCGGCGACCACGTCGATCGGGATTCCCTTCTCCTCGAGGACCTTGACGATGCCCATGTGGGCGACCCCGAAGGCCGCCCCTCCGCCGAACGCGACGCCCACCGTGACACCCAGGATCTTCCGGGCCAGGCGGTAGAGGGGACGGGCGATGGCCGCCTCGGGGTGGTCGCGCAGGTATCCCCACTGGTCGACGAGCTCGAGCGTCTCGAGCGCCGGCTCCTTCGGCAGGATGAACGGCTCCATGTGGTCGACGGCGCGATTGCACGGCCGGTTCCAGCAGTTGACGAGGTCGAAGACGCGCGTGCCTCCCCCCGGGGCCCGTCGTCGGGTCTTCGACTTCGGCGGACGGGCGACCACGCGCACCGCGAAGTCGACCTCGCGAGGAAGGTTGGGAAGCAGCTTCCCGACCTCGGGGCCCGCGTCGACCACGACGTAGGCGGCCACGGACTCGAGCCGCTTCAGGCCCTCGAACAGCAGCTTCCGATTGGCATCGCGCCCCGCCCCGGGGTCGAGGTGGACCACGAGCTTCGCCGGGCAGCCGGAGCGCCGCACGAGGCGCGACGTGATGGCGTCGAGCGGATCCCGGGCGAGGTCGAGGACCTCCGGCGCCCCCGAGGCCCCGGGAGCCGGAAGCCGGAGGGAGACGTGGAGCGCGGGCCGGCCGGTGATCTTCCCGAGAAGCCCGGCGAGGGTGTAGGACGTCAGCGTCTTACCCTTCAGCCGTGCCGGGCCGACGACCGCCACCAGCGTGGTGCGGCGCGGAGCCACCTCGCCCCGGGACGTGCGCGCCAGCCGCTTGGCCAGGTGTGTCGCCAGGTTGTGGATGATCCTGACGTCACCGGTGACGAACGAGTCGAACTCCGCGCGCTCGAGGACCAGGAGCTCGGCGTGGCGCGCGACGGTGACCGTGGCCGACCGCCGGCTGCCGGTCAGGAGCGCCATCTCGCCAAAGAACTCCCCCGGACCGAGCCGGGAGATGACCCTCGGTTCCTCGCCCCCGCCCCACACCTCGAGCTCGCCGGAGACGACCACGTAGAAGGCGTCCGCCTCGTCCCCGAAGCGGCAGACGACCTCGCCACGCGCCAGCGAGATCTCCCGGCAGCATCGCGCCAGCCGGACGAGGGCCGGATGCCCGGTCGCGCCGGGCTCCAGCTCCGAGGCGCCGACGGGTCCGATCTCGGCGAGGGACCGGAACAGGGGGATCTTCGCCAGCAGCGTCACGTACCTCTCCTCCGGGCTGGTCCTGGCGGAGTGTCCCCCCCGGTGATGTGGACTCGCGGGTGAGCCGATCGGTCCAGACGTCATGAGACCCTCCATCGCCTCCGACACGCGGAGCGGAACGGGCAGCGTCACGACCGCGCCCCGGGGCCCCCCCACAATCTGGGTCCGATCCGCACCCGAGTCCAGAGCTCAGATGGCCTTCGCGGGTGACCGGCCCGGCCGCCGGCGGTCCTTTCGCGTCCCGGGCTCGGGTCGCGTCCGGAGCTCCCGCCTGAGGGATTCCAGGAACGATCCCAGGACGGGCGACGGCTTCGGCCCTCTCCGGCGTGTGATCAGCCCCACACGCAGGGCGATGGGGAGCCCCGTGAAGCGCCGGGCCACGGTGCCGGCCGGAGCGGGCGTCACCGAGAGCCGCGGCAGGATCGCGATGCCGAGCCCGTGGCGAACGGCGGCAGAGAGCGTGGGCACCGAGCCGCACTCCAGCGAGAGGACGGCCCGCGCGCCGCAGGACTGGAAAGCAGCGTCCACCGCCTGCCGGTAGGCGCACCCCCGCTCGGTCAGCACGACCGGCTCACCGTCCAGATCCGGCGGCGCCACGCTCCTCACCTCGGCGAGCCGATGGGCGCGCGGCACCAGGAGGACGAGCTCCTCGTCGAAGAGCGGCTCGAACGCCAGCCCCAGCTCGGCGGGCGGGGCGGAGCAGACGCCGACCTCCACCTCGGCGTCTGCCACGGCGCGGCTGACGGACGTCGTCCCGCCGACCTCCAGCCGGATCGAGAGGCCCGGCCGCTCGGCGCGCAGGCGGGAGAGGAGCGGTGTCAGCCGGTGGCTGGCGGCAGGCTCGATCGCGCCCGCGCGAAGCGTTCCGCTCCGCCCGTCCCGCAGCTCGGCCACGCTGGCCACGAGCGCCTCGACCGACTCGATGATCGGCAGGGCCCGCTCGGCCATCACGTCCCCGGCGGCGGTACACAGTCGATGGCGCCCGCTCCGGTCGAAGAGAGGCAGACCCAGCTCGGATTCCAGCTCCTTCACGTGGAGGCTCACGGTCGGCTGCGAGAGGCCCAGGGCGCGCGACGCCCCGAGGAAGCTCCCCTCCCGGAGGACGGCGTGGAACGTCTGCAGGTGGCGGAGGTCCATACGGAAACACTATCAGCAATGCTGAATCATTGTTCAAACAATATCATCATTGACGATATCAGCCACGCAACCCAACTTGTCGGTCGGAGGTGAACCATGCGCATCCCGCCGCTCGACGACGCGAGAGCCGCGCTTCGTCGCGTCGGCCGCCAGCCCGCATTCGCGCTCGGCGTCGTCCTCACGCTGGGCCTGGCGCTCGGGGCCAACACCGCGATCTTCACGGTCGTGCACCGCCTGCTCCTCGCCGAGCTGCCGTTCTCCGAGCCGGAGCGGCTCGTCGTGGTTCACTCGCGGGAGGCCGGGAGCGACAGCCAGCCGTTCTCCATCCCCGACTTCCTCGACCTGCGCGAGGCGGTGACGCGCTTCGAGGGGCTCTCCGCCTGGGGCTCCTGGAGCGCGAACCTCACCGGCGTCGAGCAGCCGATCCGTCTGGCGGGCCAGCTGACGACCGCGAGCTTCTTTCGGCTCCTCGGAGCGCGCGCGGCGCTCGGCCGTCTCCCGTCCCCCGAGGAGGAGCGCCCCGGCGCGCCACGCGTCGTACTCCTCTCCGACGTCCTCTTCCGGACACAGTTCGGCGGCGACGCCGGCGTGCTGGGCCGCCCGCTCACCCTGAACGGCGAGCCGTACATCGTGATAGGCGTCCTGCCGCCGGAGTTCGTCTTCTTCACTCCCGGGGCCCAGCTGGTCGCGCCCCTCGCCGTCGAGGCGGACCCGCGCCGCTCGAAGCGCGGCGCGGCGTTCCTGCGTGTCCTCGGCCGCCTGAAGCGGGGCGTCGAGGCGGGCGCCGCA
>CAYLNK010000391.1:0-5374 GCA_964384675.1 uncultured Holophagales bacterium | reverse complement strand
CGCCGCGGCCGCCGCCGCGGCCACCGCCTGGCGCGCCGCCTCCTCGGCCGCGAGGGTCGACTGGGGCGAGAGCTCCAGCAGGACGCGACTCATCGCGGGGCTGGCGGGCTCGGAGAGGTATGGATCCTCCACCTTCGTCGGCGCCGTCCACTGCGTGATCCGGACCGCGAAATTGGTGGCGGGAGCCGGCCCGGGCATGGCTAGCCGACCTCTACCGCGGGATCGGGACGGTGGCGCCCGTCACTTGGGCGGTCGGCGGGTGACATCGGGGACCTCCTCGGCTCGGAAGATGCGGGAGTGGCCGCGGCTCCGCTGGATCTGGGACGGTGTCGTGGTGGTCCGGACCTTCGGCTCGCCCAGCTCGAACGCGAGGGCGGCGAACGACCGGTACTTCTCCGCCGCCAGCTCGGGCTTGCTCGCGAGCGCGGCGATCGTCACGGCGGCGCCGGTGACACGTCCCGTGACGCCCTCCGCGGGCGGGACCACGGGCTGACCCGGCGGGCCGAGGCTGCCGGTGTGGAAGGCGCCCATCGCCGCGAGGGCGGCCGACGTCCGGTATTGCTGGGCCTCGGCGGCGGCGCCGGCCGCCCGGCGGTTCGCGTCGGTCGGGTCGGCGACCCACTTCTCGGCCGCGAGGAGCGGGGCCTGCAAGGGCTTCAGCTCCGACGGGCTCGAGACCTTCCGGATCGAGAGGCAGGCCCACCAGACGGCTCGCGGCTTCGGCAGCCAGTGACCGAGGACCTGCATCGCGTCGGGGAAGAGCTCCTCGTGGAGGAGAAGCTCGACGAACTCCTTCACGGTCTGGGCATCGGTGAGCTTCGCCGTCGCCGCCGGGCCGAGCTCGACGGACTTGCAGACGTCCGCGGCCTTCGCGCCCGAGCCGAGATACGAGGTCGGAGGCGTGGTCGTCATGGCCCGATCTTCGTGAGGGCGCCCTGCAGGGTCAGTATGCCCTGGCCCTTGACGGTGGTCGCCGCACCCGACAGCTCCGCGGTGCCCGTGGCGGCGGCCTTGAACATCGGCGTGCTCATCTCGATGCCGGCAGGTGTGATCTTGATCGTGCTGGCCCCCACCTTCAGCTCGATCGACGCCTGGGCCTCGAGGACGATCGTCATCGCGGACGTCTTGTCCTCCTGGGCCACCGTGGTCGTCTGCTTACCGTTCTTCACCTCGAAGAGCGAATCTCCCTGGTCGATCGTCGTCACGTGGTGGCCGGTGGTGATCCGGAGCGCACGCCCCTTCTCCCCGTCCACCCAGAGGGCTTCGTTCCCCATCACGTGATGGGTCCGGTCCTTGACGATCAGGACCTCCTCGGCGTCGTGGACCTGCTCGCGGCGGAGGCCCTTCACCCAGATCTTCTGATTGTGGTCCACCTCGAGGTCGTCGTCGTTCTCGACCACGCGGTGGAAATCCTTCTGGGCGTGGAAGTAGATGTCCTCCGAGCCCTTCTTGTCCTCGAATCGGAGCTCGTTGAACTCCTGGGGACCGCCCTTCAGCGTGCTGCGGCTCTTGATGCCGCTCTGCGTCTTGTTGTCCGGGAGCTTGTACGGCGGCATCGTGGCCGCGTTGTAGACGCTCCCCATGATGATCGGCTGGTCCGGGTCCCCCTCGAGGAAGTCGACCACGACCTCCTGCCCGATCCGGGGGACGTGGATCGTGCCCCACTGCTTCCCCGCCCACGTCGTCGCGACGCGGATCCAGCACGAGCTGTTCGAGTCCTTCTGCCCATCGCGGTCCCACTGGAACTGCACCTTCACCCGGCCGTACTTGTCGGTGAAGATCTCCTCGCCGGCGGGCCCGACGACGAAAGCGGTCTGCGATCCGTGCATGACCGGCCGCGGCGTCCTGCGCGGGGGGCGGAACGGGAGCGCGAACGGCTGGCAGACGAACATGTTCTGGTACGTCGCGCTCGCCCCGGCCGAGCGGAAGTCGACGTCCTCCCCCTCGTGCTCGATCGAGACCAGGAGGTACGTGCCGTCGGCGGAGGGGCCGTGGCCGGCGCCGCCGCCCCCCGGGTGCCGCTCGAGGTCGAACTTGTAGCCGCTCACGATGTGCCGGAAGTGGCTGGAGGAGTCGATGCGCACGGCCCCCGCGGCCTCCTCCTGCGCCCGGATCCCGACGGTCCGGTCCTTGTCGGGGAAGATCTTCTGGAGATCCGAGGGCTGCTCGCCGCCGCTCGGATTCACCCCGTCGAAACGCTGGGCGTACTCGCCGGGGTAGTCGTACACCTCGAGCTTTCCGCCGGCGAGCGACAGCTTGTGCGAGACGGCTCCGGCCTGGACGCTCGCCAGGACGTCCTTCGTCGCCTCCAGGTTCTGGGTCGGCAGCTCGAAGCAGCTGTCCCAGAGCACGAACTTCTCGCTGACCAGGTCCTGGCGCTTGTTCCACTCGTAGATGTGGTCCTCGTCCCGCGTGCCGCCCTGGAGGACGTCGAACTTGACCTTCGGGGAGCCGATCGGCACCGGCTTGTGGCTGACGGGTGTGTTCCCGAGGACCATCGTGTGGGAGCCCGAGTCGTGCTTGAAGAAGTAGAAGATCCCCTCCTCCTCCATCAGGCGGCTCGCGAACGCGAAATCGGTCTCCCGGTACTGCACGCAGTAATCGCGCGCCTCGAACGTCCCCTGGATCTCCCACTCCACCTGCAGCCCGGTGAGCACCTGCTTGAGGATGTCGGGCACGGTCTTCTGCTGGAAGATCCGGCTCTGCGTCTTCTTCGTCAGGAGCCAGAGCTGGGGGACGATCTCCATCTTGTAGTGCTTGAACTCCTCGTCCTCGCCCCCCTCGGCGAACCGCACGCAGATGCCGTTGATCGGCCGGTACGGATCGGTGTTCTCCATCGAGTTCGGCACCTTCAGGAAGACCGTGACGGCCTTGCCGATCAGCTTGTCGAAGGCGACCTTCTCCACCTCCGAGAACTCGGCGACGAGGTCCAGCTCGAACGTGTACGGCTCCGAGATCGCCTCGTGGCCGCGGAAGCCGATCAGCATCAGGACGTCGGTGCCGAGGGGCGTCGCGACCTTCATCTGGCGATCGGTCTGGGTGTACTTCGGCACCGAGCCTCCCGTGACCTTCCGTCTCGATCGAGCGCTGCGGAGGATACCTCGCCTTGACCGCCCGCGCGCCGCCCGCTACCGTCCGCCGTCCGCGATGGCCACCACCTACACCGCAGCCGACATCACCGTCCTCGAGGGGCTCGAGCCGGTCCGCAAGCGCCCCGGCATGTACATCGGCGGGGTCGACTCCCGCGGGCTCCACCACCTGGTCTGGGAGATCGTCGACAACGCCGTCGACGAGGTGATCAACGGCTACGCCTCCCGCATCGAGGTCCGTCTCTTCGCCGACGGCAAGGAGCTGGAGGTCGCCGACAACGGGCGCGGCATCCCGGTCGACATCCACCCGAAGTACAAGCGGTCGGCCCTCGAGCTGATCCTCACCACTCTCCACGCCGGCGGCAAGTTCGAGCAGGGGAACTACGTCCACTCGGGCGGTCTGCACGGCGTCGGCTCGTCGGTGGTCTGCGCGCTCTCGTCCGAGATGACGGTCACCGTACGGCGCGACGGCTCCGAGTGGCGGCAGACGTACGGGCGCGGCGTCGCGACGTCGAAGGTGGAGAAGATCAGCAAGGAAAAGGTGCGTGGCTCCGGCACCACGATCCGCTTCCGTCCCGACCCGCAGATCTTCGGCAAGCTCGCCCTCGACCCCGAGGAGATCCGCGACCGGCTCGAGGCGAAGACGTACCTCCACCGCGGCCTCCGGGCCGTCTTCGTGGACGAGTCGGCGTCGCCGGTCCGGCGGGACGAGTTCACCCACGACGGCGGTCTCGTCGACTACCTGAAGAAGGTCGTGGCGGACCGGGGCAAGCCGCCGACGCACGGCGGCGAGTTCGCCCTGGTGCGGGACGCCGAGCCGCGGCTCGAGGTGGCGCTCCTCTGGACCGAGTCGACCGAGGAGAACGTCAAGTCGTACGTGAACGGCATCCCGACGCCCTCCGGCGGCACGCACGAGAACGGCCTGAAGTCGGGCGTCGTGAAGGCCGTCCGGAACTACCTGGCGACGCACGAGCTCCTGCCGAAGGGGGTCAATCCCACCGCGGAGGACATCCGCGAGGGGCTCGTGGCGCTTCTCTCGGCGTACGTCCTGGAGCCGCAGTTCCAGGGCCAGACCAAGGATCGGCTCAACAACCCGGAGATGGCGGCTCAGGTGGACGGCGCGGTGCGTCCGGCGCTCGAGAAGTGGCTGAACGAGAACCCGAGCCTGGCCGAGCAGATCGTGGGCCGGATCGTGCTGGCGACGCGGGCCCGCGAGGCGAGCCGTGCCGCGGCCCAGCAGGTGACCCGGAAGTCGGCCGTCTCGCACCGGCTGAACCTCCCGGGAAAGCTGGCCGATTGCTCCTCGACCGACCCGAACGAGTCGGAGCTGTTCATCGTCGAGGGGGACTCGGCCGGCGGCTCGGCCAAGCAGGGGCGCGACCGGGAGACGCAGGCGATCCTGCCGCTGCGAGGCAAGGTGCTGAACGCCGAGCAGGCCAACTCGGCGAAGGTGACCGGGAACAAGGAGCTGTCCGACATCGTGTCGGCGCTCGGCTGCGGCCTCGGCGCGGACTTCGACGAATCGCGCCTCCGCTACGGGAAGATCTTCCTGCTGATGGACGCCGACGCCGACGGCCACCACATCTCGACGCTCCTCCTGACGTTCTTCTGGCGCCACCTCCCGAAGCTGATCCAGAACGGGCACATCTACCTGGCCCAGCCGCCGCTCTACCGGATCGACGCGGCCAAGGAGACGTACTGGGCGCTCGACGACGTCGAGCGCGACCAGGTCCTCGCGAAGCTGCCGAAGAACGTGAAGCCCGAGATCATGCGGTTCAAGGGGCTCGGCGAGATGATGCCGGAGCAGCTGAAGAAGACGACGCTGGACTCCCGGCGCCGGCGCGCGCTGAAGGTCACCGTGCCCGACGTCCTCCTCGCCGAGCGGACGTTGACCGACCTGATGGGAAAGGACCCGGCGGCGCGCTACCGCTTCATCACGGAGCGGGCGAGGGACGCCGACAACCTGGACGTCTAGCTCTTAGATGGGGGGAGGACCGCCGCCCGGTCCTCCCCCCCGGCCCCCCACCTTTCGGCCGGACGCGGACCGGTCATCCGTGACCGCAGCGGTATGCCCCAGCGCCGCGAGGGCCCCGAGCAGCAGCGTCACCTCGCGTGACGTGGGACGGCCCCTCCTGAGGAACGACTCCATCTCTGCCACGACCCCCGCGGAGCGCCCCGGTCCCGGGTAGCCGGCCTTCCTCAGGTTCTCCCGGAAAGCCGCGAGGAGGCGGTCCACCTCGCGGGCAGGGGCGGCCTCGCGCGGCGCTCCGGGTCGCGCCGCCGCC
>CAYLNK010000390.1:0-5414 GCA_964384675.1 uncultured Holophagales bacterium | reverse complement strand
GTGGCGGGTGCCAGGCCGAGCCCGCGGAGCCCGGCCGACGCCCCGGTCGCGTCCTCGACCCCGATCGGCGCGCCGGTCAGGAGCCGCGCGACCGTGGGGCGCAGCGCCAGGTTCGTGACCTTCTCCGGACCGAGGACGCCGGTCGACGGGTCCGTACCGGAGACGCCCCGGCCGACGTTTGCCGCCCAGACCTCGAGATGCCGGGCGAGGCCGGCGGGAGAGAGCCACAGCGCCGGCGCGAGGGTGACGGCGACGAACGCCGCCACGGCCGCCACGACGAGCCGTCCCTGTCGCTTCCACGCGAAGTAGGCGATGAAGAGGAGCGGCGTCAGCTTGAGCGCGGCGGCGAGCCCGATCGCCGCGCCGGCGGGCACGTCGCGTCCCCGCCGCCAGAGGACGATCCCGAGCCAGACGAGCGCGGCCAGCCAGAGGTTCGCTCCGCCGTCGTACAGGTCGCGGAGCACGAAGCGGCTGGCGAGCGCCAGGGTCGCGGCGCGCGCCCAGAAGGACGGCGCTCCCCCGAGAGCGCGCTCCACGCTCGCCACCAGGAGGACCAGCGCCGCGACGCCGAGCGGATAGGCGAGGACGTGCCCGAGACGGTCCGGCAGCGGTGTGAACGGCAGGTACGCGAGCGCGAACGCGGGCGTGTACGGGATGTCGAGGCCGCCTTCATAGAGGAACGTCCCGGCGGCGAGCCGGCGCGCGAACGCGAGGTGGAGCGCGAAGTCCCCTCGCGAGGAGCGGCCGATCAGGAGGGCGAGCTGCGCGAGGAGCACACCGGCGCCGCCCGCGGTCACGGCCCGGCGGAGGGCGGCCTCTCGCCGCGCCGCGACTGCGTTCTCGGTCACGCCGCCGGAGTGTAGCCTCGGCGCGTGCGGGACCTCGTCGTCGTGTCGGCCGCGGACGAGCGGTTCGTCCCGCTCCTGCGCGGGCTGGTGGCGTCCCTCCGCGACGGCGACGGGCTCCGCGACGTCCCGCTCGGCGTCCTCGACGTCGGGCTCGCAGCCGCCTCCCGCGCCTGGCTGGAGTCGGAGGGGGCGACGGTCGTCGCGCCGGGCTGGGACGTGCCGCTCCGGAGCGAGGCGCCGCCGTCGTTCCAGGCGAACGTGTCGCGACCGTTCCTGCCCGACCACTTCCCGGGCTTCGCGCGGTACGTCTGGATCGACGCCGACGCGTGGGTGCAGCGGCCGGAGGCGATCGCGATCCTCCGCGACGCGTGTGCCGGCGGGCGCCTCGCCATCGCCCCCGAGGACGACCCCGGCTACGTCCACGTGCACCGCGACGCCACCTTCCGCCGCTTCCTGGCGCGCACCTACCGGGAGAGCCTCGGCCTCCTCGGGCGGGGCGACCTGCACCGCCGCGCGCCGCTCAACGTCGGCGTCCTCGCGCTCGAGGCCGGCGCCCCGCACTGGGCCGCGTGGCAGACGAGCCTCCGGAAGGTGCTCGCGCGGAAGGTGACGTTCTACGCCGAGCAGATCGCGCTGAACGCGGCGGTACGGCGGCTCGAGCTCCCGGTCGCGCTCCTCCCGGCGTCGCTGAACTGGTGCTGCGGGCACGGGCTGCCGGCGCTCGACGAGGCGACGGGGCTCCTGGTCCACCCGCACGCGCCGCACGAGCCGCTCCACGTGGTCCACATGACGAGCGCGAGCAAGCGGTCGGCGCACGATCTCGCGACCACGTCGGGCGGCACGGTCCGCCGCACGCTCCTCCGGGACGCCGGGCCCGCTATCCCGTGAGGGAGCGAACCCAGTGCGGCAGGGCCGAGACGAGGTCCGGGGTGAGGCGGGCGCGCAGGCGGTGGACGCCGCGGCGCCCCGGCGCGAGGAGGCGGCCGGGCAGCTGCCACTCCCGCTCCAGCTCGTCGTAGAGGCGGGTCAGCTCGGCCGCCTCCAGGTCCCGGCGCGCGCTCATCCCCCCGGCGTGGACCCGGTAGCGGGCCTGCACGCGCTCGAGCCCCCGGATCGGTCCGCGGCGCCGGACGGCGAGCCACATGGCGTAGTCCGTGATGGCGAGGTCCTCGCGGAAGGGACCGGCCGACTCCAGCGCCTCGCGCCGCGCCACGACCGTGCAGCAGGGGATCGGGTTCCCCGCGAGGAGGCGCGCAAGGGTGGGGCGCGTGGGGACGCGACGCGGGAAGAGGCCGTTCGCCTCGCCGAACCGCTCCACCTGCCCGAACACCAGCGCGACGTCGCGCTCGGCGTCGAGCGCGGCGACGGCGGCCGCGAGGGCGTGGGGCAGCCAGAGGTCGTCGTCGTCCAGGAAGGCCACGATCGACCCCGAGGAGGCGGCGAGCGCCGCGTTGCGGACGTGGCCGTGAGAGCCCGAGCGCGGGAGCGTGAGGACGCGGAAGCGCGGGTCGCGGGCCGAGAGCGGCGCCACGGCCCGGGAGGCGGGCGGGCTCGACCCGTCGTCGGCGACCACGCACTCGAAGTCCTCGAACGTCTGCCCCCGGACGGAGTCGAGCGCCTCGAGGAGGAGGCACGGCCGGCCGAACGTCGGGACGAGGACGCTGACCCGCGGCATGGGCCGGGAGGATACCCTCGTAGACTGATGCACCTGCATCGGGCCCGGGCGCGCGGGCCCGATCCAGACTGAGCGCGGAGGCTCGTCATGTCCGCTTCCCCGAAGATCAGGCGGATCGCGATCTCGACCGGCGGAGGAGACGCCCCCGGCCTGAACGCCGTCATACGGGCGACCGTCCTCTCCGCGCTGAACCGCGGCTGGGCCTGCGTCGGCGTCCGCGACGGCTACAACGGGCTTCTCCTCCCGGAGCAGTTCCCGAACGGCGGCCTGATCCCTCTCACCCGCGAGTCCGTCCGCGGGATCACGCCGATCGGCGGGACGATCCTGGGCACGACCAACCGCGGCAGCCCGCTGCGGTACCCGCTGGTCCGTGCCGACGGGAGCGTGGAGGAGGTCGATCGCACCGACGAGCTGGTGCGCGACTTCCGGCTCCACGACATCGACGCCCTCGTCACGATCGGCGGGGACGGCTCCCTCGCGATCGGCGCGGTCCTGGCCGCGAAGGGCCTCCGCGTGATCGGGGTGCCGAAGACGATCGACAACGACCTCGACCGCACGGTGATCACGTTCGGCTTCGACACAGCGGTCTCGTTCGCGACCGATTCCATCGACCGGCTCCACTCCACCGCCGAGTCCCACAGGCGCGTCATGGTGGTCGAGGTGATGGGCCGCTATGCCGGCTGGATCGCCCTCAACTCCGGCATCTCCGCGACCGCGGACGCGATCCTGATCCCCGAGATCCCGTACGACCTCGACTCCGTCGCCCGGAAGATCGCGCGCTGCGAGGCGGAGGGGCAGAAGTACGCCATCGTGGTCGTTGCGGAGGGAGCGAAGCCGAAGAACGGGAGCGCCTCGATCCTGAAGCCGCGGCGGGCGGGCGGCGCCGAGCGGCTGGGCGGGGCCGGGGAGCGCGTCGCCGCCGACCTCGAGGAGCTGACCGGGCGCGAGACCCGGTACGTCGTCCTCGGGCATTTGCTCCGCGGCGGCACACCGACCGCTTTCGACCGGCTCCTGGCGCTGCGTTTCGGCGCGGCGGCGGTACGGGCGCTCGAGGAGGGGCAGAGCGGCGTGATGGTCGCCCTCGACCCGCCGACGGTGAACTACGTCCCGCTCGAGGACGCGACCCGGCGGATGAAGCTCGTCCCGCTCGACTCCGACACCGTGCACACGGCGCGCGACCTGGGGATCTGCTTCGGGGACTGACCGGGCCTGGCTCTCAGCCGCCGGCGCGGCGCCGGGTGCGGGCTTCCTGCATCAGGCGCGCGGCCGCGCGTGCGGTGGCGAGAGCCACCTCCACGGTCGCCGGCACGGCGCGCCCGCCGGCGGCGCTCGCGAAGCTCTGAGCGTCGGCGCTGGATCCGCAGGAGGCGAGGCTGATGGCCAGGGCCTCGATCGCGGTCTCGGTCAGCTCGTTGATCCCCGCCTGCTGCAGCTGCTTGAGGACCAGCATCGCCGCGTCCCGCATCCGCTGCGCGGCATGCGAGTAGCCGCGCTCGGCCATCGTCCGGCTCACCAGCGCCAGGGCCTCGATCGCGGCGCTCGCCGTCTCGGCGTCGGCGCGGCGCGGGACCTCGGCCAGGACGGCCTGGGCTCCCTGGACGTCGCCCCCGCGGGCGATCGCGGCGCCCAGCAGGCCCCAGGCACGCATCAGCGCCCCCGCGGCGGCCGGGTCGGTCGACGAGATGATCTCCGCCAGCTCCCGGTGAGCCACCTCGAGCTGTCCGGCGTCGGCGCGGAAGCCGACGAAGTCGGCGCAGACGCCGAGATACTCGGCGGGCGCGAGCTCGGTGGTGTCGAGCACGACGCGGGCCTTGCGGAACGTAGGCTCGGCGTCCAGGCCGCACTGGGCCTCCTTGGCGGCGACCCGGGCGAGCGTCGACGCGAAGACCCCGGCCGACGGCGCCGAGAGGACCTTCTTGGCGGCGGCGAAAGCGGGCCCCGCATCGTCGCCCGCGGCGTGGAGGAGGGCCGCGATCTCGGACCTGAGGCCGGCGCTCGGGCAGTCGAACGAGCCGGAGAGCTGCTGCTCGGCCCGCTTCAGCGCCGCGCGGTCGAGCTCTTTTCCTCCGGCCCCCGGGCGGGCGATCTCGACCATGGCGCGGGCGCGGTCGAAGGCGGCGTCGAGCGGGATCCGCTCGAGGGCGCCCCGCGCCTCCCGCACCGCGAGGTCGGGGTCGAAGCCGGCCTGGCGCTTGAGGAGAGCGAGCGCCGCGAAGCCTCGCGCGCGCTCGGCCGGGAAGTCGAGCGTCTCCACCACGAGCATCCCCTCGGCGTCGTCGAAGAGGCGCTCGGCCTGCTCCATCTCCGCCACCGGCTCCACGGCGTTGACGAGGCCGCCCCCCTGGAGCTCGTAGAAGATGCCGCTGTTCGACTCGCGGCTCTCCCGCGCCGGGTCGACGGGGCTCGCGGCGCGGCGTTCGGCCTTCTCGAAGACCTTCGCGTAGAAGCCGTCGAGGAGGCCGAGGCCGGAGTACTCTTTCTCGTCTTTCTCTTTCTTCGCCATCTGCCGACGCCGCGTGTCCAGGGATGCGCGCCGAGTGTCGCACAACGGCGAGCGGCGTGAGGCCCTGCGGCCGCCGGCACCGCGCAGTAGACTGTCCGATCTCTCTCCTCCAGGAGGCCCCGGTGCCGAGCCCGATCTGGCCGCTCGTCCTCACGCTCCTCGCCGCGAACGACCCGCAGGTTCCGCGGGTGCGGGGCTCCGTCGACCTGACCATCACCAACCTGGACGTCGTGGTCACGGACGCGAAGGGGCGACGCGTGCACGGCCTCTCGGCGGGCGACCTCGAGGTGCTCCACGACGGCCGTCCGGTGCCGATCACGAACTTCCAGGAGTACGGCGAGGAGCCGGCGCCGCCGCCGGCCCCGTCCCCCGCCCCTTCCGCGCCGGC
>CAYLNK010000389.1:0-5427 GCA_964384675.1 uncultured Holophagales bacterium | reverse complement strand
GAAGCGGGCGCCGAAGAACACTGAACGATTACCCAACGCCGCCGCGGCGTTCGCGTCGGACCCGGACGCCTTGCGGGTGGGGCTCTCGGTCGCCCACTACTTCCGCAGCGAGACGGCGTCCGTGCCGAAGCGGGTCCGGGCGCCGCGCCCCGGGACCACGCGCCGGGCCGCAGCCGAGCCGTCGAGCGGGAAGAAGGACCTCGAATGAGCGCCCCCCAGGGTCGCCTCAAGGTCCTCCTCGCGTTCCTCGCGCTCTCGGGCGCCTGGGCGCTCTGGCCGAAGAAGGAAGAGCCGTCCTCGGCGGCTACCCCGCAGACCGAGAGGGGTCGCGGCGGGCGGAAGGCCGGCGTAGCCGACTGGAACGCGCTCCCGTCGCTCGACCTCCCGGCGAAGGAGAGCGCGCCCGACCGGGTGGAGCGGAACATCTTCCGCTTCTACGACAAGCCGACCCCGACGCCGACCCGGGTGCCGGTCCCGCCGACGCCGGTGCCGGAGAGCATCTTCGTGAACTATCCGCGTCCGTTGACGCCCACCCCCACGGCCACCCCCATCGTCCCGCCCCAGATCTCGTTCACGGCGATCGGCCGCTTCGGACCGCCGGAGCGGCCCATCGTGGTGCTCGAGACCGGAGGGAAGCTGATCAACGCACGCGAGGGTGACGTGGTCGAGACGAGGTTCCAGATCCGGAAGATCAACCGGGAGTCGATCGACATCGGCTTCACCGAGCTCCCGCACGACATCACACGACGACTCCCGATCACCGGGATGGACCGCTGAGGAATCGAGAATGACGAAGCTCCCGACCCGATGGGCCTGCCTGCTCGTGGCCACCGCGATCCTGGGCGGCACCGGCTGCACCGCCTCCCGCGCCTTCCGCGACGCCTCGCGAGAGGAGAGCCGGGAGCACTGGGACATGGCGGTCCTCGGCTACGACCAGGCGCTCCGGCTGGAGCCGCAGAACTCGAAGTACCGGATCGCGCTCCTGCGGGCGAAGTCTCGCGCCGCCCAGGTCCACTACGACCGTGGGCGCGTCCACCGCTCCGCCGGGCAGCTCGACATGGCCGCCATCGAGCTGGAGCAGTCCGTCGCGCTCGACCCCTCGAACGACTCGGCGGTGCAGGAGCTGCGGCGCACCCGAGAGGACGCCGAGGCGCGGCGGCTCGAGGTGCAGGGCGGGACCGCCATCGAGAAGTCGAAGCTGAAGACCCGAGGCTCGCGCGCGACGCCGCCGATGCTGAACCCCACCTCGAACGAGCCGATCCAGGTCAGCTTCTCGGACCAGAACGTCAAGAAGATCTACGGGGCGCTGGCCGCCGCTGCCGGGATCAACGTCATCTACGACCCGCAGCTGAAGGACGACAAGTTCACGATCGACCTGCGGGGGATGAGCTTCCAGAAGGGCCTCGAGACCGTCATGCGTCAGGCGGGCCACTTCTACAAGGTCATCGACGAGAGGACGATCCTGGTCGCGCAGGACACCAACCAGAACCGCAAGGAATACGAGGACCTCGTCATCCGCACGTTCTTCCTCTCCAACGGGGACGTGAAGGACGTCTCCACGATGGTCCGGTCCATCCTCGACCTGCGACGCCTCGGGACGATCCAGGCCCTCAACGCGATCGTCATCCGCGACACCGCCGACAAGGTCGCGGTCGCCGAGAAGATCATCGAGGTGAACGACAAGGCCAAGGCCGAGGTCGTCGTCGACGTCGAGCTGCTGCAGATCCAGACGAGCAAGGCGATCGAGCTCGGGACCAAGCTCGGGGCCTACGCGACCGCGGGTCAGGTCACCGGGACGTCGAGCGGGACGAGCGGCTCCTCGGCGAACCTGCCCTGGAAGGACCTCTTCAAGCTCGGCATCTCCGACTTCTCCTTCAGCGTGCCGACGATCACCTTCAATTTCATCAAGAACAACGGCGAGACGCAGCTCCTCGCCAAGCCGCAGCTCCGGATCGCCGAAGGGGAGAAGGCCCAGCTCACGATCGGAGACCGCGTGCCCGTCCCGGTCACGACGATCAACACGTCGACCGCGATCGGCGGCACCGGGACCGTCCCGATCACCTCGTTCCAGTACCAGGACGTCGGGATCAAGATCGAGATCGAGCCGAGGGTCCACCACAACAAGGAAGTCACGATGAAGCTGACCGTGGAGGTGTCGAACATCACCCGGTATCAAGCGAACCCGGGCGGGGCGGACCAGCCGGTCATCGGCACCCGCACGATCACCTCGACGATCCGGCTGAAGGACGGCGAGACGAACGTCCTGGCCGGCCTGATCAAGAACGAGACGAACGAGACGAAGACGAAGATCCCCTTCCTCTCCGACATCCCCCTCCTCGGGGCCCTCTTCTCGGACCACAAGAGCGACGACACCCGGACGGACCTCCTCCTGACGTTGACCCCGCACATCGTGCGGGCGCCCCAGATCAGCGACGAGGACCTCCTCCCCATCTGGGTCGGGACCGAGAACAACGTCTCGTTCTCCGGCCTCAACACACGGCTCGAGTCGCCGCAGGCGAGCGGCTCGCCGTTCGACGAGTCGACGATCGGCGCCCCCGCGCGCCCGCGCCCCGGCGTCTCCGGATCGGCCGGGAACCCGCTGGGCGGGCAGCCGGACGGGATCAAGCCCGTGGGGCCGGTGATCCCCCAGGGGGGCGTACCGAACGACCCGTTCAAGCGGCCGGACTCCCCGATCAAGCCGCGCGGAAGCGCCCAGAAGGAGACGGACGGGGCCTCGCTTTCGGGAGAGTCCCTCTCCGATTCCGCCGCCGCGCTCGCCCCGCCGGCCGCCACGGCTGCGGCGCTCGACGGCCGCCCGCATCTCGGCTTCGACGTGTCGGCGGAGGAGCTGACCGCGGGCCGCTCGGCCACGGTCTCCCTGACCGGGCTCGCCGGGATGGCCGACCTCAACGCGATGGAGCTGACGCTCGAGTGGGACTCCTCCGTGGCCGAGGTGACCGCCGTGTCGCCCGGGCCGTGGCGGGACGGCGAGCTCGGCCCGGTCGTGCGCTTCGAGGCGGAGCGCGTCCCCGGCCGGGCCCGGGTCCAGCTCGGGCGCAACATGGGGCAGATGGGTCTCCCCTCGGGAGTCCTCGCCGAGCTGACGGTGCGTGGCGTGGCGCCCGGCACGGCGTACTTCCGCGTCTCGGCGGCGGCCGCCGCGGGCAAGGCCGGAGGCTCGACCCCCGTCGCCCAGAGCGCGGCCCTGACGGTGAGGTGAGGAGGCACCTGATGCTCCCGGCCCGGGCGCTTCGTCGCGGCTACTCGATGGTGGAGCTGGTCATGGTGGTCGCCATGATCCTGATCCTCACGGCCATGGCCGTGCCGATCACCCGCTTCACGTTGACCCGGCAGCGGGAGCTGGAGCTGCGCTTCGCGCTCCGGACGATGCGATCCGCCATCGACGACTACAAGAAGCTCTCCGACCAGGGGCTGGTCCCGATCACCCTGGACACCGAGGGCTACCCGAAGAAGCTGGAGGACCTCGTCGAGGGGGTCGAGCTGGTCGGCCAGGTGAAGAAGAAGAGGAAGTTCCTCCGGAAGATCCCGGTCGACCCCATGACCGGAAAGGCCGAGTGGGGGCTCAGGAGCTATCAGGACGAGCCCGACTCGACCTCGTGGGGGAGACAGAATGTCTACGACGTCTACTCGCTCTCCGGCGGGACCGGCCTGGACAAGACGAAGTACAAGGACTGGTGAGATGAGCATCCGCGCCGCCGCACCCCGGCCCTCCCGACGCCGACGCCGGGGCTTCACCCTCGTGGAGCTCATGGTCGTGATGGCCATCCTGGGCATCCTGTCGGCCATCGCGATCCCGCAGCTGATCAAGGCCCCGATCAAGGCCAAGGAGGCCGCGCTCCGCGAGGACCTCTTCACCTTCCGCTCGTGCCTGGACCAGTACTACGCCGACAAGGGGCACTACCCGGAATCGCTCGAGGTCCTCGTCACCGAGCGGTACATCCGCAAGGTGCCCCTCGACCCATTCACACGCTCGGCCGACACGTGGCAAGTGGAGTTCGACGAGCCGGACTCGGCCGACACCGCGTCCGATCAGCCGGCCGGGATCATCGACGTCCACTCCGGATCACCCAAGATCAGCCTGGACGGCACACCGTACTCGCAGTGGTGACCCGGCGCCGAGCCCTCGCGCGCGCAGCCCGACGTCGTCCCTGCCCACGCGGCTACACGATGGTGGCCCTCCTCATCGGCATCGCCATCCTGACGATCGGGACGGCGGCGGTGCTCCCGCTCGCGTCAACCCAGGCGCAGCGCGACAAGGAGGAGGAGCTGATCTTCCGCGGGCAGCAGTACGTCGAGGGGATCCGGATCTTCCGGAAGAGGTTCGGCCGCTCCCCGAACAGCCTCAAGGAGATGTACGAGGTGCGTCCACGGGCGCTCCGCAAGCTCTGGAAGGACCCGATCACCGACTCCAACGACTGGGGCCTGGTGACGCAGGCGACGACCCAGACGATCCGCCGCCCCGGCGACCCTCCCCCCGGAGGGCCGCAGCCGACGCCCAGCCCGAGCCCGACCCCTTCCCCCACGCCGGGCTTCGGCGGCAAGGACGATTCCGGGACGCCCAACGTGCCCCTTCCGATCATCGGCGTCTACTCGAAGTCGACGAAGAAGTCGATTCGCGTCTTCGACGGGCGCGACACGTACAACGAGTGGCGTTTCGTGGAGCGCTCCGCGGGAGTCAACCTCCCCGTCGGCATGCCGCGCTGACCGGCCGCCCGGCGGCCACGGGTAAGATCACGCGATGGTGCGGGTTCACGCGCTCGAGGACGGCACCGCCGTGTGGCTCGACCCGATGCGCGACGTGCGCAGCGTCGCGCTCGGGGTCTACGTCGCGGGCGGCTCGGCCGACGAGGCCCCGGCCACCCTGGGCGCCACGCACTACCTCGAGCACCTCCTCTTCAAGCGGACGCGCCGCCGCTCCGGCGCCGCGATCGCACGGATGACCGACCGTCTCGGCGGCGACTGCGACGCCTACACGACGAAGGAGTCGGTCGCCTTCCACGCCCAGACCACGGCGGAGCGGGCCGGCGACGCGCTCGACCTCCTCCTCGACCTGACGGAGGCGCCCGTGTTCGGCGCGGACGACGTCGAGGTGGAGCGGGGCGTCATCCTCGAGGAGATGGCCGAGGCGAACGACATCCCGGAGGACCGCCTCAACGACGCCTTCCTCCGCGCGCTCTGGCCGGCCCACCCGCTCGGGGCGCCGATCCTGGGCACCGACGAGACCGTCCGATCGCTCTCGCACCGCGCGCTCGTGCAGCGCTTCCACGCGATCTTCCGGCCCGAGCGCACGGCCATCGTCGCGGTCGGCGCGTTCGACCCGGACCGCTTCCTCTCGCGCATCGCCCGGTCGGTGGCGGCGCGACGGCGCCGGGCCTTCGCCCCGGGCGCCGCGTTCCAGCGCAAGGC
>CAYLNK010000388.1:0-5471 GCA_964384675.1 uncultured Holophagales bacterium | reverse complement strand
GTGCCGCCGCGGACTGCTCTGCGGGTCGCGATCGCCGCGGGGCGCGTGCTCGCGTTCCGGGCACCCGATCCGGCTGCGGCGCCCGCCTGGGAGTCGCCGGGTACGGCCGCGTCCGTCGCGCCGGCAGCGCCCGAAGGGCTCTACCTGCGCGCCGGCCTCGCCGGGTACGAGGCGTTCCGGACGGGCTCCCGGATGGCCCCGCTGGCGTTCGTCCCGTCCGGCGACGAGCTCCGAGTCCTCGACGGCGCGAGCGGGAGCCCCCTCCATTCGTGGAGGGGGACCGGGCCGGCGGCCGTGAGCTGGACGCCCTTCGTCGGGGACGCCGTCGTCGGCGAGGGACCGTGTCCGCTCACGGGCACGCTCGGCCCGGGCTGCGCCTGGCGCACCGTGGTCCTCGCCGGTGTCGGGCGCAGCCTCCTGGCGCTCGACTCCACGTCAGGACCTCCGGGTGCCTCGTCGTTGCTCTGGAGGCGGGATCTGGACGCGCCTGTGACCGGTGCCATCCTGGGCCGCCTCCCGCAGGAGAACGGAGGGTTCGGGGTCCTCGCCGCGGTGGGAAGCCGGCTCCTGACCCTGGACCTCAGGACGGGCCGCACGGTCGGCGCGAAGGCGGTTCCCGGAGCGCGATCTCTCTCCCCCCCCGCCGCCCTCGACCTCGACGGCGACTCGCTCCTCGACACCCTGTACGCCGCGGACGACGGCGGGCGCCTCTGGCGATTCGACCTGACCCTGGGTGGCGATCCGATCCTGAGGGCCGAGAGCGCGGCCGTGGGTGGGGTGGAGCGGCCGCCCGCGGCCTTCCTGGCCGGCGTCGATCCGGAGACCGGAGAGGATCGCCTCTCGATCGCGTGGGCCTCGGCGCGCTCCGGCGGCGCCGTGTCGGCGGTGCTCGATACGCCGTCCCGTTCCGCCGAGCCGGTGTCGCGCCCCGCCGCCCTGGCGCTCGACGCCCCGAGGCTTTCGGCCTGCGGAGAGCTCGGCCCGTCGCGGGCCGCGGGGTGGTCGCTCGGACTGAGGCCCCGGGAGCGAATCACCTCCCCGCTCGTGGTGATGGACGGCCTCCTCCACTTCGCGACCGACGAGTCCTGCGCCGGAGAGACGTGCCCCGAGGGGACGACGCACGGCCGGCTCTACCGCCTCGACGCGCTGAACGGGGACCCGTGCCGGGGGGCCTCTTGCTGCGGTCGGTCGGCGGCGGCCTCGACCCGGGGTGCGGCGCTCGGTCGCATCGAGCCGGAGAATGAGTCTCTCGGCACGGTCCAGGTCGTGCCCGACGCACAGGGCCGGCCCGCGATCGTCGTCGCGCGGGCCGGCGGCCGTCCGCTCGTGATCCCCGCGGCGGCGCGGCCGTCGGTCCTCGCCTGGCGGGAAGCCCCGGATGCGCGCTGGTAGGCCGCGTCCGATCCGCTCTCTGGAGGTTCAGGCCAGGGCTGGTAAGATTGCCCGGAAGCCTCCTGGAGGTGCCATGCGCTCCGTTCGACTCGCTCTGTTCCTGGCGGTGCCGCTGGCGCTGTCGCTCCATGCGGACGAGGTCGTCCTGAAGGACGGCCGCTCGATCACGACGAAGGGACCGTACAAGGTCAAGGGACGGACCGCCGTGATGACGGCGACGGACGGCACCCTGGTGTCGATCCCCGTCGCGGAGATCGACCTCGAGAAGACCGCCGAGGCCCAGGCCCGTGCTGCCGCGCCCGAGCCCCCGCCCGCCTCTCGCACGCCCAGGCCGCTGACGCCGGCCGAAGCGGCGCGGGTGAAGGCGGAGCGCAAGGCCACGGTCGTCCTCACCGACTCCGACGTCTCCCATCCCCTCGAGACGACGGAGGGTGGCGTCAAGGAATCGGCGGAGGACGGCAAGGTCGAGGTCTCGCAGCAGAAGGTCACCGCCAAGGAGGGCGGCTTCGAGGGCTTCGCGGTCACCGGGATCCTGGAGAACACCGGCCAGACAGAGGTCTTCAGCCTCACCATCAACGTCGAGGCGGTCGGCCAGAACAACAAGACGCTCCTGTCCGTGTTCGGGAGCGTCCCGAAGGACACGCTGGCGCCGGGTGAGAAGACGTCCTTCGTGGCCGATCTGAAGGTCGGCGAGCGTCCCACCGTCTTTCGCTATTTCCCGCGCTGGAAGGTCAAGGTGAAGCCGACCCCCGCGGACGGAACGCCGGCGGCGGCGGAGAGCCCCGCAGCGACCGAGGAGGCGACGCCGACGCCGGTCCCGACGCCTCCTCCCGCGCCGCCCACGCCGAGGCCGACGCAGCCCACCCAGGTGAAGCCGGGCTTCGCGGCGCCTGCCGCCAGCGGGCCGGTGGGTCAGCCCGACAAGCCGGGTGGCACCTACCTGCCGGTGCCGGCCGACGGGCAGCCGAAGCAGCCGCAGTAGGCGGCGGGACGCCGATGGCGGGCGAGATCCTCCTCGCGGAGGATCGGGAATCGCTCCGCGAGATGCTGGCCGAGACGCTGGCGGCCGAGGGGTACTCGGTCGAGGCGGTCGCCACGGGGGACGAGGCGGTGCGGCGGCTGTCCGAGGGGCGGCGCTACGCCCTCGTCCTCACCGACCTCAGGCTGCCGGGCGCCGACGGGATCGCGGTCCTCGACGCGGCGATGCGGGCCGACCCGTCGCTTCCGGTCGTCGTGCTGACGGGCTTCGGCACCGTGGAGACCGCGGTCGAGGCGATGAAGAAGGGGGCGGCCGACTTCCTGAGCAAGCCGGTCGATCCGGAGCTGCTGCTCCTCCTCGTCGCCCGCCACGTCACGGCCCGCCGGGCCGCCGTCGCGCACGCGCTCCTCGCCGAGGAGATGGGGCTCGCGGGGATGCCGAAGATCGTGGGGTCGTCGCCGGCGCTCGCCGAGGCGCTCGACCGGATCCGCCGGGCAGCCGCGACGGGCGTCACGGTCCTCCTGACGGGGGAGTCGGGAACCGGCAAGGAGCTCTTCGCGCGGGCGGTGCACGCTCTCTCGCCGCGGGCGCGCGGCCCGTTCGTCGCGGTGAACGTCGCGGCGCTCCCCGAGGCCCTCGTCGAGAACGAGCTGTTCGGGCACGAGCGGGGCGCGTACACGGGAGCGGTCGAACGGCGCGCCGGCCGCTTCGAGCTGGCCGACGGCGGGACCCTGTTCCTGGACGAGATCGCCGAGCTGCCCCCCGCGGCCCAGACGAAGCTCCTGCGCGTCGTGGAGGAGCGCTCCTTCGTGCGCGTCGGAGGGACCTCCTCGATCGCCGTCGACGTGCGGATCGTGGCGGCGACGAACCGCGACCTCGCCGCGCGCGTGAAGAGCCGCGAGTTCCGCGAGGACCTCTACTACAGGCTCGAGGCGTTCCCGGTGAGGCTGCCGCCGCTCCGCGCGCGGCGGGACGACGTCCCCGCGCTCGCGCGGGAGTTCGCCGCGGTCACCGCGCGGCAGGTGAAGAAGGCGGGCGTCGAGTTCGCCCCGGGGGCGCTCCAGAAGCTCGTCGCGCACGACTGGCCGGGGAACGTGCGAGAGCTGCGCAACGTCGTCGAGCGGGCGGTGATCCTGTCGCCCACCGAGCTCATCCGCGCGGCCGAGATCGTGCTCGGCGTCCCGGGCGAGGTCTCGACGCCGCACCCGTCGCTCGACGGCGGGCTCGACGACACCATCGAGCGGTGGAGGAAGGCGGGCGAGACCGCACGCATCCGCCGGGCGCTCGCCGACCACGGCGGCGACCGGTCGCGTGCCGCGGACGAGCTGGGGATCCCGCTCCGCCGGCTCTCCCAGCGGATCAAGGAGCTGGGGCTCTGAGCGCGGCGACCAGCGCCGCGTCGTCCTCGGGGGCGACCGAGCGCAGGTCGAGCAGCACGCGGTCGCCGGCGATCCGCGCGATCACCGGCACGAGGTGCCGTCGCAGGCCGAGGGCCAGGGTCTCGGCCGGCGCTCCGGGCCTCTGCAGGGCCACCGCTCGCGACGGGAGGGCGGACTCGGTCCCCGAGCCGCCTCCCGCCACCGCCGTCGACTCGACGACCTCGGCCAGGAGCCCGGCGGCGCGGGCCGCGGCCACGATCGCGCCCGCCCGGGCCTCGAGCGTCTCGAGCGGCACCCGGAGCATCCTCACGAACGGCACCTCGTCCTCCCTCCCCGAAAGGTAGAGGTCGAGGGTGGCCGCCAGGGCGGCGAGGACCAGCTTGTCGGGCCGGAGCGCGCGGGCGAGCGGGTTCCGCGCGGCCGCCTCGACGAGCGTCTTCCTGCCGAGGAGGATCCCCGCCTGCGGTCCGCCCAAGGTCTTGTCGCCCGAGAAGCAGACGAGGTCCGCGCCGTCGGCCAGGGACCTCGCGGGGAGCGGCTCGTCGGCGAGGCCCGGCTCGTGGAACCGGAGAGGCGCCCCCGCGCCGGCGTCGTAGACGAGCGGCACGCCCCTCCTGTGCGCGAGCGCCGCGAGCTCGGGCAGCGCGACCTCTTCCGTGTAGCCGACGATCCGGTAGTTGGACGGATGCACCTTCAGGATCGCCGCCGCGCCGCGGTCGAGCGCTTCCTCGTAGTCGGCGGGAGCCGTCTTGTTCGTGGTGCCGGTCTCCAGGAGCGAGGCGCCGCTCCGGGCCAGGATCGACGGGACGCGGAAGTCGCCCCCGATGGCCACGAGCTCGCCGCGCGAGATGGCGACCGGACGACCGTTGGCGACCGTGTCGAGCGCCAGCAGCAGCGCGGCCGCGTTGTTGACGGTGACGACCACGTCGACGTCGGTTCGCTCCGGAGCGAAGAGCTCGAGGAGGAGCGGACGGACGTGCTCGCTCCGTTTCCCGCGGCGCCCGGACGCCACGTCGTACTCCAGGTCGCAGAAGCCCGCGGCGCGCTCGAGCGCCTCGCGCGCGGCCGCCGCCAGCGGGGCCCGGCCGAGGTTCGTGTGGAGGAGGACCCCGGTCGCGTTGATCACGCGGCCCGGTCCGGCTGGACGACGGGCACCCAGGGACCGTCCCGCCTCGCGCGCGAGCGCCTCGACGAGGGCCGTGCCCTCGGGAGCCGGATCGGGAACGAGCGTGCCGGCGTGGAACGCCCGCGCGGCGGCCCCGAGGGCCTCCTTCGCACGGCGCCGGCCGTGGGCGGCCGCGAGAGCCGAGCCGGTCGCCGACGCGAGGAGAGTTTCCATCGAGGGGGGACGTCGTGCCGACGGTGTCACCTTAGAATGGTAGCGGCGCATGCGGGGAGAGTCGATCGAGCGGGAGCTTCAGGAGCTCGAGCGGGCGATGGTCGCCCTGCGGGTCGAGTACGAGCGGTTCCTGGTGGGCGACCAGAAGCTCGCGCCCCTGCAGTCGCGTCGCAAGGTGGAGACCTGGCTCCGGAAGCTCGGCAACCAGGAGATCGACCGCACCGCGGAGAGGTTCAAGCTCCAGTCGATCCAGAGCCGTTTCAACGCCATGGCGGAGGTCTGGGAGAAGCGCCAGCAGGCTCGGGACGAGGGCCGGATCAGCCTCGGCGTGGCGCCGCGCTCGGGCGCGCTCCGCCCCCCGACCTCGGGCGCGGAGGCGGCC
>CAYLNK010000387.1:0-5487 GCA_964384675.1 uncultured Holophagales bacterium | reverse complement strand
CGGCGCCGATGCCCGCGGGCCAGGCGCCGCCGGACGGCGCTCCGCGAACGGCGCGGCACCGGCGGAAGGACGGCGCGCTCCTGGACGTCGAGGTGACGGAGTACGCCGTCCCGTTCGAGGGCCGGTCCGCCGCGGTGGCGTACCTCCGTGACGTATCCGACCTCACCTCGCGGCGCGAGGAGGAGCGGGCGCGCGCCACGGTGGAGACGCGCCGGACGGAGGGGGCCCTCGCGGACAGCGAGCGCCGCTACCGGAACCTGGTGGAGATGAGCGGCGGGCTGATCTGCACGCACGACCTCACCGGCCGGATCCTCTCGATCAACCGGTCGGCCTCGGCCGCGCTCGGGTACACCGCCGAGGAGCTCGAGGGGAGGTCGCTCTTCGACCTGGTCCCGTCCCGCTTCCAGGAGGAGCTGAACCGGTACCTGATCCGCGTCCAGAGCCGCTCGGTGGAGGGAGGGCTCCTCTGTCTCCTCACCCGCGAGGGAGAGGAGCGCTTCTGGGACTACCGCAACGTGCTGTGCGAGGAGAGGGGCCGGCACCCGTACGTCCTGGGGAACGCCCAGGACGTCACGGAGCGCCTCCGGGCGGAGCGGGAGCTCGCGCACCGGATGCGCCTGGCCAGCTTCGCCGCGGAGATCGGCAAGGCGCTCACGGCGGGGCGCACGCTCGACGACATGCTGGCAGCCTGCGCGGACCTGGTTTGCCGGCACCTCTCGGCGACCCGCGCCTCCTTCTGGATCGCGGGGCCGGACGGCCGGCTCTCCCGCCGGGCGAGCGCCGGCGACCTGGACGCCCTCCGGGCGCCGGAAGAGGAGGGGGCGCGCGACGCGGCGGCGATCGGTGAGATCGCGGCCACCCATCGCGCGCTCGTCGCGGTGAGAGAGGACGTCCCGGCCGGCGGCCCCGAGCGGATCTTCGCCGGCCTCCCGCTCGCGGTCGGGAGCCGGCTCGTCGGCGTCCTTTCGATCTCCACGGGCGAGAAGTTCGGGCTGGCCGCGCTCGAGACGATCGATCGCGTGGGAGACGAGCTGGCGCTCGGGATCGACCGGGCCCTCGCCGTCGCCGCGCTCGAGGAGCAGGAGCGACGTTACCGGCTGGTGACCGAGCACGCCCGCGACCTCGTCGCCCAGGTGACGCCCGAGGGGCGCGTCCTCTACGCCTCGCCGTCCAACGCCGCGGTGCTCGGGATCCCGCCGGAGGAGGTGCTGGCCGGCAACGCCTTCAACATCGTCCACCCCGACGACGTGGCGCGGGTCCGGGCCCTCGCCGCGTCCACGGTGGCCGAAGGCGGCAGCACGTCGGTCGAGATGCGGGTGAGGAAGCGGAGCGGGGAGGTCCTCCACGTGGAGGCGCTCCTGACCGCGCTGCCGGGAGGCCAGGGCCTCCTGATCTCCAGCCGCGACATCACGGTCCGGAAGTCGTTCGAGCGGGCGCTCGAGGCCAGCGAGGAGCGCTACCGCGAGCTCTTCGAGAACGCGAGCGACATGGTCTACACGCACGACCTCGCCGGCCGGTTCCTCTCGATCAACCGCGCCGCGGAGCGGCTCCTCGGATACCGGAGGGACGAGGTGGTGGGCACGGGAATCGACCAGCTCGTGGCGCCGGAGCACCTCCCGTACGCCCGCGAGAGCATCGCCCGGAAGCTGCGGGGCGAGGAGGACCGGAGCGTCTACGAGCTGGACGTCGTCACCCGCTCCGGCAAGCGCGTGCCCGTGGAGGTGTCGACGCGGCTCGTCCTCCTGGACGGGCGGCCGGTGGCCGTCCAGGGCGTCGCGCGTGACGTCTCGGAGCGCCGGGACGTGGAGCGGATGCGGCGCGAGTTCGTCGCCACAGTGAGCCACGAGCTGCGGACTCCGCTCACGTCGATCCGGGGCTCGCTCGGGCTCCTGACGGCGAAGACGGCCGGCGAGCTCGCGCCGGCCGCGGAGCGGCTCGTGGCGATCGCGGAGCGGAACACGACGCGTCTGATCCGCCTCATCAACGACTTCCTGGACCTGGAGCGTCTCGACAGCGGCCGGATGGACCTGACGCTCGTCCCGACGCCGCTCCAGGCGGTGCTGGAGAGCTCCGTGGACGCCGTGCGGGGGATGGCGGACGAGCTCGGCGTGGCGGTCGAGGTCGGGCCCACGGACTTGCGGGTGATCGCCGATGCCGACCGGCTCGAGCAGGTGGTGCTCAACCTCCTGTCCAATGCGGTGAAGTTCTCCCCGCGGGGAGAGCGGATCGAGGTGGGGGCCAGCCGGCGGGATGGCGAGGCCGAGGTGCGCGTCGTGGACCGGGGGCGTGGGGTTCCCCCGGCGCTCCACGACGTCATCTTCGAGCGCTTCCGTCAGGTGGACGCGTCGGACTCGCGGCAGAAGGGAGGCACCGGGCTGGGGCTCGCGATCAGCAAGACGATCGTCGAGCGGCACGGCGGCTCGATCGGGATCCTCAGCGAGGAGGGGAAGGGCGCGACGTTCTGGTTCCGGGTCCCGCTGGCGGGCTGAGGTCCGTCCTACTTCCGGGGAGCCCAGTACGCCACCACGTCCTCCAGCATCTTCTGGAGCTTCGCGGGGTCGGGCGTCTCCTCCCGGCTCTCGTCGGGGTAGACGATGAACTCGACGGTGAGCTCGGGCAGCTTCAGCGCGGGAGGTACCGACTTGGCGTCGTAGCTCCAGCGGGTGACGCTCTTCCTCACGGTCGGGCGCATCCCCCGGAGAGTGTCGGCCCCGGCCCCGCCGGCGTTCGAGTGCGAGTTGGTCACCGCCCGGCTGTTCTCGCCTCCGCTGCTCGCCGCGATCTCGCCCGACGTCGGGTCGACCTTCTCCTTGGCAGCGCCGGACTTCACCTCGTCCACCTTGGTCGGGGGCCCGAGGACCACGAGGACCCATCCGCGCAGCGTCTCGGAGCCCTTCTTCTTCCCGAGCGGGAAAGCCTTGTCCGCGAACTCGACGCGGCTCTTGATGGCCGCTGCGAAGCCGGCGCCGCGGGCCGCCCGGTAGGCGTTGACGAACGCCTCGGCCTTCTGGTCCGTGTCGACGGCCGACCAGGCCTCCCGCTCGGACTTCGTCAGGAAGTACGCCTCGGGGCTCTCGGCCCACCCCTTGTACGTCGTCAGCCCGTCAGCCAGAGCCGGAGCCGCCGCGAGCACAGCCACCGCGGCCGCCATTACCGTCCTCCGCATCATCGCCTCCTATCGCACCTCGACCGGTATCCCGCTCTGCGCCTCGGTGCCGCTCTCCCGGTCGCGGACCGTGACGAGGAGAGAGTAGAGCCCCTTGGCCAGGCCGTCGGGCCGGAACGAGCAGAGCAGCCGCAACGCGCCGCCGGGTCCGGCCTCGTCCTTCCCCTCCCGCACCAGGTGCACGTCACCGGCGTCCTTGCCGTCGAGGCCCCGGAGGCGCCCCTCCAGCTCCAGGCTCGAGCCGCCCTTGACGTTGTAGGCGAAGAGAGAGACACGAGCGCTCTGCCCGCCCTCCACGGACGGGGCCGCCGACGGGATGAACGACTCGCCCGCGGCGACGAACGGATAGGACGGAGCGCCCGCGCGGGGCGCCCCCTTCACCATGATCCAGCGCCCCGGGGCCTCGTGGAACAGCGGCGCCAGGACGAACGGCTCGGCCCCGGCGGGCTCGGGAACGGTGACCGGGACGATCGAGAGGCCGGTCCGCCCCGTGTCGGCGTTGCGCACGAGGACCTTCATCCAGAACGTGCCGGGCGAAAGGGCGACCGTGCCGTAGTACTTGATGCCGCTCGCGTCGAGCGAGGCGCGGAGCTTGGGCAGCTCGAGGGTGAGGTTCTGGGAGAAGAAGTCACGGACCCGGAGCTGCGTGTCGGTGGCGTAGGCGTAGAGCTCGAGGTGCAGGTTCTCCCCGGTGTGGCCCGCGAGGAGGGCCCGGCCCGGGATCTCGACGATGACCGGAACCTCCGCCCGCGCGCGCCCCGGCACACGGATGGGGGCCGCCAGGACGCGGGACGGGATCTCGTTGCGCGGCAGACCGTACGCGAGCATCTGGGCGGTCGAGAGGCGGCGCTCCATGGGGCTCAGCTTCGAGTAGGGGCGCGGCTCGTAGTAGCCCGAGCGGGACGAGATCCGCGCGCCCGGGCTCTTCACCTTCACCTTGAGCCCGTGGAACCGGCCCGGCTCGCCCATCTTCCGGGGCGCGAAGACGAGGAGGTAGACGAGCGACGTCTGCCTCTCGAGCGCCTCGAGCTGGCCGGCCACGTCGTTGGAGTTCTTCATCACCTCGCCGCCGGTCTCGTGGGCCAGGAGGAAGAGGGACTCCTGTCCACGGCCGCGTCCCCCTTCCCGCGCGGCGGGACCGGTATCGCCCGGCGCGCCGGCGCGCACGTCGGAGGTGCGGTCCACCAGGCCCGAGACGTCGACGGCGTGGATGACGCAGTCGGCCCGGTTGAAGATCGTCAGCATGTCCTGGAGCTTCACCTTCAGGTCGGTGCTGCCGAAACGCGAGTCGTTGTCGATCTTCCAGATCTCGCCGTGAGCCACCTGGTCGCCCTGCACCACCGAGGAGGCCGCTCCCCCGGAGGAGCCGACCAGGAGCTGGCTGTCGAAGCCCTCCGAGAAGTAGACGATGTGCTTTCGCCCGCGCACGCTGTTGAGGGAGCGGGCGAGGTCCTCCATCGCCTTGATCGACGCCACGATGCGGCCCCGCTGGTACGAGTCGAAGCTCTTGCGGGAGAGCGCCGAGATCGCCTGGAGGACCTCGGCCGCCTCCGAGTCGCCCAGCCGGGACTGGGTCTCGCCCGCGGTGCTGCCGGACGAGCCGTTGGAGTTGAAGATCGTGAGCGCCAGCGGATCGGCGGTCGGCTGGGTCAGGCTCGGGAGGCCCAGTGTCTCGACGGCGTGGGCCGCCTGGTCGCGGTCGGCCGTGAACGAGAGGACGAGCTTCATCCCGCGCTCGACGTCGTAGGTCGCGACGCCCACGAAGTCGCCGTTCTTCATCCCCTCGAGCACGAACCGTTTCGCGGCGCTCCGCGCGGTGACCATCTTCGACGGGCTCGAGAACGAGAGGTCGAAGAGGAGGAAGAAGCTCCGGCGCGCCGCCGGCGGGAGGGGGATGTCCCGCGGGGCGTTGGGGTCCTTCGCGAAGTCCTCGAGGTCGACCGCCTCGACGCTCGTCAGCTCGACGCGCTCCCCGTCGTCGGAGAGCTCGAAGTCGTCGCGCGTGAGCCCGCGGACCGGCCGCCCGTTCGAGTCGGTGACGTGGACGGGGACCTCGACGAGGGTCACCTCCGCGGTCGCGGTCGTGCCGGCCGGGAGCGAGGGCGTGTCGGCTCCGACGGGCCGCGCCAGGACCAGGACCAGGAGCGAGAGGCCGAGGGCCGTCATCCGCATCGCGTCACCTCGTCGATCGGGTCCCTCCACCCGGTGCGTCTCGAAAGCGTCGGTCGTCGGGGAACCTGGCGCGGCCGCGCGCCAGCAGGTCCGCCGCGCCGGCCCGATCGCCGAGGATCGCGAGGACCCGCGCCGCGGCGGCGTAGCCG
>CAYLNK010000386.1:0-5491 GCA_964384675.1 uncultured Holophagales bacterium | reverse complement strand
GGGGGCAGGCGGCGCGGCCCGGCCTTGCGTCACCGGCCCTCGCTCCCGAGCGGCCGCGCGTCGCGGATCGAAAGGGGCATTTGCAGAGGAGATTACAACGGTCCCTCCCGGCGGAGGCGGAAGAGAGCGATCCCGAAGAAGAGCGTGGCGAAGCCGGCCAGCGCCGCCACCGGCCCCGCGACGCCGGTGAGGCCCGCGCCGCCGACGAGGACCGACTGGTAGCCGGTGAGCGCCCAGGCGTGGGGCGTCGCGAGACCGAGCGTCTGCATCGCGGAGGGCATCACGGCGCGCGGGACCATCACGCCGCCGAGGGCCGCCATCGTCAGGACGAGGAGGCTGCCCATCCCCCCCAGCTGCTCGTTCGTGCGGGCGAGGGAGGCGAGGAGGAGCCCCAGGCCGGTGGCCGAGAGCGAGGCCCCGAGCGTCAGGGCGAAGAGCGCGGCCGGCGAGCCGAGGGAGAGGCGCGGCGCGCCGAGGACGGGAAGGATCAGGACCCCCGCCGCGAACAGGACCGCCACCTGCAGGACGTTCACCAGGAGGAACGGCACCAGCTTCCCCAGGAGGAGCGCGGCGCGGGGAGCCGGCGTCACCAGGAGACGCCGGTCGGTGCCGAGCCGGCGCTCCTCGAAGATGCTCATGGCGAGCTGCTGGGCGATGAAGAACACCCCGAAGAGGGCCCAGGCGGGGACGTTGTGCTGGACGGCGTTGGGGCCGCCGCCTCGGCCCGAGAAGGCCCGGCCGAGCGCCAGCGTCATGACGACCATGAACATCAGCGGCATCAGGAAGAGCGAGACGAGGCCCCGCGGATCGTTCCGCAGCACCTTCAGGTCCTTGGCGGTCAGGGCGAGGACGGCGTCGAGCATGTTCAATCCCTCAGGCTCCGGCCCGTGGTGGCCAGGAAGACCGACTCGAGGTTCGGCTGGCTGTAGGTGAGGCTGCGCACGGCGTGGCCGGCCTGGCGCACCGCCTCGAGGACGGCGGGCAGCACGTCCAGCGGGCGCGCGGCGGTGACGAGGAGGCCCGGCTCGCGACGTTCCGCCGCGGCCACGTGGGGGAGGTCCCGGAGGGCGGCCAGGAGAGGCGCGTCCGGTGCCTCCCCGAGGCCGATCGCCACGTGTCCGCCCCCGAGCGAGGCCACCAGCTCCGACGGCGTGCCGAGCGCCACCACCCGGCCGTGGTCGACGATCGCCAGGCGGGAGCAGACCGTCTCGGCCTCTTCCATGTAGTGCGTCGAGAAGATCGCGGTGAGCCCGCCTTCACGGGCGATCCCGCGGATCTGGTCGAGGATGAAGCGGCGGGACTGCGGGTCGACGCCGACGGTCGGCTCGTCCAGGAGAAGGAGCTCGGGACGGTGGAGGAGCGCGACCGCGATGTTCACCCGCCGCTTCATCCCGCCCGAGAACGTCTGGATCGCATCGTCCCCGCGGTCGAGGAGGCCGACCCGTTCGAGGGTGTCGGCGATCCGCTCGCGCAGGAGCGCCCCCCTGAGGCCATAGAGCCGTCCGAACAGGGCGAGGTTGTCGCGGGCCGAAAGGGTGGGGTAGAGCGCGACGTCCTGCGGCACGAGGCCGATCGCGCGGCGGACGTCGGCGCCGCCGGACAGGTCGCGGCCGGCGACCGCGATCCGTCCGGCCGACGGCGTCAGGAGGCCGGCCACCATGGAGAGGAGCGTCGTCTTGCCCGCGCCGTTCGGGCCGAGGAGGCCGAACACCTCGCCCCTCGGGATCGAGAGCGACAGGCCGTCGACGGCCGGGGTCGAAGAGCCCGGGTACCGGTACGAGAGGTCGTGGAGCTCCAGCACGTCGCGCTCCTCACTTCCCGCGATGGCAGAGCTGGCAGGAGATTCCCTTCTGGGGCGAGAAGGACGACGTGCGGGGCGTGCCGGCAGGGGCGTCCAGCGACGCGAGGAGCTCCTCGGCCTCGGCCCGGTACGGCCAGCTCGCGTAGCCGTCGCCGGACCGCAGCCTCCCGAGGAGCGCCCGGGCCGCCTCCCGATCGCCGCCGCGGGCCTCGTACTCGGCCGCGAAGAGCTGGAAGCCCTCGGTGTTGTGCGGCCAACGCGGCGCGTTCCCGCAGGCGCGGTCCCGGGTGACGTCGCACGGCTTCCCGAGGACCTCACGCAGCGCGGTCCGCCCCCTCTCGAAGCGGGGCGAGCCGGGGCCTGCCTGACCGGCGAGGAACGCCAGCGTGAACGAGTGGAACGCCGGCCGCTTCACGTACGCCTCCTCGAGGCCGGCGATCGCGGCCGCGACCTTCTCCGGCGTCCGCTCGATCGACGCGACGGAGACGCGCGCCGGCACGAGCCAGCTCGGGATCCGATCGTCGGACGGGTCGAGCTCCTGGGCGCGCGCCAGGTAGTGCTCGGCCAGGACGACGTGCTCGATCGCCTTCGGGTCGCGCGGGGCCGCCTCGGCGGCGCTCCAGAGGTGGGAGAGCCCCACCAGCAGGCAGGTGCGCGCGTCCGTCGGGTCGACGGCGTGGGCCGTCGCGAGCTCGACCAGGGCTCCCTCCCGCCGCGAGGCGTCGGTGTTGAGCGCGGTGAAGAACGCCTGCTCGGCGTTCCGGGCGAGGGGGTGGCGCTCCCCGGCGAGGGCGGGGAGCGTGAGCGTGGCGGCGAGCGCCGCGAGGGGAAGGAAGCGTCTCTTCATGCGGTCCTCCTGACGCTCCCAAGGTAGGGATCCCGGCGCCCCGAAAACCTGTGCCCAAGGTCACCCCGCCGACCCATGACTTCCGGCAGGGGTGTGGCGCGTCCGTTCACGCCTAGACTCGCCTGCCGATGAAGCCGCACCTCGACGCAGATGGCGCCAGGCGCCTCGCGGGCGTCCTCGGCTGGGGGGCCGCGGCGCTCCCGGTCGCGCTCGCGTGGCTCGACGCGCGGCACGTCACACCGGCCCTCGCCGGAGCGAGCGTGTCGCTGGTGGCGTTCCTCGCGGCGTTCATGCGCGGTCTCGGGCACCGGAGCGGAGAACGTTTCCCGATCCTCGTGCTCCAGACCGTCGCGGCGCTCACCGCGGCCCTCACCGGGGGCACCGGGTTCGAGGGCATCCTGCTGGTGATGGTGGCGGCGCAGCTCGTCTACGCGCTTCCGCCCGGCCCGGCCATCGCCTGGACGGTCCTCCAGACGGCCCTGTACGGCGTGCCGATCGCGCTTCGCTTCGGGACGTCGTCGGCCCTCGTGCCGGTGGCGGCGTACTTCGCCTTCTCGGTCTTCGCGATGTACACGTCGTGGATGGCCGAGCGGGAGGCCAGCGGGCGCGAGGAGCTGGCGCGGCTCAACGCCGAGCTGCGGGCCACGCAGGAGCTCCTCGGGGAGAGCAGCCGCCTGGCGGAGCGGGCCCGGATCTCGAGGGACCTCCACGACCTCCTCGGCCACCACCTCACCGCGCTCAGCCTCTCGCTGGAGGTCGCCGCGCACGTGGCCGAGGGCCGGGCGAAGGAGGAGGTGGAGCGGTCGCGCGCGCTCGCCAAGCTCCTCCTCTCGGACGTGCGGGACGTGGTGGGCCGCTTCCGCGACGACGACGGGATCGACCTGCCGCGCGCGCTCCAGGTCCTCGCCACCGAGATCGCGCGCCCGGCGGTCACGATCACCGTCGACCCGGCCCTCCGCTTCACGGACCCCGCCGTCGCCGAGTCGCTGCTGCGCGGCGTGCAGGAGATCGTCACCAACGCCGTCAAGCACGCGGCCGCCTCGCGCCTCACGATCGCCCTGGCCCGGGACGGGGACGGGCTGCGGCTCACGGCCTCGGACGACGGACGCGGCGCGCGCGAGCCCCTGCCGGGTGGCGGGCTGCGCAGCCTCAGGGAGCGGGCCGCGGAGCTGGGCGGATCGCTCGGCGTGCGGACGGCGCCCGGCGCCGGCTTCGCGGTGGAGCTCGTCGTCCCTTCGCTCGCGAGGCGGACCGCGTGATCCGCGTGGTCCTGGTGGAGGACCAGACGCTCGTGCGCCAGGGGCTCCGGAGCCTCCTGTCGCTCGCGAGCGGCATCGAGGTGGTGGCCGAGGCCTCGAACGGCGACGAGGCGATCGCGCTCGTCCCCGGGGCCGGCGCCGACGTGGTGCTGCTCGACATCCGGATGCCGGGGAAGAGCGGGCTCGAGGTGCTGGAGGCGCTCCGGGCGAAGGGGACGCTGCCGCCGACGCTCGTCCTGACGACGTTCGACGACGACGCGCTGCTCCTCTCGGCGGTGCGCGCGGGCGCCCGCGGCTTCCTCCTCAAGGACGTGACGCTCGAGCAGCTCACCGACGCGATCGAGCGGCTCGCGCGGGGCGAGTCGTACCTGCAGCCGGCCGTGACCCGGCGCGCGCTCGCCGGGCTGGAGGGGATCGCCCGCGACTTCGAGAGCTTCGACCGCCCCGATCCGCTCACGGAGCGGGAGACCGAGGTGCTGCGCCTGATGGCGGGCGGCTACAGCAACCGGGAGATCGCCGACGCGCTCGGGCTCTCCGAGGGGACGGTGAAGAACCACATCTCGAACGTCCTCCTGAAGCTCGGGGTGCGGGACCGGACGCGCGCCGTGCTCAAGGGGCTGGCCGAGGGGCTGATCGGCTGAGCGGGCGCGCCGCGGCCGGACCCCTCCGGAACGCCGCGATCCCGAGACCGGCGCCGAGCAGGGCGGCGAGCGCGGGGACGACGTCGCCGACCGAGCCGTAGAGCGTCCGGACCGAGCCGGCGGGCAGCGTCGCCAGGAGCGTCCGCTCGTCGCCCGCGTCGAAGTCGAGCGACGCGAGCTCGCGTCCGTACGCGTCGACCGCCTGGGAGATCCCGGCGCTCGTCGACCGGGCGATCGGGACGCCCAGCTCCACGGCGCGGAAGGCCGCCATCGCCGCGTGGACGCGGGCGATCTCGGACCAGTCGTCCGAGGGGACCAGGAGGAGGTCCGCGCCCGCGGCCTGGCGCAGGAACCCCGGGAAGTCGAGGTCGAAGCAGATGGCGGTGGTGACGCGGCCCGCCGGCGTGGACGCCGACGGGAGCCGACCATCGCCCGCCACGCACCGCTCCATGCCCGGGACCGGATGCGCCTTGAGGTAGCGCCACAGCGGCGGACCCGACGGACCGAGCAGCGTCGTCACGTTCTCGATCCGTCCCCTCCCGTCGAGCGGCAGGGTCAGGTACGAGACGCCGAGGTGGAGGCCCAGGCGCGAGGCCGCGTCGCCGGCCCGCTTCAGGAGCCCGGACTCGCCGTCCGCGGCGACCAGGAGCGCCCCCTCGGACCAGACGACGACGCGCGCGCCGTCCCTCGCCGCGCGCTCGGTGCGCCCGAGCAGCTCCGCCTCCAGCTCCACGGATCGGACCCGGAAGGCCTCGCGGGCCGCGCCCTCCACGGTCCTTCGCCGCGACGAGGCGAGGAGGGCGGTCCCGAGCGGCGCGTTCACCCCGGACGTGGCGCCGAGGTACGTCTGCACCTTCGGCGTGACGAGCGCGACCGGTACGCCGTCCATCCGGCGCGGAGCGCTGCCGAGGCGGACGGCGCCGAAGACGACCGCGAGGACGAC
>CAYLNK010000385.1:0-5513 GCA_964384675.1 uncultured Holophagales bacterium | reverse complement strand
GACGCCGGCGAAGGTGGTCCGCGACGATCCGGCGGCGCTGACCCGCGTCGAGACCGTCGAGACCGTCGCGCCGGCGCCAGCGCTCCGGCTGGTGCCGGACGGCGGCGTGCGGGAGATCCCGGTGGGCGCTCCGGTTCGGGTCGTGGTCCGCGTGGACCGCCCTCGGGTGACGCCGGGCGAGAACGGCGTGCCGCCGCCGACGTCGCTCCGGCCGCCCGCGAGCGGGTCCGCGGTGCAGGACGGGCGCACGCTGGAGGCGCCCCTCACCGTCCCGCTGCGGGTGCCCCCGCCGCTGCCCGCGGCTCCGCCCGCCCGGCGCGACAACATGCTCGCCGACATCGCCTACCTCGACGTGGCGCAAGGGATGGCCACCTCGTATCCCGGCGTCATGGTCCAGGATCGGCGCGGGTTCCTCTGGATCACCGAGTGGGGCGGCGGCCTCTCACGCTACGACGGCACGTCCTTCACGCGCTTCACCACGAAGCAGGGCCTCGCCAGCGACAACACCACGAGCGTGTCCGCCGATCGGGCCGGCAACCTCTGGATCAGCTTCAGCCGCGGCGGCCTCTCCCGCTACGACGGGAACGCGGTCACCCACTACACGACGAAGCAGGGGCTGCCGGGCGACGACGTCGGAGCGGTGGTGGAGGACCGCGCCGGACGCTTCTGGATCGCGACCGACCACGGGGCCTGCCGCTTCGACGGCACGTCGTTCAGCGGCTACGCCGCCGTGAACGGCCTCGTGGACGGCGAGATCACCTCGATCCTCGAGGCCCGCGACGGCACGATCTGGTTCGCGACCGGCAGCGGAGCCTTCGCGTTCGACGGCCGGTCGTTCACGCGCTACACGGCGGAGGACGGGCTTCCGGGCGACGCGCTGACCGGGGTCGCCGAGGATGCCGACGGCGGGATCTGGCTCTCGGGCAAGGGCGTGAGCCGATTCGACGGCACCTCCTTCACCACGTACTCGTCGGCCCAGGGGTTGCCCGACGACGACGTCGCGCAGGTGATGGCAGATCGGCGAGGCTCCCTCTGGCTCGCGACGCGCAAGGGCGTCGCGCAGCTCCTGCGGAACCGGGACGATCCGACCCGACCGATCCGGGCGTTCGTCCCGCTCGCCGAGGAGCAGGGGCTCAGCCAGGACCGGACGTCCTTCGTGCTGGAGGACCGGGCCGGGCTGATCTGGATCGCGACGCAGGGGGGCGGCCTCGACCGGTACCGGCCCGGCTCGTTCCGTCACGTCACGGCGCGAGAGGGCCTTCCGGACACGCGGGTGTGGGGCATCGTGGAGGCGAAGGACGGGGCCCTCTGGCTCGCGACCGACAAGGGGATCGCACGCTTCGACGGCGAGGCGTTCGGTCAGCTCCGGATCGCGAGCGCCACGGGAAGGGACCAGGTCCACTCGGTGTACCAGGACCGCCGCGGCGCCCTCTGGATCGGCACGGCGCGGGACGGCGTCTTTCGCTACGACGGCTCGAGCCTGACGCGCGTGGCGGCGAGGGACGGCAAGGCGCCCGGCCGCGTCTGGGCCTTCGCCGAGGACCGGGAGGGCCGTCTCTGGATCGGCTCGGCCTCCGGGGCCGTGCGCTACGACGGCCGCACGTTCACGCGATACCCCGACGAGCTCCTGGGCGGCTCGCCCGTGTACGACATCGTCGACTCCGGGGACGGGGCCCTCTGGTTCGTCCGCAAGAAGGGCGGCGTGAGCCGCCTGGAAGGCGACACGGTCACGGTCTTCGACGAGACGAGCCTCGGCAGCGCGGAAGGGAACGTCGGCCTTCGCGACCACGAGGGTCGGGTCTGGCTCGGGACGCGAGCCGGTCTCGCGGTGTACGACGGGAGCGGCTTCACGCGGATCGGCGAGGACGACGGGCTCAGCAACCCGCTCGTCTTCTCGCTCGCCGAGGACCCCCAGGGAGCGGTCTGGGCGGCCACCGAGAAGGGGCTGAACCGGATCGTGCTGCCGCCCGGCGGCGCCCGTCCCACGATCGACACGTTCGGCCGCGAAGAGGGCCTGAAGGCCCCCGACTTCAACCAGGGGACGGGCCTCTTCGACCGCCAGGGGCGCGGCTGGTGGGGGACCGGCAAGGGCCTGAGCCTCTTGCCGGCGGATTCCGCGTTCCAGGCGCCGGCCGGGCCGCCCCGGGTCCAGCTGCTGGCCGTCGACCTCCGCCAGTCGCCCGTCGACTACAGGGCCGTCGCGCGCGGGGACGGAAGCGGCGCGGCGCCGGCCCCGTCCCGTCTCGCGTTCCAGAGCGTCCCGCCCTTCTCCAACGTCCCGATGGGCCTGGATCTCCCGTCCGACCTCGCCGACCTGACGTTCCGCTTCTCGGCGGTCGACCTCGGGATCCCGGAGCGGATCGAGTACCAATCGACGCTGGGCGGCGAGGATCGGGACTGGAGCCCGCCGGGCCGCGACAGCCGCGCCGTCTTCGGCAACGTCGCGCCGGGGCGGCACGTGTTCCGGGCGCGCGCCCGGATCGGCACCGGACCGTGGGGTCCGCCGGTCGAGCTGCCGTTCCGCGTGCGCCCGCCGTGGTGGCTCACCGATTGGGCAAAGGCGTTGGGCCTCCTCGGGGGTCTGGCGGCCGTGGCGGGCATCGTGAAGCTGCGGGTGAGGGCGCTCGAGGCCCGCGAGGCCGAGCTGGAGGACCTCGTCGCGCAGCGGACGTCGGAGATCGAGGCCGCCAAGCAGCAGGCGCTCGAGGCGAGCCGCGCCAAGAGCCTCTTCCTCGCCAACATGAGCCACGAGCTGCGCACGCCCCTGAGCGCGGTGCTCGGCTTCGCGCAGCTCCTGGATCGTTCGGCCGACCTGAGCGATCGCCACCACGAGGAGCTGAGCATCATCCAGCGCTCCGGCGAGCACCTGCTCGGCCTCATCAACGACGTCCTCTCGCTGTCGAAGATAGAGGCCGGGAGCTTCACCCGCCTCGACCGGCCCTTCGACCTGCACGAGATGCTCGCGTCGGTGCACTCGATCGTGAAGGTGAGGGCGGAGGCCAAGGACCTCGACCTCGCCTTCGACGTCGGGGCAGAGGTCCCGCGGACCGTGAGCGGCGACGAGGGGAAGCTCCGGCAGGTCCTCATCAACCTCCTCGGCAACGCCGTCAAGTTCACGGAGCGTGGCCGGGTCACCCTCCGGGTGCGCTGGAGCGGCGGCCGCGCGGCGTTCGAGGTGGAGGACACGGGGCCCGGCATCTCCGAGGACGAGATGGCGAAGCTCTTCCGCGCCTTCAGCCAGACGGAGTCGGGATTGAGCGCGAAGGAAGGGACCGGGCTCGGGCTCGTGATCAGCCGCCAGATCGTGCGGCTCCTGGGTGGCGACATCGGGGTCCGGAGCCAGGTCGGCGCGGGGACGACGTTCTCCTTCGACGTGGAGCTGCCGTCGTCGAGCGAGGCGGTGGCGCCGCGACGGCACCGCCGTGTCGCGTCCCTGGCTGCCGGCCAGGAGCCGGTCCGCGTCCTCGTCGCCGACGACACGCTGGAGAACCGGCTCCTTCTCACCCGCCTCCTGGGCGGCGCGGGGTTCGACGTCCGCGAGGCGGTCGACGGCGCCGAGGCGTTCGAGGAGTGGGAGCGCTGGCGGCCCCACCTCGTCTTCATGGACGTACGGATGCCGGTCCTCAACGGGCGCGAGGCGACGCGCCGCATCCGGGCACGCGAGGGATCGAAGGCGACGCGCATCGTCGCCCTGACGGCGAGCGCCCTCGAGCACGAGCAGAGCGAGCTCCTCGCCTGCGGCGTGGACGCCGTTCTCACCAAGCCGTTCGCGGTCGACGACCTCTTCGCGGCGATCGCGCAGCAGACGGGGGTCCGTTACCGGTACGCGGACGAGGTCGCCACGCCCGGCGATCTTCCGGCGACGCTCCCGGGGGTGAACGTCGAAGGCGGGCTCCGCCGCGCGGGCGGGAATCCGACGCTCTACAGGGGGCTCTTGCTTCGGACCGTGTCCGGGCTCGGCAGCGTCCTCGCGCGGGTCGAGCAGCTGACGGGCCGGGGCGAGGCTCTCGCGGAGCTGCGTCAGGTGCTCCATACGCTCAAGGGCTCGGCGGGGACGCTCGGGCTCGAGCGTGTGGCCGAGGCGGCGAGCTCGCTCGAAGCGTCCCTCGGCCGGGCCCCGGCGGAACGCCTCGACGTGGAGCCGCTTCGCGCCGCGATCGAGGAGGCCCGCGGAGGCTGCGAGGCCTTGCTTCGGAGGGAGGCGGAGCCCGTGGACGCCGCCGGGTCCGCGCCGCTGGGCCCGGAGCACGCCTCCGCGGCGATGCCGATCGTCGTCCGCCTCCGGCGGCATCTCGAAACGAGCAGCATGGACGCGACGGACGACGCCGCCGCGCTGAAGACCGCGCTCGGCGGGGCGCTCGGCGCGCCGATGCGCGACCTGGAGACGTCGGTTGCCAACCTCGATTTCACCGGCGCGCTCGAACGGCTCGAAGGAATCGAGTCGAGGCTGAGGGCGGCCGGGGGCCGGGAGGATCGCGCATGACGCTGTCGAAGAGCACGCTCTCGGATCTGTCGGCGATGCCGGACCGCCTCGACGCCACGTTCCGGCTGGTGCCGCGGGAGCGGTGGAGCTGGCAGCCGCCCTCGTGGGAGGGGATCCCGGGCGAGCGGTTCTCGCCGCTCGGCCAGGTTTGCCACGTGCGGGACATCGAGGTGGACGGCTACCACGTGAGGGTGGCCCGGATGCTCGCCGAGGAGAGCCCCGCGCTCGTGTCTCTCGACAGCTACGAGCTCGCCGCAGGCCGCGACTACGACGTCGCGGACCCCGAGGCGGCGCTCGCGGCGTTCCGGGAAGCCCGACGAGCCACGCTGCGGCTCGTGGAAGGTCTCACAGGCGAGCAGCTCCGACGACCTGGCACCTTCGGTGAGTACGGACCCGTCACGCTCCGATCGGTCGTCCACTACCTGGCCAGCCACGACCAGCAGCACCTGGCCTGTCTGAATTGGCTTCTCGGGCAGATCCACGCGATCCCGGTCCGGTGACGGGTCCACAGGCTAGGATCAGCGTGTGCAGACTCTCTTCGACCCGGCCGCCCTGCAGTCCGCGCGCGCTCGCATCGCGGCGCTCCAGGGCGACGAGGTGCCGAGGTGGGGGCGGATGAGCGCCGGGCAGATGGTCTGTCATCTGACCGACGTCCTCCAGATCGCGCTGGGCGAGGTCCCGATCGTCCGGATCGGGACGTTCCCGCTCACGCTGCTGACCCTCTACCCGTTCCGCTGGCTCTTCGCCTACCGGCTGCCGTGGCCCCGGGGAATGCCGACCGCGCCGGAGATGCAGGTCTCGAAGCCGGCGGGCTGGGACGGCGACGTGAAGCGGCTCCTCGATGCGCTCGACCGCTTCGCCGCCCGGGGCCGTGACCCGAAGGCGACGTGGGGGATCCACCCTCTGCTCGGTCCGCTGCCGGGGTGCGAGTGGGGCCCGCTGGTGGCGAAGCACGTCGACCACCACCTGACCCAGTTCGGCGTCTGAACGTCCGAGGGCTCGAGGCTCAGCCCGCCGCGGCGTGGGCCGC
>CAYLNK010000384.1:0-5537 GCA_964384675.1 uncultured Holophagales bacterium | reverse complement strand
TGAAGGCCGCGCTCCTCGCCCGCCGCCTCCGCGCCGGGTCCCTCGCGATGCCGCCGGGCGCCGCCCTGCTGCGGCTCGCCCTCCTCCTGTTTGCCCTCGCGCCCCTCCCGTGGGGCCTCGCGTTCGCGCTCGCGCTGGCGTCCGAGGCGATCGAGCGGACCGCGTTCTACGCCGGGCTCGAGCCGTCCACGCCCGCGTCGCGGATGGTCGACGAAGCGAGACGGGCGCTCGCGGCCGGCTGAGACCGCGAGCGCCCGTAGGCGCTCAGCGCAGCTCCACCTCGTCCAGCTCCAGCCGGAACGTGCGCGGCTCGGAGCCGGCCGAGACGCCGATCGCCTGAAGCCCTTTCCAGTCGACCCCCGGGATCTCGGCGAGCGGGAGCCGGACCTCCGTCCACGCTTCCTTCGCCTCGAACGTGCGCTCGACCGGGATCGGCGTGGCCGACGAGAAGATCATCACCCGGTACGTCTTGCCGTCACCCCGCGCGAAGAAGGCGAGCTCGCGACGAGCCGAAGCGTCGACCGGGGAGAACGGCGGCGTGCCCGGCATGAACATCGCGCCCGCCCACGGGAACGGGAAGCCGGCCTTGATCTCACCCTCAACGCGGAGGGCCTTCGCCGTCCCCTTCGCCCCGCCCGCGACGACCGAGACGTTCGCCGACGAGGCCCCGCCCCGCATCGCGTCGGAGGTCTGCTGCCAGCCGCTCCCGAACGCGGCGTTCATCGTCCCGTCCTCGAACGTGCCGAGCGCCCCCGCCGGCAGCGCGGCGGCCGGAGCCGCGTCGGCGACGCGCGTCCGCGCCACGAAGCGCCCGTTCTTGTAGATCGCGGCGATCTTCCGGGTCGCCAGGATGCTGGCGGTCGGATCGCCCTCGACGATCAGAAGGTCGGCCCGCGTCCCGGGCGACAGGAGGCCGCGCTCGGGGATCCCGAAGCGCGCCGCGGGGAGCGACGTGGCCGACCGGAGCGCCTCGAGCGGCGAGAGCCCCGCCGAGACGAGGAGCTCCAGCTCGCGATGCAGGCTCGCGCCGTGCGCCGTGCCCGGATTCGACGCGTCGGTGCCCGCCAGGATCGGGATCCCGGCGCGGGCGAGGAGACGCACGTTGCCGAGCGCGGTCTCGATCACCTTGGGCTTCTTCATCGGGAAGCCCCGCTTCAGGAACGTCCGCTGCGTCGAGGAGACGAACGGGAAGAGGTCGGGATCGGCCTGCACCTTCCCCGTCACACCCGAGATCGACTCCGAGACGGTGAGCGTCGGCACGACGAAGACCCCGCGCGCCTTCCCTAGCGCGAGGAACGCCTCGTCCGCCGGCTCGTCGCTGAAGACGTGGACCAGGCCGTCCGCGCCCTCCTCCACGACCGCGCGGGCGTCGGCGAGGCGCGACACGTGGACGACGGCCAGCTTCTTCCGCGCGTGCGCCGCGCGGATGAGAGCCGCGACGGTGGCGCGGTCGAGGGTCGGCGTCGTGAAGCCCCAGGACGAGCCGTCGTCGACCACGATCTTGACGTAGTCCGATCCCTCCGCCACCCGCGCCGCCACCCAGGCGTCCGCTTCCGCCGGGGTCGTCAACGTCGGAATCGGCATCCCGTACTCGGTACCGTGGCCCTTCGGGGGGGTCGCGAGGATGCCGGCGGAGAAGACGTCGGCCTCTGCGCCGCCGGCCAGGCTCTCCCGGCTCTTCCGGAACACCGGCAGCGCGGCGGCCGACGTGAACATGTCGAGCTCGGTGGTCACCCCGAACGCCAGCGCGTCCTTCGGCGCGTCGCCGAAGACGTGGGTGTGGGCGTCCAGGAAGCCCGGCAGGACCGTCAGCCCGGTCGCGTCGACCACGGTCGTGCCGGCGGGAGCCGGCGCGTCGAGACGCTCCGTGCCGACCGACTTCACGCGCCCGTCCTCGACCAGGAGCGAGGCGCCGCTCCTCACGTCGCGCCCGTCGAAGAGCCGGGCGTTCCGGAGGACGAAGTGGGACCCGGCGGCGGCGAATCGCTCCGCCCTGGCGTCGGAGCCGCCCGCGGGCCGTGAGGCGGCGACCAGCGCGCAGTAAGGGACAGCCAGGACGAGCCCGGCCAGACCGAGACGAGTCGAACTCTTCATCACCGCTCCCGGCCGCGGACGGTGAGCCCCCCGCGGCGCCTCCTGAACATAGGTCGCCGCGGGTGACCCGCCCAGTGGACGGCGTCAGGCGGATCGGGTGACAGACGTCAGGATCGCCGCTTCCGCGAGAATCCAGCCATGCATCTCACCTCGATCAGGAGATACCCGGTGAAGTCGATGGCGGGAGAGGACCTCGACGTGGCCCAGCTGGATGCCGACGGCGTGGCGGGCGACCGGCGCGCCGTGGTGGCGGACGGGCGCGGGCGGATCGTCACGTCTCGTACGCGCCCCGGGCTCCTCGCGCACCGCGCCACGCTCGACGCCCGCGGCGAGCCTCTCGTCGACGGCCGGCCCTGGTCCGATCCCGGGGTCGCCGGGGACGTCGAGTCCGCGGCCGGGCCGGGCGCCCGGCTCGCCCTCGTCGACGACGTGGAGATCCGGTTCGACATCCTGCCGCTCCTCGTCGCCACCGACGGCGCGCTCGCCGCGTTCGGCCGGGACGTGCGGCGCCTGCGGCCCAACCTCGTGATCGGCGGCGTCGAGGGCCTCGCCGAGCGGGGCTGGGAGGGCCGGCTGCTGGAGGTGGGACCGGCCCTCGTCCGGCTCGCCGACCTGCGCGGCCGCTGCGTGATGACCACCTGGGACCCGGACACACAGGAGCAGGACGTGGAGGTCCTGCGCGACATCCAGCGCCGGTTCGGGGGCCGGCTCGCCCTGAACGCGTCGGTGGAGCGTCCCGGGCTCGTCCGCGTCGGCGACCCGGTGCGTCTCGTCGACCTCTAGACTCCGCCGGTCCGCACGCGAGGAGGAGCCGCGATGAAGCAGTGGCAGCTCGAACGGTTCGGTCTCTCGAACCTCGCGCTCGTGGAGCGGCCCGTCCCGGCACCCGGCCCGGGGGAAGCGCTCGTGAGGATCGGCGCCGTGTCGCTGAATTACCGCGACAAGGTCGTGGCCGAGGGGACGTACCTCCCGTCGCTCTCGCTTCCGTACGTACCGGTCTCCGATGGGGCCGGGACCGTGGCCGCGGTCGGCGAGGGCGTGTCGCGCGTCGCCGTGGGGGATCGCGTGATCGGTCACTACCGGCAGGTCTGGCTCGATGGCCCGGGATCCCTCGAGACGATGGGCGCCTCGCTCGGGGCGCCTCTCGCCGGGATGCTGGCGGAGTACGTCGTCCTGCCCGCGGAAGGGCTCGTGAGGACGCCGCCCCACCTGAGCGACGAGGAGGCCGCGACGCTTCCCATCGCGGCGCTGACCGCGTGGTGGGCCCTCTTCGAGGATGGCGGTCTGAAGCCGGGCGAGACGGTGCTGGTGCAGGGCACGGGAGGTGTCTCGCTCTTCGCGCTGCAGCTCGCGACGGCGGCGGGCGCTCACGTGGTCGCGACGTCGGGGAGCGACGAGAAGCTCGCCCGCGCCCGGGCGCTCGGGGCGAGGGAGACCGTCAACTACCGCCTGCGACCGGACTGGGACGCCGCGGTGCTCGAGCGCACCTCGGGACGCGGCGTCGACCACGCGCTCGAGGTCGCGTCGGGTTCCAACCTCGCTCGGACCGTACAGGCCCTGCGCGTGGGTGGGCACCTCGCCCTGATCGGGTTCCTCGAGGCCCGTGTGACGTCCGTCGACGTGGCGGCCCTGATGAGGAAGCGGGCGCGGGTGATCGCCGTCTCCACCGGACATCGCCGCGCGTTCGAGGAGATGAACGCCGCGATCTCGACGCTCTCCTTGCGGCCGGTGATCGACCGCGTCTTCGCCCTGGAGGAGGCTCCGGCGGCGTTCCGCCGCCTGGAGGAAGGGGCGTTCGGCAAGGTCGTCATCCGGGTCGGAGCCTCGTGATCGAGATGCGAAGGAGGCTCCGCCTCCTCCGGGCTCCGCCCCCTGGTCCACGTGCATCATGGCGACCGCCGTCCGGCCCAGCGCAGATTCGGGCAGGAGGCCGCCATGGCAGAAGTCTGGAAGAACGTCTCCAGGCCCGCGATCACCGTCCAGGCCGGCGACACCGTCGAGGATGCGGTCCGGATCATGGTCGGCCACAAGATCGGCGCCGTCGTCGTCCTCGACGGGCAACGGATGACCGGGATCTTCTCGGAGCGCGACGTCATGGAGAAGGTGATCCTGGGCCACCTCGACCCGGCGACGACCCGCGTCGCCAACGTGATGACGTGGCCCGTCGTCGTCGCCCGCCCCGACACGGACGAGGGCGAGGCCGTCGACGAGATGGTGGAGCGGCACATCCGCCACATGCCGGTCGTCGACCGCGACGAGCAGGTGATCGGAATGCTCTCCTTCCGCCACGTGATGCAGGACCGGGTCGACGACCTGAAGCACGAGGTGTACGCCCTGGAGGCGTATCTCGGCTATGACGGCGTCGCGGGCTAGGAGGCGCGCGCACCCGCCGGGAATCGGGCCGTCCGCTCAGAGCCTCCGGCTCCGCTTCACCTCCAGGTAACGGTTCACGACGGCGACGGGCAGCCGGTCCGGCTCCACGTCGACCACGAGCCCTCCCCCGCTCTGCAGCGTCTCCAGCGTCCGGCGCCGGTCCGCCAGGTACCGGTGCGCCGCGGTGACCCGGAGGGCGGACGGCAGGTCGCGCACCCTCTCTTCCGTCCCCTCCTTCAGCACCGACTCGCGGAGGCTGGCGAGGAGGACGAGGTGCCGCGTCGCGAGGAGCCGCATCGCCGGGAGGAGCTCGTCCGAGTCCTCGTCCCTCACGTTCGAGATCAGGAGAACGAGCGCCCGCCGGCGCTGGCGCTGCATGAGCTGAGTCGCGGCCTCGGCGAAGTCCGACGGGCTGGTCGAGGTCCGGAGGTCGTACACCACGTTCAGGATCGTCTGCAGCGCCGACGCCCCCTTGACGGGCGGCAGCCAGCGCCGTTCGCCGCTGAACGTCAGGACGCCGATCGAGTCCCCCTGCCGGAGCGCCACGTAGGCCAGCAGGAGCACCGTGTTGAGCACCTGGTCGAAGTGGGCGATCGCGCCGTCCCGGGCGCGCATCCGCCTCCCGCAGTCGACGAGGCAGACGATCTGCTGGTTCCGCTCGTCCTCGTACTCGCGCGAGATCAGCTGGCCACGGCGGGCCGTCGCCTTCCAGTCGATCCGGCGGAGGCTGTCGCCTTCGCGGTATTCCCGCAGCTCCTCGAACTCCAGGCCCTCGCCGCGGCGCGACGCCAGCTTCACCCCGATCTGCCCGAGCTGGTTGGCGACCGCGAGGAGCGCGAAGCGGGCCACCGCGCGGAAGTTGGGCACCACCCGGACGGGCTGAACGGCCACCACGCGGACGCGCCTCCGCCACAGGTCCGCCGCGCCGTACAGGAGCACGTCGCAGCCGTCGAACCGCTGGTCGCCCCGCTCCGACGGCGTCAGCCGGTAGGCGATCTCGGTGAAGCCGCCGGCGCGGACGGTCACCCGCCGCGGCAGGCCTTCCACCGTGGCGTCCGCCGGGTGGAGGT
>CAYLNK010000383.1:0-5551 GCA_964384675.1 uncultured Holophagales bacterium | reverse complement strand
CCCCTTGGATCGCCTTCGGACACGGGATTCCGAAGGCACACAGCCCCAAGGGGTCGGGGGCCTCGTCCCATCCCGAACGACTCTCAGTGCACGACCCACCCCACGACCGGTCGTAGGCGAACCACGCGCCGCCACGCGACACGTCGTACGTGCACGTCCCCGGCACTTTCCAGCTCAGCCCGAGCTCGAAGCTCGTCGTAGACGCAGGGGGTGGACGCCCGAAGAGCCCGGACGACATCCTGGACTCCGGATACGGAGGTCGAAGGCCCAGGAGACGGCCTCCGTGGCCGCCCTCCGGCCCCGGTACTGGAAGTACGACGAGTTCGAGCGCCGGGTACGCCTTCGACGCATGCTCGACGAACGAACCGCCGGGCCCGTCGTACAGGCTCAGCGTCGGCTCCGGATGCCCGCCGGCGAAGGTCATCGTCATCGCCGGGGCCGCACCCGCCCTGGCCCCACGGTCTCGGCCCGGATCCGTCGCGACGCGCGAGGCCATCGCCACGTGCCCGGAAAGGAGAAGCGCCAGGATCAGCCCCACCACTCCCGCCCCTGCCGAAGGGAGGGTGCCGGGCCTGGCGCCACCCGGCCTCCCCCGTGCCTCCCCGACGGAGACCGGGATCCAGGCCGTGAACCGCGACCCCTTCCCCTCCTCGCTCTCGACGCCCAGGTCGCCTCCCATCAGCTCGCAGAACCGCTTGGCGATCACGAGGCCGAGCCCCGTTCCCCCGTAAGTGGCGGACGTCGAGGCGTCCGCCTGCAGGAACGGCTGGAAGAGGCGCGCCATCTGGACCTCGGTCATGCCGATCCCCGTGTCGGTCACGCGGAAGACGACTTCCTCTCCCGCCGCGCCGTTCAGCCGCGACACGGCCAGCGTGACGACGCCGTCCTTCGTGAACTTCGATGCGTTGGAGAGGAGGTTCAGCAGGACCTGAAGCAGCCGCGTGCGGTCCGCCCGGATCTCGCCCGCTCCCGGCGATCCGGCCACCATCACCTTGTTTCCGTTCCTCGCCGCCAGTGGGCGGATGGTGTCGACGACCGTCGAGACGAGCTCGTCCACTCCGAAGGTCGTCAGGTGGAGCTCGATCCGCCCGGCCTCGACCTTCGAGAGGTCGAGGATCTCGTTCACGAGCCCCAGCTGCATCTGAGCCGCCGTCTGGATCCGGCCCACGTCGTGAAGGAGGTCGTCGGCGCGCCCGGGCAGCTCCTCGCGCAGGAGCTCGGCGTAGCCGAGGATCGCGTTGAGCGGGGTGCGCAGCTCGTGGCTCACGTTGGTGAGGAACGCGTCCTTGGTACGGCTACCGGCGAGGGCCTGGTCGCGCGCGGCGACGAGCTCGCGCGTGCGCGCCTCGACCAGGGCCTCCAGCTCCCGGGCGCGGGCACGCAGCGCCGTGGTGCGCAGGCGGAGGAGGCTGGCCACCGCCAGCACGAATGCCGCCGCGTACAGGGCGAGCGCCGGGAGCGAGCGCCACGGCGCTTCCGTCACCGAGAACGCGAGCTCCACCGGGCCCGACTCGACGCCGCGCTCGTCCCGGCCCCAGCCCCGGAAGACGTAGCGGCCGGCCGGCAGGCGTGAGTACCGGAAGACCGGCGCCGGTGCGGGCTCGGACGGCCGCGGCTCGAGCCCGACGAGCTGGGCGCGGTAGGTGACTCCCGCCGCGCTCGCGAACGAGAGGAGCGCGAGCTCCAGGGACAGCGACTCGTCGTGCCGCAGGACGGCCCCCGACGCCGGGCCGGGGACCGGCCGGTCGTTCCGCAGGATCGACTCGATCACCAGCGGCGCCGGCGGCCCCGGGGCGAGCCCCTCGGCTTCCGTGTCCAGGATCGCCGCGCCCCCGCTGGTCGAGGTCCAGATCCGGCCCTCGGCGTCGACGAGACCACCCCACGCCGCGATGTTGCTGGGGACGCCGTCCGCGGTCGTGAAGACACGCACCCCGGCCGGCGATATCCGGACGATGCCCCGGTGCGTACCGAGGAAGACGTTTCCGTGACCGTCCGGCAGGATCGCCTGGACCGCCGCGTTGGCGACGCCGTCGGGCAGGCCCGGGACGCGCGCGAAACGCGCCGATGCCAGGTCGGCCACCGGCAGCTGCAGCCGCGCCGTGCCGCCGCGCGTCCCCGCCCACAGCTCGTCGCCGGCGGGGCCGGGGAGGATCGACAGGACGAGGACCTCGTCGTTCGGCAGGCCGTCCGCGCTCGTCAGCAGGCGGACCACCTTCCGATCTCGGACGACGGCGAGACCGGAGCGCGTGGCGGCCCAGAGCGTGCCGTCCGGCGTGCGTGCCAGGTTGAGGACCTCGTTGTGCGGGACGCCGTCGACGACGGCCAGGGTCCGGGTCGACTCCGGATCGACGAGGACGAGCTTGCCGAGATCGGTGCCGACCCAGAGCCCTTCCGGTGTGGCGAGGAGCGCGAAGATCCGGTCCGTCACGAAGCCCCGGGCCACGTCGAGCACCACGGTCGGCGCGCCGTCGCGCAGGCGCGCCAGCCCGTTGGCGAGCGTTCCGGTCCAGACGTCCGGCCTCTCCGCGGGTCCGGTCGAGGCGAAGAAGCCGATCTCCCGGCCCGGGATCCCGTTCCGCGTGTCGAGGACGCGGATCTCGCCGTCCCTGTAGATCCCGACGCCGCGGTTCGTCGAGAGCCAGATCTCGTTCCCGCCCGGGCGCGGCACGAGCCGGATGTCCCCGACGTTGTCCGACGGCAGGCCCGACCAGACGTCGAGCGCCGTGAATGGGCTGAGCGCGAGGCGGGCCAGCCCGAAGGCGCGGATCCCCACCCAGAGCGCACCGTCCCCGAGCCCGGAGGCGAGGCCGAAGACCTCGTTCGCCCGGGCGTCGAGCGCCACGGCGCGCGCACGGTCGCCGTCGATCCGCGCGAGGCCCCCGCCGCGCGTCCCGACCCAGACGATCGGGCGACCGCCCGGACCGGGCGTCGCCGCGAGGGCGGTCACGAGGTTGGCCGGGAGGCCGCGCGTCGCGTCGACCCGGGTCGTCCCGGCCGACGACACGATGACCACACCGGCCCCGTACGTGCCCAGGTACGCCGTCGCGGACTCGCCGTGCTCGACGGTGACGATCGAGTTGAAGGACGCCTTCGCGCCGCCGGTGTCGACCGGCACGTGCACGAAGCGGCCCTTCTCCAGGGCGAAGAGCCCTTCCTCGGAGGCCGCCAGCAGCGTCGCGGCGCGGCCCGGGAGGCGCGCGTGGACGAGCTTCCACACGCGCCAGGATGCCGTCGCGTCGGTCTCCACGGGGACGAAGCGATCGCCCGAGAGCCGGCAGACGCCGCCTCCGTGCAATCCGACGAAGACGGTCGGGGCGCCGTCGGGCCCCGGCGACTCGGCGACGGTGTTCACCCTGCCCGAAGGCAGCCCCCGGGCGACGCCGAGCACGGTCGTACGGCCGTCCTTCAGGCGGACCACACCGCCGTTCTGCCGGGCGAACCAGAGCGAGCCGTCCCGGGCCGCCAGGAGGTCTCGCACGTAGTTCGAGGTCGCAGCGTCCGGCATGTCGAACGTGGTGAACCGGCGGCCGTCGTAGCGCGCGGCGCCGTTCTGCGTACCGATCCAGAGGTAGCCGTCCCGATCCCGCGTGACCGCGTACACCGTGTCGTGCGGGAGGCCGTCCGCGGTCGAGAACCGGCGCACCGACGGATGCCCCGGCGGGGGCGACGGCGCCACGGCACGGGCGACCGGAGCGAATCCCAGGGCGGCGACGAGCGCCGCGACGATCGCTCCCCTTCGCATGCCGGAATTGTGCCCTCAGAGGAGGCTCTGCGGGTCGACGTCGAGGCGGGGCGGGCGGGGAAGCGCCTGGAGCAGCCGGCCCGCCTCGGCGATCCCGTCGCGCGACTCCGACTTCACCAGGAGGTGGAAGCGGAAGAGGCCCTTGAGCCTCTCGATCGGCGCGGGCGCCGGCCCGAGGAGCCGCATCCCCGGCCCTCGCAGCGACGGCGCGACGGCGGCGGCTCCCTCCCTCGCGGCGCTCTCGGCCTTCTCCACGTCGGGGTCGGTCCAGAGCGCGAGGAGGAGGTGCGTGAAGGGCGGGTAGCGGAACGCGCGACGGAAGCGGAGCTCCGCCTCGGCGAAGGCCTGGTGGTCCTGCGCGACGGCGGCGCGGATCGCCTCGTGGTCGGGGCGGGCGGTCTGCACGGCGACGAGGCCCGGCCGGTCGCCTCGCCCCACGCGGCCCGCCGCCTGGGTCACCAGCTGGAAGGTCCGCTCGGCCGCCCGGAAGTCGGGGAACGAGAGGAGCGCGTCGGCGTCGAGGACGGCGAGCGACGTGGCGTTCGGGAAGTCGTGCCCCTTGGCCACCATCTGCGTGCCGAGGAGGGCCTGCGCGCGTCCGCTCTCGAAGTCCTGCAGGACGCCCGCCGCCCCGCCCCGGCGCGCCGCGGCGTCGCGATCCAGGACCGCGTGGGTGATTCCCGGGAAGAGCTCCTCGAAACGCTCCTCGAGCCGCTCGGTGCCGAAGCCGATCGGCATCAGCACCTCCGAGGCGCACTTCGGGCAGGCGGCGGGCCGGCGGATCACGTCGGCGCAGTAGTGGCAGACCAGCCGCTCGTTCCTTCGGTGATAGGTGCGGGCCACCGAGCAGTTGCGACAGCGGAAGTCCTCGCCGCAGGCGCGGCACATCAGCGACGGCGAGAAGCCCCGCCGGTTCAGGAGGACGATCGCCTGCTCCCCCTTCCCGAACGACTCCGAGAGGATCCGCTTCGTCCGCTCGGCGAAGAGGATCTTCCCGTGGTCTCCCGGGAGCGACCGCTCGCCCCGCAGGTCCACGACCTCCACGCGCCCCCGCTCGCGCGCATTCGGGCGTTCGGGCAGGAGGAGACGCGGCAGCTTGCCGTCGCGAGCCAGCCGCTCCAGCTCCATCGACGGCGTGGCCGAGCCGAAGACCAGCGTCGCCCCCTCGCGCCGGGCGCGCGCCCGGGCCAGGTCGCGGGCGTCGTAGCGCGGCGTCTCGGCCTGCTTGTAGGCCCCCTCGTGCGCCTCGTCCACCACGATCACGCCGAGCTCGGGGAGCGGCGCGAAGACGGCGGATCGCGGACCGACGACGGCGTCCACCTCGCCGCGCCGCGCGCGCTCCCACTCCGCCGCGCGCTCGCCGTCGGAGAGACCGCTGTGCAGGAGGGAGACTCGCTCGCCGAACCGGGCCACGACGCGGCGCACGAGCGCCGGGGCGAGCGCGATCTCCGGCACCAGCAGGATCCCGCGACGGCCGGCCCGGCGCGCGGCGTCGAGCGCGGCCAGGTACACCTCGGTCTTGCCGCTCCCGGTGACGCCGTCCACCAGCAGGTGCCGCTCGGCGCGGGACGCGACCGCCTCGCCGATCGACGCGATCGCCACGGCCTGCGCCGGGGTCGGCTCGAATCTCCGGTCGCGATCGGCCGTCCCGACGTGGCGCCCGAGCTCGACGCGACGCTCCTCCTCCACGACGACGACGAGGCCCTCCTTCTCGAGCGTCTTGAGGACCGCTTGCGTGGCGCCCAGCTCGCGCAGCTCGGGGAGGCGTGCCGCGCGTCCGAGCGCGAGGAGCCGCGCGTGGACGTCGTG
>CAYLNK010000382.1:0-5581 GCA_964384675.1 uncultured Holophagales bacterium | reverse complement strand
GGCACCCGCGCCTCCGCCGGCGCCGTCGGGCCGCCCGCCGAGCATCCGGATGTCGCGCGCCTTGATCTCGGTCATGTAGCGCTTCTGGCCGGTCTCCTTGTCGTCCCACGAGCGGGTCGTGATCGCCCCCTCGACGAAGACGAGGCGCCCCTTGGAGAGGTACCTCTCGCAGATGCTCGCGAGCTTGTCGAACGCGATCACCGTGTGCCACTCGGTCTTCTCCTGGCGCTGGCCGCTGGCGCGGTCGTTCCAGGTCTCCGTCGTGGCGACGCGCAGCTTCGCCATCGGCGTCCCCGACGGCATCTGCTTGATCTCGGGGTCGGCCCCGAGGTGCCCGATGAGCATCACCTTGTTCAGCGATCCGGCCATTCCGTCCTCCGATCGAATTGAGGGCGGGAGGATATCAAGGAGCGCTTCCGGCCTTGACCGCCCGGCCGCGGGATGGAAACCACCGGTCCCGGGCACGCAGCACCGGGATCTCGACGAGCGCGGACATGAGGACGCCGACCGAAGCGGCCCCGCCCAGGACGAGCGCCGCGTAGGTCGGCCAGCCGACTCGTCCACCGAGCGCGCGCGCCGCGAGGGGGACGGCCCACGCGGCGACGGGCATGTGCCAGAGGTAGATCGAGTACGAGCGGGAGCCGAGAAAGGTCATCGATCCGGTCAAGGGGCCGCCGGGGATCTCGAAGGCGAGGAGGCCGATCAGGAGCAGGCTGCTCCCGACGTAGAAGATCGAGAACCCGACCGTGTAGACGAACGGAGTGGTCTCGAGCGGGAAGACGAAGGCGGGGAGGAGCAGGGCCCCACCGCCGAGGAGCAGGAGGACGCGATTCCGGGAGGCGAAGGTCTCGAAGCGCGCCGGATGGTAGTGGCGGAGGTAGGAAACGAGCACGCCGCAGAAGAGGGAGTCGATCCGGAGATGGGACGGCATCAGGTTGACCCCGGGAGAGAAGGGGCCCGTCCGCCATGTCAGGATCCGAAGGGCGAGGCAGAGCACGGCGAGCGCGACGAAGAGGGCGGGCACGACGCCGAACGGGTCCGTCGACCGGCTCCGTCCCGCGAGGAGCCCGATGAGGATCGCCAGCAGGAGGTAGAAGTGCTCCTCCACGGCGAGCGACCAGGTGTGGTTCCAGATCGCGAGGCCGTAGTTCTGCACGAAGGCGAGCTCCGACGCGACGGCCCGCAGCGGCGGCGCGATCCGGAAATGGCGCAGGACGACCAAGGTCGTGGCGATCAGGATCCAGAACGCCGGGTAGATCTTGAATCCTCTCCGGACGAGGAAGCGCTTCACCGAGACCGAACCGCTGTCGAGATGCTCGCGGAAGAGGAGACCGGAGACGAGGTAGCCGCTCAGCACGAAGAACAGGTCGACTCCGACCCACCCTCCGCGATTCCACGTCGTGGACACCGCGTGGAGCAGCGGGCTGATCGCGCGTGGACACGGCTCCAGGTGTCTACCGAGCACCAGCAGGACGGCCACGGCCCTCCATATGTCGACTGCCTTGGATCGGTCCATGCGCTGTGGCCGCCGCGAGTCTACCTCCGGCCCGGGGACTAGAATCGGCCGCTTGAGCGCGCGGGAGGGAGAGGGCGGGGACGCCCGTCGGATCGTCCGCTCGGCGTGGGGGATCACGTTCTGGACGGCGATCTCCCGGCTCGCCGGCTTCCTCCGCGTCGCCACCGAGGCGCGCTTCCTGGGCGCGGGGCTCCTCTCCGACGCCTACGTCACCGCGTTCCGGATCCCGAACACGTTCCGCGCCATCGTCGGAGAGGGCGGCCTTCCGGGCGCCTTCGTGCCGATCGCCAAGAAGGTCCAGAGGGAGCGGCCGGGGGAGGAGGGGCTGTACGCCGGGCGCGTGCTGACCCTGTTGCTGATGGTGCTGCTCGGGCTCGTGACCGTCGGCATCGCGCTCGCGCCGTTCGTGGTCCGGCTCTTCGCGAGCGGTTTCACGCAGAACCCGGCGAAGTTCGACCTGACGGTCACGCTGACGCGCTGGCTCTTCCCGTACATCCTCTTCATCTCGGCGGCGTCGGTCCTCGAGGCGTACCTGAACGCGAAGGGGAGCTTCCAGCTCTCGGCCGCGACGCCGATCGTCTGGAACCTGGCGGTCGTGGCCGCGGCGTACGCCCTCGTGCCGTTCGGCGTGAAGCCGCTGGTGGCGCTCTCGACGGGGCTCCTCGTGGGCGGCGTCCTGCAGTTCGCGATGCAGGTGCCGCTGGCGCGCCGCCTCGGCTTCCGGTTCGGCGGCGCGCCCCTGGCCGACCCCGAGGTGCGGCGCACGGCGGTCCAGATCGCGCCCCGCCTCTACGGCTACGGTGTCGGGCAGCTCAACTTCCTGATCTCCAACCGGATCCTCTCGTCGCTCGGAGACGCGTTCGTCACCTACAACTTCTACGCGTTCCGGATCACCGACCTGGTGCGCGGCGGGTTCGTCGAATCGGTCACGCGGGCGATCCTGCCGTCGCTCGCCGAGAAGGCGCTCGACGAGGACCGCTCGGCGTTCCGTCAGACGATCGCCTTCGGGCTCCGGATCGCCGCGTTCGTCACCTTGCCGGCCACGGCCGGGCTGATCCTCCTCGCGGCCCCGATCCTCGACGTCCTCCTGCGGCGCGGGAAGTTCGGGGTCGACGACGTGGCCGGGACCGCGCTGGCCCTGGCGTTCTACGCGCTCGGCCTCTTCGCGATCGCCGCGGTGAAGGTGCTCACCCAGGCGTTCTTCGCGCTCCATGACACGCGGACGCCGGTCTTCGTCAGCACGTTCGACCTGATCGCGTTCTGGCTCATCTGCCTCGCGCTCGCCGGGCCGATGAAGCACGCCGGCGTGGCCCTCGCGACGTCGGCCGGCTTCTGGATCAACGCCGTGCTCCTGTACGCGCTCCTGCGCCGTCGCCTCGGGCGGATCGAGGGGCGCGCGCTCCTGGCCTCGCTCGGCCGGATCCTCGCGGCGACGCTCGCGATGTCGCTCGCGCTGATCGCCGTCGCCGAGCGGCTGCTGCCGTTCCGGCCGGGCTGGAACCTCGTGCTCCGGGCCGGATGGGTGGGGGGGCTCGTCGCGCTGGCGGCCGCCGTTTTCCTCGGGGCCGCGACGCTCCTGGGCGCGCCCGAGGTGCACGAGGTGCTCGGGGCGCTGAGGCGGCGGAAGAAGGCCGCGTGATCCTCCTCCTCCAGCGCGTCTCTCGCGCCGCGGTGCGTGTGGACGGTGAGACGGTGGGCGCGATCGGCCCCGGTCTCCTCGTCTTCGGCTGCGTCGAGCCGGAGGACGGGGAGGAGGCCGTCGATCAGGCGGCGCGGAAGGTGATCGAGCTGCGCGTCTTTCCGGACGAGGCGGGGAGGATGAACCGGGACGCGCTGCAGGCGGGCGGGTCGATCCTGGCCGTCTCGCAGTTCACGCTCGGGGCCGACCTCTCACGCGGGCGGCGCCCCGGATTCGAGGGGGCGGCCCGCCCGGACGTGGCCGAGCCGCTCTTCACGCGCTTCGTCGCCGCGCTGCGGGCCCACGGCGCCCCGGTGGCGACCGGTGTCTTCCGGGCGGCGATGGAGGTCGAGCTGGTGAACGACGGCCCCGCGACCTTCTCGTGGCGAACGCCGCGTCGGTGACGTCCGGACCTGGTCGATCGGGTTCGGAGCGAGGCAGAGGACGAAGATCGCGAGGACGCCGAGGGCGACCAGCTTCCGCCGCCCGTCGAGCGGCGTCACCTCGTCCAGGACCGGCGCGTGGCGGAGGCCGACGAGGACCAGGAAGACGACGCCCAGGACCCACCACCCGGGGCTCCTGAAGCCGGCCACGAAGAGGACGGCCAGCATCGCCCAGGCGACGCTCCGGTGGCGCCGGCCCAGCACCGCGTACGTCGCGTGTCCGCCGTCCAGCTGCCCGAGCGGCAGCAGGTTGATGGCAGTGAGGAGGAGCCCGAACCAGCCGGCCATCAGCATCGGGTGCTCGTACACCTCGTAGCTGGTGAACGTCCAGCCGCGGAAGAGCTTCTGGACGAGCGTGATCAAGAGTGGGTAGCCGAAGACCGTGCTGCCGAGCTCGGCGGGCTCGGTGTGAGGTCGCGTGCCGAGGACGCCCCAGATCACGACCGGCAGGGCGACGACGAAGCCGGCGATGGGCCCTCCGACGCCGACGTCGAACAGCTCCTTCTTGCTCCGGAACGGCTCTCGGATCCGGATGAACGCGCCGAGCGTGCCCGAGAAGCTGACGATCGGCGGGAGCGGCAGGAAGAACGGCGGAGAGGCGTCGATCCCGTAGTGCCGGCACATCAGGTAGTGCCCCATCTCGTGGGCGAAGAGGATCGACATCAGCGGGAGCGCGAAGAGCGTGAAGCCGTTCCAGAGGAGGAACGTGCGCTGCTCGGGCGTGAGCCCGCCGACCTGGTCCCGGAACATGTCGGGGTCGAGGTTCGGCGCGAAGTACGCCCCGGCCCACGTCGTGGTGGCCAGGGTCAGCAGGAACAGCAGGACGTGGAGCCACCAGCGCTCCTTCGTCCGCGCCGGCCACGGCCCGGCTACGCCTCGGTGAGGCCACGGCAGCGAGTCGTCGTGCAGGAGCTCCGGGGGGAGAGGGGGAGGAACGAGGGGATCGCCAGCGCTCACGTCAGGCACTCCGCCGGCCGCGCGCCCGCCGGATGCGTCAGGAGCCGGCCGGCGGCTCCGGCGCGGGGGCCAGGGCCGTCTCGTCGGTCAGGTCGCGGAGCTCCTTGCCGGGCTTGAACCGGATGGTGAAGCCGGGAGGGATCTGGACCTCTTCCTTCGGGCGCTTCGGGTTCCGCCCGATTCCCTTCTTGCGCGGCTTCACCAGGAAGACCCCGAAGCCGCGGAGCTCGATTCGCTCGCCGCGGGCCAGGGACTGGCGCATGACGTCGATGATGGTCTCGACCGCCACCGTCGCCGTCTGACGCGGGACCCCGGTCGCGTCGGTGACGCGGTTGATCAGGTCGTTCTTGATCATGGGCGGGCCGAGTCTACTAAGACGGACCGATGTGGTTCAAATGAAAGAACTTTTCGGTGTCGATTCGGCACTACATGTTCCGGAGGCGGTTCCTGAGGAGGATGATCTCGAGCGCCGTCGCGGTCATGGTGGCGAGCCGCTTGAGCGGCGTGACGTTGACCGGCGTGGAGCCGGCCGCCTCGCCGAACAGGAACAGCACCGTCTTGCCGCGGAGGGTCACCGGCACGACGGCCACGTTCGGGAGCCCGCTCGCGGAAACCGCCTTCAGGATCTCGCGATTCCCGGGAAGGTCGGGGCAGGGGCCGGCGTAGAAGCCGTCCGTGTTGCGCAGCGTCGCGAAGACCGACGCGGTCTTGAACGGTAGCGAGAACTTCCGGAATCCTTCGGCCGGCTCCGGGCGCGCGGCCCAGCCGATCACGCGATCGGACTGGACGATGAAGAGCGCGGCCTTCTGCAGGTGCTCCGACGTGGCGTCGAGGACCGCGTCGGCCACGTCGTCGCGCCCCTCGGCGGCGGCCAGCCTGTCGACGAGGCCCGCGGCCACGGGCGGCGGCGCCTCCTCCACGTCCACGGGCGGCTCGTCGAGCGCGGCCTCGGACGGCTGCTGCACGACCGCCTCCGGCATCGCTCCG
>CAYLNK010000381.1:0-5591 GCA_964384675.1 uncultured Holophagales bacterium | reverse complement strand
GCCCTCGCGCCCGCCACCCGCGCGCGCCGCCGGCCCGTCCTGGCCGGCGCCGCGCTGTACGCGGGCTGCCTGCTCCTCTCCTTCCTCTTCTCGTACTTCCCGGCCGCCTGGATGATGTACTGGTCCTGGGATCGGCTCGCCTTCGTGCCCGTCGCGGTCCTCCTTCCGATCCTGGCGGAAGCCACGGTGGAGGCCACCGGCGGTGGCTGAGGGCCGGGTGTCGAGGACCACGATCGCCGCTCTCCTGGGGTCGATCCTGGTCCTCGGCACCGTCCTCTCGGTGGTGGACTCCCGGCGGGACTCGGCGATCTCCGACGAGCCGATTCACGTGGCCGCGGGCGTCGTCGAGGCGCGCAACCTGCGCTTCTCCGTGAACGTCGAGCACCCGCCGCTCGCCAAGCACCTGTTCGGTCTCGCCGCCGCCGTCTCGGGCCTGCGCGAGTCGCCAGCCCTTTCGTACCGCGACTTCTTCAGATCGTGCCGGGACTTCGCGCTGGCCGCGCCTCCCGGTGGCTTGCCCGGGGACGTTCTCCTCGCCGCCCGCGGCGCGGCGATCGCGCTCTTCGTCCTTCTCCTCCTCGCCGCCTTCTGGGCGCCGGGCGGGGGAACGGCCGGTCTCCTCGCCGCCGCCCTTCTGGCCGGCGACACGGCATTCTTCCCGCACGGACACCTCGTCGCGACGGACGTGCCCCTCACGCTCTTCGCGGTCCTCTCGTGCGGCGTCCTCGTCCGGCTCCTCGAGCGACCCGCTCCAGCCCGGGTGGCGGCGCTCGCGCTGAGCCTCGGAGGCGCCCTCGCCACGAAGCACTCGGCCGTGCTGCTCGTCGCCCTCGCCGCGGCGGCCCTGGCCTGGACGGCGCTCCGCCGCCGGAGTCTCCGCTGGCTTCTCGCGGCGGCGCTCGTCCCGCTGGGGGCGCTCGGCGTGCTGGACGCGTACCTCCATCTCTTCCTCGCCGGGGATCCGGCCGGCACGCTGGACGTGCTCGGCAGGATCTATCGGATGAGCGAGACGGACATGACGCTGCTGCGGATGATGGAGGGCGTGGATCGCGGGCTGGCCCGATGGGCGTTCGGGCTGCTCTTCATCCTCCGCCAGTCGGCCGGCGGCCGGCTGACGTACTTCATCGACGGCGCGACGGCCCACCCGTCCGCCGCTTACCACCTCGTCGCGCTCGTGGTGAAGTCGCCGGCCGTCTGGCTCGCCGCCGTCTCGGCGGGGACGATCCGTGCCGCGCGTCCGGATCCGCCCGGGCGGGCGAGGCTCTTCCTCCTCGCGGCCGGACTGCTGTTCCTGGCGTCGCTGCCCGGACCTCGGATCGGCGTGCGGCACGTCTTCCCGTCGGTCGCCCTCGCGACGGTGGGCGCGGCGACGGCCCTCGCCCCGATCGTCGTCGCCCGCGCGGGGGCGCGTGGCGTGGCGGCGGCCGTCTGTCTGGCGCTCCTGCCGCTCGGGTTCGGACGCGGGATCGGAAGCAACGGCCTGATCGGCTCTCTGGCTGGCCGGCCGCTCCTGGCCGACTCGAACCTGGACTGGGGCCAGGACCTGCTGCGGCTGCGCGACCTCCTGGACCGAGAGCGCCTCCCGCTGGCGGAGGTCTCGATCGCCTACGTCGGCGGGGACCGGCCGTCGGTGCGCGTTCCCGGCATCCTCGATCTCCTCGAAGAGGACACGGCGCCCCGGCGCTACGTCGCCGTCTCGCGGCAGCTCCTCCTGGTCGGGCCGGAGGCCGTCCTCTTCCGCGAAGCGGTGCCGCGCGCCGCTCGTCTCCTGGCTCTCGTGCGCCGTGCCCAGGGCCCGCCCCGGCTGGTGGCCCGGGCGGGCGATTCGATCGACGTCTACGATCTGACGCCGCCAAAGGCCGCCCCGTCCGTCGTTCACCGGTAGCCGCCGTCGGTTCGCCGATTCCCCCGCACCCCGCGCGCGCCAGGGCCCGTACCCTCCGCTGAAGGGAGGGCACCATGGAAGAGCGCGACAGTCAGCTCAACTCCAAGCTGGTCCTCGGCATCGTCGTCATCGTCGTGGGGGTGGTCTTCACCCTCCGGAACCTCGGCTTCCGTGCGTGGTTTCCCCTCTCGCGGATCTGGCCGGTGGCGCTCATCGCGGTCGGCATCGCCAAGCTGTTCGACAAGCGGGCCGGGTCGAAGTTCTGGGCGTGGGCGCTCGTCGTGGGGGGCTCGGTCCTCCTCGCCGAGCAGTACGGATTCATCTACTTCTCGATCTGGTCGCTCTGGCCGCTCCTGATCGTGGCGGTGGGCGGGCGGATCGTCTGGCAGGCGGTGCAGGGCGAGCGGATGGCGCTCCCGATGGGTGTCGACGAGACCGGCTCGTACCTGAACGAGTCGGCGCTCTTCGGCGGCGGGCCGCGCCGCATCGTGACGCCGGCGTTCAAGGGCGGGCACGTCACCGCGGTCCTGGGCGGCCTCGAGATCGACCTGCGCGACTCCTCGATCGGGGGCGACAAGGCGGTCGTGGACGTCTTCGTCCTCTGGGGCGGGGTCGACATGATCGTGCCGGAGGGCTGGAACGTGGCCGTGAAGGTGCTGCCGATCTTCGGCGGCGCGGGGGACGAGACGAGCCATCCGCTCCCGACCGCGGACTCGCCGGCGCCGCAGCTGGTCATCACCGGCTACGCGGTCTTCGGCGGCTTCGAGGTGAGAAACCACGGCAAGAAGGGCTGAGGCGACGCCGTGCACCCGCTCCTGTGGCAACGGGGCCGGCTGATCCCGTACCTGGTCTCGTGGACGCCCCTGGCCGGGATCCTCGCCTACCTCCTCTATCTCACGGGCCCGATGGAGCCGCTCCAGGCCGCCGCCCTGGCGGCTCCGATGGCCCTCTTCTACGCGTTCCTCTGCCTCTCCTCGTGGTACGTCTGCAAGGCCGTCCCGCTCAGCCGGGACAGCCTCCCGCGGATCGCCGTCAGCCACCTGCTGGCGGCGCTCCTGTCGAGCGGTCTCTGGGCGGCGATGGCCGCGACGATCGCGTCCGGCGTGGCGCTGGTGCCGGACTGGGAGGGCCTGCCCGACCTCCTGAACCCGCGCGCGATGATCGCGATCCTGGTCCTGGGCGTCTTCTACTACCTCCTCGTCGTGGCACTGCACTACGTCCTCCTCTCCATCGAGACCTCCCGAGAAGGGGAGCGCCGGGAGGGGAAGCTGCGGCTGCTGGCCCGCGAAGCCGAGCTGAACGCGCTGAAGGCTCAGGTCAACCCGCACTTCTTCTTCAACAGCCTGAACGCCGTCAGCTCGCTCACGACCGTCGACCCGGCGAAGGCGCGGGAGACGTGCCTCCTCCTGGCCGAGTTCCTGCGTACCAGCCTGGGTCTCGGGCAGCGCACGTCGATTCCGCTCTCCGAGGAGCTGGCGCTCGCGCGGCGGTACCTGGGAGTCGAGAGGGTGCGCTTCGGCGCGCGCCTCGGCGTGGAGGAGGCGATCGAGCCGTCCGCCGGCGAGGGCTTCGTCCCGCCGCTCCTCCTGCAGCCGCTCGTGGAGAATGCCGTCACGCACGGCGTGTCGACGTGCGTGGACGGAGGTGTCGTGCGGATCGAGGCGGGGCGGGTCGGGGAACGGCTGCGGATCGTCCTGCGGAACCCGTTCGATCCCGACGCGCCGTCGCGCCGCGGCACCGGCCTCGGTCTCTCCAACGTGAAGGCGCGCCTCGCCGCGCTGTACGGGCGCGAGGCCAGCCTGCAGGAGACCGTCGGCACCGCCGAGTACCGCGTGGAGCTGCTCCTGCCGTTCGAGACGAGCCCCGCGTGAGCGAGCCGCCGGGCGCGCGGCTCCGCGCCGTCGTCGTGGACGACGAGGAGCTGGCCCGCGCCGTGGTGCGCGAGCACCTGGCCGCGCATCCGGACGTGGACGTGGTGGCGGAGTGCGCGAACGGCCTGGCGGCGGTGAAGGCGATCGCCGGCGAGGGCGGCGCACGGCCGGACCTGGTGTTTCTGGACGTGCAGATGCCGAAGCTGGACGGCTTCGAGGTGCTCGAGCTGATCGAGCCGGGGCCCGCGGTGATCTTCGTGACCGCGTACGACCAGTACGCCCTCCGCGCCTTCGAGGTGAATGCCGTCGACTACCTCCTGAAGCCGTTCACGAGGGAGCGGTTCGACGCCGCGCTCGCACGGGCGCGGGAGCGGGTCGCCGCGCAGCGGGGGAAGGTGGCGCTCCCCCGGATCGAGCCGCCCCGCGCCCTGACCCGCCTCGCCGTGAAGGACGGCTCGCGGGTGACGATCGTCCCGCTGAAGGACGTCGACTACGTGAAGGCCGAGGACGACTACGTGGCGATCCGGAGCGGGGGGCGCGATCACCTGAAGCAGCAGACGATCTCGAGCCTGGAGGAGCAGCTCGACCCCTGCCGCTTCGTGCGGATCCACCGGTCGTACCTGGTCAATCTGGACCGCCTCGCGCGTCTGGAAGCGGGTCCGGGCGGGACGCCGCTGGCCGTCCTCCACGACGGCACCCGCCTGCCGGTGAGCCGCGCCGGCGCCGCGCGCCTGAAGCAGGTGCTGGATGGCGGCGGGGTGGGGGGCGGGGCCTAGGATCGACGTGCGGCCCCCCGGGCCGCGGAGGCGTCGATGGATCTGATCGCCCTTCTCCAGTCGCAGAGCGAGGTCGTGATCGACGAGGCCACCGGGGCCCTCGATCGCGCCGCGCTCCGCCACTACCGCGAGGGAGGCCCCGGCGCCGCACGCACGCGGCTGGCCGACCTCTTCGACCTCGTCCTCCTCTGCCTGAAGACCACCGATCTGGCGCCGATCGTGGCCCACGCCGAGCGGATCGGCCGCGAGCGGTTCGAGGCCGGCTTCGACCTCTTCGAGATCCAGACGGCGTTCAACGTACTGGAGGAGGCGATCTGGCGCCTCGTCGTCGCGAAGGTGCCGCCGGACGAGCTGGGGCGCGCGCTGGGCCTCGTCGGGACGGTGCTGGGCGCCGGCAAGGACGAAGTCGCGCGGAGCTACGTGGCGATGGCGAGCCGGCTCAGCGCGCCGTCGATGGACCTTCGCGCGCTCTTCAAGGGACCGCGGACCTGACGGCGCTCCCGTCGGCGCGCACCGTCCCGGTCGGGACGCGCTCCGGGGCGAAGCGCCGCAGCGCCCCGGCCAGCATCTCCGGGGGCGGGCCGTCGGCGGGCTCCTGGCCGAGCAGGCGGAGCGCCAGGGCGAGCGTCTCGCGGACCCGCGACTCGTGAAGGTCGGGCAGCGGCAGCGCGGCCTCGCGCTTGGAGAGCTTGCCGCCATCGGGCGCGACGACGAGCGGAAGGTGCGCGTACGACGGCGTCGGCAGGCCGAGGGCCCGCTGGAGGGCGATCTGCCGCGCCGTGGACGACAGCAGGTCGGCACCGCGCACCACCTCGGTCACGCCCTGCGCCGCGTCGTCCACGACCACGGCGAGCTGGTACGCGAACGGCCCGTCCGCGCGCTCGACGACGAAGTCGCCGACGGTCCGCGACGGCTCCTCGGCGATCGCGCCGTGAATCCGGTCGACGAACGCGATCGTCCCCTCGGTCACGCGGAACCGCGTGGAGCGCGGGGCGCGGCCGGGCGGGAGCCCGGCGCGGCACGTGCCGGGGTAGACGACGCCGTCGGCGTCGACGGCGT
>CAYLNK010000380.1:0-5637 GCA_964384675.1 uncultured Holophagales bacterium | reverse complement strand
CGCCGCGCTGGTGGCCGAGGCCGCGCGCCGGTTCCGGGAGCTCGGCGTCCCGCGGGTGCGCACGATGGTGCGTCGCGCGGACGTGCCGGTGCTGGCCTTCTTCCGGTCGAGCGGCTTCGCGGGGGGACCGTACGTGCAGCTCGAGCTCGACGTCGTGGAGGCCCCCGCCCGCGAGGAGGCGCGATGAACGGACTGGTGACGATCGAGCGGCTCGACGGTGGCGCGCTCTGGCGCCTGACGATGGGCGGCTCGAAGGGGAACGTCCTCGACGCGGCGCTGACGGACGCGCTCGCCTCGGCCTTCGAGGAGGCCGAGCGGACGCCCGGCCTCGCGGCGATCTGCCTGGAGGGGGCGGGCGCTCACTTCTCGTTCGGGGCGAGCGTGCCGGAACATCTGCCCGGAGCGGTCGCCGGGATGCTCTCCCGCTTCCACGGAATGCTCCTCGCCCTCGTCGACTCCGGCGTCCCGGTCCTCGCCGCCGTGCGGGGACAGTGCCTGGGGGGCGGCCTCGAGCTGGCGTCGCTCTGTCACCGCGTCTTCGCGGCGAAGGGAGCCAATCTCGGCCAGCCGGAGATCGCGCTCGGCGTCTTCGCGCCGGTCGCCTCGGTGGTCCTGCCGGAGCGGGTGGGCAGGCGACATGCCGAGGACCTCTGCGTCAGCGGACGCTCCGTCGGCGTCGAGGAGGCGCTGGCGATGGGGCTCGTCGACGAGGTGACCGACGGCGACCCGGCCGAGGCCGCCCTCGCGTGGGCTCGCAAGCACCTCCTCCCCCGCTCGGCGTCGAGCGTGCGGTACGCCGTCAAGGCCGTCCGCGCGGCGCTACGCGCCCGTCTCGTCGCCGAGCTGCCGGGGATGGAGCGCCTCTATCTCGACGAGCTGATGGCCACGTCCGACGCCGTGGAGGGGCTGAACGCGTTCCTCGAGAGGCGAAAGCCCGTCTGGAGGAACGCGTGACCGCCGTCCCGGAGCGCCTCGCCGCCCTCGTCGCGCGCGCCGACCGCCTCTATCGCGACGACCGGCTGACGTCCGTCCGCGCGTGGAAGGAGAGGACGGGCGGGCTCGCGGTCGGCTTCATGCCGATCTACGTGCCACGAGAGCTCCTCCACGCGCAGGGCGTGCTCCCCGTCGGCCTCATGGGCGGGCGCGAGGACCTCGAGATCATCAAGGGAGACGCGTACTACCAGTCGTACATCTGCCACATCCCGCGGAGCACGATCGAGCTCGGCCTCAACGGCAGCTATTCGTGTCTCGACGGGATGCTCTTCCCGGCGATCTGCGACGTCATCCGGAACCTCTCGGGGATGTGGCAGTCGCTCTTCCCGGGCTTCCTGGTGCGCTACCTCGACCTGCCCCAGGAGTTCACGCCGGGACTCGGCGGCCTCTTCTACCGGCACGAGCTGGAGCAGCTCGCGAAGGACCTCGAGGCTCGTGGCGCGGCGCCGCTCCGGCCCGAGGCGCTGGCCCGCTCCCTCTCGCTCTACAACGAGGACCGGCGGCTCGTCCGCGAGCTGTACGCCCTCCGCCGCCGGGAGCCGTGGAAGGTGCCGACGCACGAGCTGTACGTCGTCCTCCGCGCGGCGCTCGTCCTCCCCGTCGAGGAGTCGACCCCGATGCTCCGCGACTACCTGGAGCTCGCGGCGACCGACGCCACGCGCCGGCCCCTCGACCAGGCGCGCGTCCTCCTGACCGGCTCCTTCTGCGAGCAGCCGCCGCTCGGCCTGATCAAGACGCTGGAGCGGGCCGGCTGCTACATCGTGGACGACGACTTCGTCCAGGTGCACCGGTTCCTCCGCTCCGACATCCCGACCGGGGGCGACCCGCTCGGGAACCTCGTCACCGCGTTCCTCACCGACGCCGTGGCGAGCCCGACGCGTTACGTCGCCGAGGGAGAGAAGGGAGCCGAGCTGGTGAAACGCGTCGAGGAGAGCGGTGCCGAGGGCGTCCTCTTCTGCGCCCCGAGCTTCTGCGACCCGGCGCTCCTCGACCAGCCGATGACCGTGGCGGCGGTGGAGCGCGCGGGCGTCCCGTGGACCGCCTTCAAGTACGCCGAGAACAGCGGCCAGTTCCAGGTGATAAGGGAGCAGGCCGGCACCTTCGCCGACTCGATCAAGCTCTGGAGCACGCGATGAGCCTCCCCGCCAGGAAGCCCCCCGCCGCGGACGACGCACGCAAGGACGACAGCCAGGTCCGCCAGAAGGAGATGATCGCGCGCCACTTCGACCGGCTCGCGGCCATCCCCGAGTCGGGCGAGAAATGCGTCTACACGTTCGTCCCCGGCAACCTCACCGAGCTCCTCCTCTCCTTCGACGCGCTGCCGGTGCTCCCCGAGATCAACGCCCTCCAGTCCGCGATGCGCGGCAAGTCGGCCGAGTACATCTCGGTCGCCGAGCGCCTCGGCCACTCCGAGGACGTCTGCACGTACGTGAAGAGCGACATCGGGATGCTCCGCTCGGGCAACGTCGGCCCCACCGGCCAGCGCCTCCCGAAGCCGAACCTGCTGCTCCTCTCGTACACCGGCTGCTTCACGTTCATGAAGTGGTTCGAGCTCCTGCGCGAGGAGTACGGGGGGTGTCCCGTCGCGATGCTCCACGTGCCGTACCAGGCGGACGGCAAGATCACCGACGCGATGCGCGACTACGTCGTCGCGCAGCTGAAGGAGAAGGTGATTCCCGCGCTCGAGCAGGCGACCGGGAAGGCGTACGACGAGGGACGGCTCAAGGAGTGCCTCGAGCGTTCGGCGCGAGCGGAAGACGACCTGGTCTGGGTGCTCGAGTCCGCCAAGCACGTGCCGTCCCCGATCGACGCGTACTTCGGCGCCGTCTACTACGTCGGGCCGATCTTCAGCTCGTTCCGCGGCACCGAGGACGCGGTGACGTACTACCGGATGCTGCGCGAGGAGATCGCCGAGCGGATCCGGCTCGGGAAGGGGCCGGTCACGCCGGACGGAGACGCGGGCGAGGAGAAGTTCCGTGTCGTGATGGAGGGCCCGCCCAACTGGACGAGCTTCCGCCAGCTCTGGAAGATGTTCGTGGACGAGGGGGCGGTGGCCGTCGCGTCGACGTACGCGAAGGTGGGCGGCGTCTACGACACCGGCTTCCGGCACGACCCGTCCCGTCCGCTCGAGAGCCTCGCGGAGTACTGCCTCGGCTGCTACACGAACCTCTCCCTGCCGACGCGGATCGACCTCCTCTCGAAGTACGTCGCCGACTACCAGGCCGACGGCTTCCTCATCAACTCGGTCAAGAGCTGCAACTCGTTCAGCGCCGGACAGCTCCACATCCTGCGCGAGGTCGAGGCCCGTTCCGCCAGGCCGGGGGGCTTCTTCGAGAGCGACCTCGTCGATCCGCGCTACTTCTCGGCCGCCAACATCAAGAACCGCCTCGAGTCGTACTTCCAGATGCTCGGGCAGAAGCGGGCCGGGGGGACGGCGTGAGGTACACCGTCGGGATCGACCTCGGCTCCACCACCACCAAGGCCGTCGTCCTCGGCGAGGACGGCGCGCCGCTCGGCCGCGGGATCACGAACTCGAGGAGCAACTACGAGGTGGCCTGCACCGTGGCGCTCAACGAGGCGCTCGTGAACACCCGCTTCGCGCTGATCGCCGGCGAGCTCGCGCGGGCCGGCGTCCCGGCCGATCGCCGCGAGCGTCAGGTGGAGGCGCTCGCGCGGCGCTTCCGGGCCGAGCAGTACCGCGCGCAGCTCCGGGTGCTGGCGACCGAGCTCGATCGGCGGGTGAGCGGGCTCCTCCCCACGCCCGGCGCCGGCAACCCGCGTGCCTGTCTGGAGCGGATCCTCGCCCTGATGGAGGCGGAGGTGGATGGGCTCTACTCCGAGGGGGCGCGGCGGAAGAGCGACTTCTTCCGCGACCTCGCCGGCAGCCGGTACATGGCCCTCGCGGAAGGAGAGGCGCGTGCGAGCGGGGTCGGCTTCGACACGCTCGCGGGCCTCTTCGACAAGGCGATCCTCGACGTCGAGAGCTCCTCCGAGGCGGGCGGCCGCTTCGAGGACCACGCGCGCGCGGCCCTGCTGGCGCTGGCGGACCCCGACGCGCTGCTGGCGGATGCGGTGGGCCGCGTCGCGGCCCACCCCCTGGAATCGGTCGGCACCGTGGGCACCGGCTACGGCCGGCAGCGTCTGCCGTTCCCGGAGAAGCAGATCCGCTCCGAGATCCTCTGCCACGGCCTCGGCGCGCACGCGATGTTCCCGGCGACCCGGACCGTCCTCGACATCGGCGGACAGGACACCAAGGCGATCCAATTGGACGACCGCGGCCTCGTCACGTCGTTCCAGATGAACGACCGGTGCGCGGCGGGCTGCGGGCGGTACCTCGGCTACATCGCCGACGAGATGAACCTCGGCCTCCACGAGCTCGGGCCGATCGCGGGCCTCTCCGAGCGCCCCGCGCGGATCAACTCCACGTGCACGGTCTTCGCGGGGGCCGAGCTGCGCGAGCGGCTCTCGCTCGGCGAGAAGCGGGAGGACATCCTCGCCGGACTCCACCGCGCCATCATCCTCAGGGCGATGTCGCTCCTCGCCCGCTCCGGCGGCGTGAAGGACCAGTTCACGTTCACCGGGGGCGTCGCGCGGAACCCCGCGGCGGTCTCGGTCCTGAAGACCCTCCTTGCGGAGAACTACGGGGAGCTGTCGATGAACATCTCCGACGACTCGATCTACACCGGCGCGCTCGGCGCCGCCCTCTTCGCGTATCGCGACGCGACACGGGCGGCCGCGTGACCGCGGGCGGAATGCTGACCGCCGGGCTCGACGTCGGCTCCGCGTCGGTCAAGGCCGTCGTCGCCGAGACCGCGCCGGACGGCTCGGCACGGCTCCTCTCCGGTCAGAGCGAGCGGATCCGGCGGCGGGATGCGATCGCGGTGGCCGAGGGGCTCTTCTCGGACGTCCTCTCGGAGGCGGGCGCCTCGCGTGGAGACCTCGCCTACGTCGCGACGACGGGCGAGGGAGACGGCGTGCCGTTCCGGACCGGGCACTTCTACGGCATGACGACGCACGCCCGGGGCGGGCTCTTCCTCGAGCCGGAGGCGCGCGTGGTCCTCGACGTCGGGGCGCTCCACACCCGGGCCATCAAGATGGACGCCGCGGCGCGCGTCCTCGGCTACCGGATGACGAGCCAGTGCGCGTCGGGCTCGGGACAGTTCCTCGAGAACATCGCGCGCTACCTCGGCGTGACGCTCGCCGAGATCGGCTCGCTCTCCGTGCAGGGAGACAAGCCCGAGACGTGCTCCTCCATCTGCGCCGTGCTGGCCGAGACCGACGTCATCAACATGGTCTCGCGCGGCGCCTCGATCCCGAACATCCTGAAAGGGATCCACCGCTCGATGGCGGGCCGCTGCGTGCGCCTGGTCGTCTCGACCGGCGTCACCGACGTCCTCCTGGTGACGGGCGGTCTCGCGGCGGACGAGGGGCTCCTCGCCGCGCTCCGCGAATCGGCCGCCGAGCAGAAGATCCCGCTCGACGTGAGGAGCCACCCGCAGTCGATCCTGGCGGGAGCCATCGGCGCGGCCCTCTGGGGCGCCTACCGCGCGAAGAAGCTCGCCGGGAAGGGGCTCGACCTGAAGGAGCGCGCGGCGTGAGCGACGGGCCCCTGTCGCTGGCCGGCCAGGTGGCGCTCGTGGCCGG
>CAYLNK010000379.1:0-5647 GCA_964384675.1 uncultured Holophagales bacterium | reverse complement strand
CGGCGAGATGCTGCGGGGCCTCGCGCTCGAGCCCGTCGGACGTGCCGGGGCCCGCGAGGTGGAGGTCCGTGTCGAGGTGAGGTGAGCGCCGGGCGGCGCTCAGTCTTCCGTTCTCGATTCCTCGATCAGCTGGACGGTGGTCCGCACCACGACGGCGACGAGGAGCCCCGTCGCCGCCGCGAGCGCCAGCGTCGCGGGCAGTTCGACCCGGCCCTGGAGCGTCAGCAGCGCGCCCGATCCGCCCGAGCCCGCGAGCAGCGCCTCGATCGTCACGCGCCGCGAGGGTCCGGTGCCCGCGGATCCTCCGGAAGCCGGCGGCCGATCGAGGAGGTTCGCTCCGAACGCCGTGAAGAGCGCGTCGCCGAGGCCCGCCGCCAAGCACGCCAGGAAAGGAACGAGTCGCAGGATCACGGGTCGGAATCATAGCGGATGCCTCCGACGTGACGTATTTAATTGCTTTTGAATCAATGACTTGAGCGTCTACACCCCGCGGGCGCCGCAGTCGGGCAGAATACCCGTCCCATGGCGTCCGGCCGGCGCACCTCCCAGCAGGTCCAGGCAGATCGGGTGAAGAGCGCTCTCGACTACGTGAAGAAGCGCCTTCGCCTCGACCTGGAGTTCGTCGTGTCCGCCGGAGCGCCGGGCGAGCAGGTCGGTCTCCTCGACATCCAGCGCTCGTTCCGGGGCACCGAGGACCGCAAGGTGTGGCTCGTCTCGTTCGACGAGTCGTACGTGAAGGGGGAGACGCTCGCCGCGCTCCGCCGGCACGCGTTCCACGAGGTGCTCCACGCCCTGACGTGGCCGCTCTTCGACGAAGCGGAAGCGGCGATCCGCCGCGTGCCCGACTCGGCGGTGCGGCGCGAGCTGATGGCGCGCTCCCTCGACGCGCGGGAGAACGTCGTCTACGAGCTGGAGCGGAAGATCGGCCCGCTGGCGTTCCCGCACCTCCCCTGGACCGAGCCCTAGACGTTCCTTCTCGCCATTGCCAGATAGGCGGCCGCCGCCAGGATCGCGACGACGGTCCCGATCGCCGTCATCTCCATCGTGCGCATGGCCATGTCGGGCGATCCGTAGCCCCGCTCGAGGACGCCTTCCACCTCCACGGCGGTCGGGATCCCGCGAAAGACCTCGACACGGAGAGTGTCGCCTGGCCTGAAGAGCGAGCTCGTGGCGCGGAGCAGGCGCACGTAGCGGCGCTCTCCGTCCACCCGCAGCTCGAGCTGGCACGACTCCATCGACCGGTCGCGCGGGCAGTCGACCAGGACCAGACGGGCGGACGTCATGAGCCGGCAGCCCGACGAGTCGGTGACGCCGGGCCCGCACGGACGGGAGGCGGCGTACGCCGTGGCCTCGGCGCGCCGGAGCGGGTATTGCGTCGCGATGGCGATCAAGCCGAGCGGCCCGACGACGAGGGCCGCCTTCGCGAAGAGGCGGAGATACGGACTCCGTTCGGCCATGTCCTCGGGTCGCCTAGGGACGCGCCGACGCGAGGTCGCGGTCTTCGGGGGCCGGCGCGGTCCGCCGGTACACGCGCTCGAAGAGCGGCGTCGCCATGAGCGTCGTCACCACGGCCATCAGCACCATGATGGTGAACAGCGTGGGCTGGATGATGCCGCGCTCGAGGCCGATGTTCAGGATGATCAGCTCCATGAGGCCACGGGCGTTCATCAGGATGCCGGTCGCCAGCGAGTCGCGCGACGACTCCCCGCTCAGCCGGGCGGCGGCCCAGCACGCGAGGCCCTTCCCGAGGCACGCGGCGAGGAGGATCACGACGGCCAGCCCGGCGAGCGCCGGCGTCGAGACCAGGCCGATCTTGGTGTTCAGCCCCGAGTAGACGAAGAAGAGGGGCAGGAGGAACCCGACGGTGAGCGGCTCCACCCGCTTGCGGACCTCCTCCTCGAAGCGGCCCTTCGGCATGGCGGCCCCGGTGAGGAACGCGCCGAAGACGGCGTAGATCCGGAGCGCGTCGGTGATGAACGCCCCGAGCATCAGGAGCATCAGGACCCGGGTGAAGACCGGCGCCGGGAGCGAGCCCTCCCTCTCGACCCGCTCGCCCATCGGGCGGAGGAGCCGCCGGACGGGGCCGAGCATCAGCGCGAGGAAGACGCCGCCGCCCCCGATCGCGAGCACCGCGACGGCGGGGTCGTTCCCGAACGCGGAGAGCACCACGGCGAGCAGGCACCAGGCGGCGGCGTCGTCCATCGAGCCGGCCGCCAGCGTGAGCGTGCCGAGCGCGGTCCGAGAGAGACCCTGCTCGTGGATGATGCGCGCCAGCATCGGGAACGCCGTGATCGACATCGCGGCGCCCAGGAACAGGATCGCCTGCGGGGTCGAGACCCGCGCGCCGAAGAGGCCCATCTCCGGATGCCTCACCAGCTGGACCGCGACCACGGCACCGAGGACGAACGGGACGAGGATCCCGGCCGACGAGACGAAGGCGGCGCTCCTCACCCGGCTCCGGATCAGGTCGAGGTCGAACTCCATCCCGACGAGGAACATGTAGAGGACGAGGCCGACCTGGGCCACCGCGAAGAGGATCGGCATCGAGGCCTTGGGGAAGAGATACGCCTGGATCGATGGGAAGAGCCATCCCAGGAGCGAGGGGCCCATCAGGACGCCGGCGATCATCTCGCTCACGACCTGGGACTGCCCGAGCTTGCGGAAGAGCCAGCTCGTCGCCTGGCAGACCGCGAGGATGAAGACCAGCTGGAGGAAGAACCGGACGGAAAGGTCGAACGTCGTCAGCGGCATGGCGCCCGGGAAGATAGCAGGGGGAGCGCCGAGGGGCGGTCGGTCATCCCTCCCGGAGGCTCTGCTCCAGCGCCTCCAGCTCCTCGATCTCGCGTCGGGTGCGCCGAGCGAGCGTCACGAGGACGCAGGCCGCTCCACCCGCCATGGCCGCCAGGAAGAGGAGCGCCCCCGCTCGCGACCCGAGCCGCTCCGTGCGGACGACCGCCCACGGGAGGAGAAGCAGCACCTCGAGCCCCAGCACGCCCCAGCCCGCCGCGACGCCCCGAAGCCGGCGCCGCGCGCGCCGCAGGGAGAGCTCCAGGCTGGCCCGCACGGTGTCCGCCCTCGGCCGCCAGAGGCCGCGCCTGTTCCAGAGGGAGAAGCCGAACGCCAGGCCGATGACGAGCAGCAGCCCGATCGCGAGCGGCACGTCGGCGGGGTGGCCCGGCCTCAGGGCGAGCCGGACGAGCGCCGTCGCGAAGCCGGCGGACAGCAGCGCCTCGCCGGCGGTCAGGGCCGCGAGGCCGCGGCTCCGTCTCGCCACCTGGCGACGAAGGTCGGCGGGGTTCCCGTCCGGCTCGGCGGCTTGCCAGTCGCGTGTCCACTCGAGAAGCTCGTCGTCTGCTTCGCTCATCGCGTCCCCCGCTCGAGCAGCGCCTGCTGCAGAAGGCGTCGCGCGCGGCTGACGCGCACGGCCACGTTGGTCTCGCTGATCCCGAGGACCTCGCCGATCTCCCGCTGGCTGAGGCCCTCGAGCGTGAGGGTGATGACCTGCCGTGCTCCGATCGGCAGGGCGAGGACGGCCTCGCGGAGCCGCGCGCGCCGCTCGTTTCCCTCGGCGCGGCTCTCCGGCCCTTCGCCCGAGTCGGCGACGGGCTCGGCCTCGGTGAGGTCGGCCTGGCCCCGGGTCGCCCGCCGCCGCCAGACATGGCTGAGGCCGCGGTTGTGGGCGATACGGAAGAGGAACGTCCGCTCGGAGCACTCCTCGCGGAAGCCGGGAAGGGCCTGCCAGATCGCGAGCGCGATCTCCTGCACCAGGTCCTCCCGTCGGGCCGGATCCCGCTCGTAGCTCGCGGCGAGGCGGCGCAGGGCGCCGCCGTGCTCGTCCAGCATCCGCGAGAAGCGCGCCTCGCGCTCGGCCCGGCTCATCGTCTCGGACCGGGTCCCCGCGAGCGGCTCGGCGATGACCGCGGCATCGGGCTCGAGGGTATCGCTCACCGGCCCAGGACGATCCGCTCGCGGCGGAGGAGGAATGCGGTTGCCGCGACCGCCCCCAGCGCCGTTGCGACGGTGATCGCGCCGAGGAGGGCGAGGGACGCGACGGACAGGGCCTCGCCGCGCAGCGCCTCCGCCGCCAGGAGGGACTGGGCGAGCACCGGGACCCGCTCCATCCACGGCGCCGCCGTCACGGCCCCGAACGCGAACAGGAAGCCCGGCAGCATCGGGGCGAGGAGGAGCAGCGAGAGCTGCGTCTGGGCCTCCTTGTAGCTCTGCGCCGTCAGCCCGATCAGGAGCTGGAGGGCGGCGGCGAGGAGCGCGAGGGGCACGAGGAGGGCGGCCAGCCTCGCGGCGTCCGCGGCCCCGAGTCCGAGCGGGACGTCGAGGGCCTGCACCCCCTCCCAGCGGAGCATCAGGGCGATCACCAGGAGGGTGAGCGCGGTCCCGGCCACGGCCGCGGTCGCGGCGGCGAGCCACTTGCCGAGCGCCAGCGCGAACGGAGGCGCGGGGGAGAGGAGGAGCGGCTCCAGCGACCCGCGCTCGCGCTCGCCCGCGGTCGCGTCCGCCGCCACGCCCATCCCCGACGCGAAGGCGGCGGCCAGGAGGAAGACCGGCACCGTGGCGAGAGCGAAGCCGGCGCGCGCGGCCGCGGTGGAAAGGTCGACCTCCTCGACGCGCAGCGCCCGCGTGATCCGAGGGCTGACGCCTCGAGCGAGAAGCCTCGTCTCGCCCGTCTCTCGCGAGTACGCCTGGAGCAGGGCGCCGAGGCGCCGCGCCGAGGAGGCCGAGCGGCTCCTCGTTCCGTCGTGGACCAGCTCCACCCGGGCGGGGCGCGAGCCGGCGAAGTCCCCCGCGTAGGCGCCATCGACCACCAGGGCGACGTCGATCTCGCCCCGGCGGACGGCGCCCCGCGGATCGGGCGGAGCCGGCGCGACCACCGCGCGGCTCCGCGCGAGGAACGCCACGAGCGACGGCGCCGCGGACGCGTTCGCCACGGGGACGACCAGTGGACGGTCGACCCGTCCGCGGGCGAGCCCCGAGAGCGCGACGCCGACGACCAGCGGTCCGAGGACGGGAAAGAGTAGAGCGCTCGCCACGGTGCGCCGGTCGCGCGCGGCGTCGAGGAGCTCCTTGCGCAGGACGGCGAGGACGGGATGGACGTTCACAGCAGACCCTCCTCCGAGCCGATGAGCGAGACGAAGGCGGCCTCGAGGTCCGCCGTGCCGGTCGACGCGAGCAGCTCCGACGGCGTCCCCTCCGCCACGACGCGACCGCGGGCGAGCACGACGACGCGGTCGCAAAGGAGCGCCACCTCGGAGAGGACGTGGCTGGAGAAGAGCACGGCCCGTCCCGACGTGGCGATCTGCCGGACGCGTGTCCGCACGGCCCGGGCGCTCATCACGTCGAGGCCCGTCGTCGGCTCGTCGAGGACGACGTTCGGTGGGTCGTGGACCAGGGCCAGCGCCAGGGCCACCTTGCGGCGCTCGCCGGCCGAGTAGCCGGCCGCGGCCCGATCGGCGACGGCGTCCAGCCCGAGCGCGTCGACCAGTCCGTCGACCGCGTGGGCGAGGCTCTGGCCTCGCAGCCCGTGAAGCTCGCCCGCGTACCGGATCTGCTCGCGGCCGGTGAGTCGCGCATAGAGGCCCGTCGCGTCGGGCAGCACGCCGAGCCGTCGGCGCGCGGCGTCGGGCTCCCGGGC
>CAYLNK010000378.1:0-5649 GCA_964384675.1 uncultured Holophagales bacterium | reverse complement strand
CTCGGCGGCGGCGGCGGCGCTTCGGCCGCATCTCCGGGCGAGCCCGCGCGCGACTCCGCGACGAGGAGGACGTCGATGCCGGCGATCGCGGCTCTGGCGCTGGCGTGCGGCGCCGCCGGGAGGGAGAGGCCCAGCGACGCCAGGAGCGCGGCGGTCGACGGGCCCTCGACGTGGAGGACGGCCCGGGCCGCGGTCCGGTCCTCGAGAGTGACCTCGTGGAAGAAGTGGTATTTGCGGAGGAGCCCGTCGAGCGTTGCGGCGAGCGGCGCCTCGGCGTCGAGCAGGATCTCGTCCCCCGTCGCGAGGACGACGAGGTCGGCGAGCATCTTCCCCTTCGGCGTCAGGAAGGCGGCGTGGCACCCCTCGCCCGGCCCGAGCTTCTTGACGTCGTTCGTGACGAGGCCGTGGAGGAACGCGGCGCGGTCCTTTCCGGCGATCGCGATCTCGGCGCGTCCCGTCAGGTCGAAGAGGAGCGCCCGGGTGCGGAGGTCGGGGAGTGTGGGGGCCGGCACACCCGATTCTCGCACGGGGGTACAATCCGAAGGTTTGACGAAACCCATACCACACCCTCCTGCCGAAACCGCCGACATGTCCGACAAGACCGAGAAGACCGACAAGCCTGCCGCGCGCCGCCGCCGGCGGGGGAGAGGGCGGGGTGGCGCCGCGGGTGCCGAGAACGGCGCCGCCGAGGCCCGGGCTCCCGAGGCCCCCAAGCCCCGCGCTCCCGAGCCAGCCAAGGCCCGGGCCCCCGAGCCGCCGCCCGTCCCGTACTTCCTGCCTCCCCAGGCGCCGCAGGTCACCGTGATGGAGACCGTCGTCTCCGCGCCTCAGGGGAGCCTGAACCAGGAGGAGCAGCGCCTCGCGCTCTTCATCGACATCGACAACGTCGTGATCGGGCTCCGCGACACCGGGCACCAGAAGTTCGACGTCAAGCTCCTGATCTCACGGCTCCTCGAGAAGGGGAAGATCGTGATCAAGCGGGCCTACGCCGACTGGAGCCGATACGCCGAGTACAAGCGGGCGTTCCACGAATCCGCCTTCGAGCTCGTCGAGATCCCCCAGCACCGGCTCACCGGCAAGAACTCCGCCGACATCCGGATGGTCGTCGACGCGATGGACCTGGCCTCCAACAAGGGGCACATCAACGTCTTCGTCATCGGCTCCGGCGACTCGGACTTCTCGCCTCTGGTCTCGAAGCTGAAGGAGAACAACAAGCAGGTCCTCGGCTTCGGCGTGAAGGGCTCGACCTCGGAGCTCCTGATCGACAACTGCGACGAGTTCCTCTACTACGAGGACCTGGTGCGGGAGCGCGTGAAGGTCCCGATGGTGTCCGGCCTTCCCGAGAAGACCGCCGAGGTGTTCCAGCTCCTCGTCGACTCCATCCTGGCCCTCAAGCGGGAGAGCAAGGAAGTGCTCTGGGGCTCGATGGTCAAGCAGACGATGCAGCGCAAGAACCCCAGCTTCAACGAGTCGTACTACGGCTTCCGTACGTTCTCGGAGCTGCTCGAGGCCGCCGAGAAGCAGAGGCTCCTGCAGCTGAAGCGGGACACCAAGAGCGGCTCGTACGTGATCATGGGGTTCGGGGCCAGCTGACCGTGCCGGGCGAGTGGCCGCTCCTGTCCCGGGAGCGGCTCGGCGACTTCAAGGTCTTCACGATCCGGCGCGACACGCTCCGCTCGCCGCGCACCGGTCTCCCGCACGCCTTCTACGTCCTCGACGGGAGCGACTGGGTGAACGTGATCGCGCTCACGCCCGATGGCCTCGTCGTCCTGGTCCGCCAGTACCGCGTCGGGTCCGCGAGCGAGACGCTGGAGATCCCCGGCGGGGGCGTCGACGCGCGCGACGCCTCGCCGCTCGACGCGGCCCGGCGCGAGCTGCGCGAGGAGACCGGCTACGAGGCGCCCGTCTGGCGGCAGCTCGGGGTCGTCGACCCGAACCCCGCCGTCCAGTCGAACGTCTGCACGACGTTCCTGGCCGAGGGCGCCGTGCTCACGTCGCCCGTGCAGCCAGACCCCGGCGAGGACCTGACCGTCGAGATCGTTCGCGCCGCCGCGCTACCGGGTCTGGTGAGGTCGGGCGCGATCCGGCACGCGCTGGTCCTGGCCGCGTTCCACTGGCTGGACCTTCACCGCGCGGGCTGACGCGGAGCGCGTCGGGGAAGGGGAGGCGCCATCGCCTCACGGTAGCGCGCCTGGCTCGGCGTCGAGCTCGAGGCCTCCAGGATCAGCTGGCCCGTCCGGACGGAGAGCACCGCGATCCGTGCCTCGAAAGGTGGCGTGTCGTCCCAGGCCCTCACCGCGAACGCGAGGCGCTGCCCCGTGGTGTCGTATCCCGCGCGGGAGGCCACGACGTACTTCCGCTCGCGATCCCGCGCCAGGCGTCCACCCGCCTGGAGCGCGGTGTCGGGGGGCGATGCGGCGTCGCCGTCGAGCGAGACGACCGCCGGGACGATCCGGGTCGGGCTCGCGACCTCGAGCCAGCTCGCCGTGCGGCCGTCGGGCGCCAGGCGGAGCGAGCCCGGCACCGGCAGGACGGGTCCCGGGACCAGGCGAGAGGTCGCTCCGGGGCCCGCCGAGGTCACCCGCAGGTGGAGGGCGCCCAGCTCTCCGTCGATCGCGGCGACGAGGGGGAGCGGCCCGATCGTGCCGAAGGCGGTCTGGGGGAACGGCGCGGAGCCGTCGCCGCGCATGGCGGTCACCAGCTCGCGCGGCGACGCCATCACGCCGGCCAGGTCGGGGTGCCGCGCGGTGAGGCTCTCGAGGCGCATCGCGAGGCTCTCGAGGTCGCGGAACCGCGCGGTGGCGAGGAGGAGGCGGGCGAGGCGCGGTGCGGCCTGCGCCAGGCGCGTCGGACCGGTCCCACGCGGGTCCCGCTCGGACGAGGTCTCGACCAGCTCGAGCCACGCTCCGGTTTCCTCCAGGAGCCCGCCCAGCGTCGACGAGGGGAACGGGAAGCGCGACCGGAGGATCCCGGCCCGGGCGCGGTCCCTGAGGCCATCGTCGCCGGACTCCGCGCAGCCGAGGGACTCGAGGGCCTCGCGGAACGCCTCCCCGTCGTAGACGTCCACCGAGGCGCCCGTCACGGGATCGAAGCGGGACGTGAACACGACGCCGGGAAGCCCGGCGGCCGCCTCCGTACCGGCCAGGGCTTCGGCAGTCTCGCCGAGCACCACCTCGGTGCGGGGATCGGGCCGCCCCTCGCGACGCAGGCGCTCGCTGGCACGGTAGAGGAGGGCGGCGGCCAGCGGTCGCCGAGCGGGATCGCCGGAGAGGAACCGGCCCACCACCGCCATCTCGTGGCTGGCCCGCGGTCCGTCCTCGAAGAACGCCGCCGCGCCGCCCGAGATCCAGCCGGAGCGGCTCGCGAGCGGAACCTCCACCCGCAGCCACGAGCCGTCCCGGGCCAGGAGGATCGCGGGAGCCCCGATCGGGAGGCGGGCGACGACACGTCCGAGCGGGGCGGGGGAGTCGCGGAGCGCCACGTTCCGGTCCGCCACGAAGACGTCGCCCGTCGCGAGGGCGGAGGGAAGCAGGAGGAGCAGCAGAACGGGGCGCATCGGATCACCTCGAGCCGTCGGTGCGGGCCTCGCCGTCGCCGTCGTCCGGTCCCGTCGAGCGGGCCGTGAGGGCGTCTGGATCCGTCCGCGCGACGGCCGGCTTCCCGTTCGCGACGCGCTTGAGCACCTCGTCGGTGAAGACGTTGGAGGAGAGCTGGGGCGTCAGGATCACCTGCACCTTGTCGGAGATGTGCTCGGCGAAGGTCTTCGACACCCAGACCGGGTTCGCCTGGATCAGCTCGACCTCGCGCCTGAGGCTCTCGAACTGGGCGAGGGACGTGGTGCGGACGGCGTACGCCTCGGCGTCGGCGAGCGTTCGCCGCTTGGCGGCCTCGGCCTCGACCGCGATCTTGCCGGCCGCGGCCTCGGCCTCCGCCTGCTTGAGCCGCTGCGCCTTGTCGGCCTCGGCCTCGAGACCGCGCTGGGCGATGAGCTTCTCCTTGAGGGGCAGGATGTAGAGCATCGCGTCCGACTCCGCCTTCGCGGCGATCAGCTTCTGTGCGGCCTCGGTCTCGGCGGCCTTCTCGGCCCGGGCCTTGACGGCCTCGGCCTCCAGCTTCGTCTGCTCGATGTCGCGTGCCTTCAGCTTGAGGGTCGCCTCCTTCTGCTCCAGCTCCTGCGCTCCGTGGAGGAGCGCCAGACGCCCCGCTTCGACCTCGGCGGGGAGCTTCACGTCCGCCACGGTCACGTCCCGAAGGACGATCCCGGACCCCGCGAGGAGCGAGGCGGCGCGCTTCCCGGCGGCGGCTGCGAGCTCGTCCCTCTTCTCGGCGACGAGCGCGGCCCCGTCGAAGGCGGGTGCGGCTGCCCGGAACGCCGAGACCAGGACCGGAGCCACCAGCTCGACGGCGGGATCGGGTGGGAGCGCCGCCCAGGACGCGTCGAGGCGCGTGCGGTCGATGGCCCAGCGCGCCTGGATCGAGAGCGCGACGGCGAGCCCGTCGTGGGTCGAGACCGAGAACGCTCCGGCCCTCCCGGTGAGGAGCTGGTCCGAGACGCGAACGGCCGTCAGGTCGTAGAGAGCCCGAGGCAGGAAGTGCGTGCCCGGCGGCACGGTCCTCACGGTGCCGCGCACCTTGTTGACCACGACGCCGACGTGGCCCGGCTCGACGCCGCGGAAGGCGCCGGTCGTGGCCCGCGCGGTCCAGATCGCGGCGGCCACGAGGGCCGCGCCGACGAGGAGCGAGCGGACGGGGACGCGGTGGATCCAGTCACCGTCGCCCCGGAGGGCGCGCAGGCGGGCCCGGACGCCGGAGGGCTCGTCGCCGTGCGGCGGGACGGGGACGGGGGCGAGCGGTGGAAGGGGGGTCGGAGGCGGGATCTCGGCGGCGCTCATCGTTCACTCCTTGCGGCCCCTCGGGCGGGACGCGCCCCGTCACGTTTCAAGACGCGTGCCGGTCGGGGACGGTCCGCCGTAAGCCGCCATTCTCCGTTTCGGAGAAAAAGGCTCCGATTCTCGCCTCATCGCTCCCCGTGCGGGCCCCTGGGGCGGCACGCCGCTTGAAGAGGGCGGGGCGGCGCGGGCGGCTCCCGCGCCAGGAGGACTTCGATGACGCGACGCCTGATCGCCCCGGTCCTGCGGCTCCTCTTGGCGATCTTCATCCTGCTCCTGCCCCTGCTCCTCGCCGCGGTGGCCCAGGCCACGGAGACCGATTCACGTCCACGACTGGTCTCGGTCCGCGCGGTCGCGGTGACGGAGGGTCCGTCCACCCGGAGCCGCGTGACCGGACGCCTCGCGGCGAGCCGCCCCGCGGCGGAGCTCGAGCGCCGGGGCGGCTCGGTCCGGATCGAGGCCGGCCCGCTCCGCGGCTGGGCCGAGTCCGACGCCTTCCTCGTTCTCGACGACGCCTCGACCTCGATCGACGCGCTCGTCGATCGGGCCCGGCTCGTCCTGTCGCAAGGGAACAGGCCGGTGCTGGCGGCTGCGCTCCTGTCGGAGGTCGTGAGGCGCGACCCGTCTCGCGTGGACGCCTGGGTGCTGTACGGGAACGCGGGTGAGGAGGTCGCACGCGCCTGCGCCGTGCCGGGACCGTGCGCCGCCGCGGCCGCCGCGCTCGCATGGGGGGTCCGGGTCGATGCGGATGCCGGTTCCG
>CAYLNK010000377.1:0-5655 GCA_964384675.1 uncultured Holophagales bacterium | reverse complement strand
GTGGCCGCTCGCGGGCGGCCCGGGGTTCCGCGATTCGTCGAGGCGGCCGAGGCTCTCTCGCCGGACGAGGCACTCGCGGTGGCGGTGGCCGAGGACGAGGCAGCGCGGGCACCGGTCGACGGTCTCGTCCTCTTCACGGTAGGCGTCGCCCTCCTGGCGTTCGGCCTGGGGAGCCGGGCCGCGCTCTCGCTGGGGCGTCCGGTCGCCCAGCTGATCACCAGCGCCGAGCGGATCGGCTCGGGCGTGCCGGTGCCGCGCCTGGAGCGGCCCGCCGCCGCCGACCTCGCGCGCCTCGTCGACGCCTTCGAGACGATGGCGGGGCGCGTGCGGGAGCGGACCGAGTCGCTCGCCCGCGAGCGCGAGGCCGCGGTCGGTCTCCTCTCGAACCTGACGGCCGGCGTCCTCGTCTTCCGTCCCGCCGACGGCTCCGTGCTCCTCGCGAACCCCGCCGCGGACGCGCTCCTGCCCGGTGGCGATCTCCCCTCGCGGGTCGCCGCTCCGGCGTGGACGCCCCTCCGGGAAGCTCTCGGTCGGGGGCGGCTCCGGTCTGGTCCGTACGAGACCCGGATCACGGTCGGCGAAGGTGGCTCGGAGCGCGTCTTCCGGGTGGTGATCGCGGCGCTCCCCGTCGACGAGGGCGTGGATCGGTCGCTGCTCCTCCTCGAGGACCTGACCGACTTCGTTCGGGCCGATCGGCTCGGCGCCTGGGTGGAGGCGGCGCGGGCGATCGCCCATGACGTGAAGAACCCGCTCACACCGATCCGTCTCGCGGCCGAGCGCTTGCTGCGGCTCCAGGCCCGCGGCGAGACGCCTTCGGCCGAGGTCATCGCGTCGACCGCGACGAACGTGCTTCGCCAGGTGGAGGTGCTCAGCGAGCGGACGGGCCGCCTCTCGCGCTTCTCGGGGCTGCAGGCTCTCGACCGGATCCCGCTCGACCGGGAGGCCGTGGGCGCGCTCCTCGACGAGGTGGCGGCGGGGTTCCGCGGAAAGGAGCGCCTCACGGTCGAGGTCTCCGTCGAGCCGGATCTCCCCATGGTCGAGCTCGATCGTCCGCTCGTGCGTGACGCGCTGACGAACTTCGTGCTGAACGCGGTCGAGGCGATCGGTGACCGCGGCGGCGCGATCCGCTTGTCCGCGGAGCCCGAGCCCCTTTCCGACGGCCGTCCCGGGGTCCGGTTCCGCTGCGAGGACGACGGCCCGGGGGTGTCGGCCGAGGCCTTGCCGCGTCTGTTCGAGCCCGCGTTCTCCACGAAGTCGAGGGGCTCGGGGATGGGTCTCGCGGCGACCCGGCGTGCCGTGGAGCGCCACTCGGGACGGGTCTTCGCCAGGCCGCGGCCGGACGGCGGGCTGTCGATCGGCTTCGTCCTGCCCGCGCTCGGGTAAAATCACGCCACTGTGATCCACATCAACCGGTTCCTCTGCGCGGGGCTCCTCGTGGTCCTCCTCGCCCCGGCCTGTCGCAAGGAGAGCGCGCCGCCCGCGTCGTCTCCGGCTTCGGGCCGGGCCGCCACCCGGTCCGGCAAGCCCGGCCCGCCCGGCATCCCCGCGAAGGGGGACGCCATCCTCCTCGCCGAGGCGCCGATCGACGTTCCGGCCGGCGTGCTGCCGGACCTCGACGCCATGGGGATCGACCGTCTCTACGTGGCCGCAGCCACGCTCTCCACCGCGGGGCGCTTCACGCCCCTTCCCCCGCCACCCGAGAAGCTCACCAGGCCGGTCATCCTCGTCCTGATGGGGGAGCCGGGAACCGAGGCCTTGATCAGGGGGAAGGGCGACGCCGTCGCCGAAGGCTGGAGCGGGCCGCTCCGGAAGATCGTCAGCGAGGCTCGCACCTGGGGCGACGTCGTGGGGGTCCACCTCCACGTCCTTCCCGCTCCCTCGCCGACGACGGTCCCGATCCTGGCCGACCTCCTCCGCGGGCTCCGGAAGACGCTCGCCCTGCCGATCTCGGTCACTCTCCCCTCGGGCGCGAGCCCGGAGGCCTGGAAGCCGCTCGCCGGGGCCGTCGACGAGGCGCTGGTCTTCGGCTTCGGGCGCCGCCCCGAGACGGGGGACCGGATGGTCACGGAGCTGACCGAGGCCGCGGCCCGCTCGTTCCCGGTGCCGTACCGGCTGATGATGGTGCTGGGCGGCTATGGCCGGGGCGGCAAGGACGGGGACGGAAAGCGGATGCACGACGGAGAGATCGACCGTCTCTCCGAGGACCGGAACCTCGACTTCGACTTCGGCCAGGTGCTGTCGGCGGAGCCGGGGAACATCTACAAGTTCAAGCCGCGGCTCGGCCTCGAATCGCAGCCGAACCTGCTGAGCATCTCGGGCGGGCACGGCCTGTTCCACATCCTCACGCTCTCGGACGCGGTGAAGGTCATGTCCGGCGTGACGCGGTGGGGCGGACCGAACTACAGGGGCCGCGTCTTCGTCCTCGACGGTGTCCCGCGCGACGGGCACCTCCTCGGCTTCCCGGCGCTCCGCGCGATCCTCTCCGGAAAGCCGTACGACCCGCGGCTCACGGTCGAGATCCTGCCCGGCGCCTCGGCGCGCGGCACCACGGACTTCTCGTTGCGCGTCACGAACGCCGGACCGTCACCTTCCGAGCTGTCCCATTTCAACAACGTCGTGAAGGTGCGTGTCGAGGGCGGGACCATCCTCAACGTGAGACCGGGGGACTTCGACCGGTTCGAGCTCGCCACACGCGACTCCGACGGCGGCCGCCCCGCGCCGTTCGGCCGAGCGGTCGTCTGTCACCTGTTCGAGAACTTCTGGGCGCCCGAGGAGGCGAACACCGCCGGTCCCATCCGCGTCTCGGGAGGCCGGCCGAAGGTCTTCGTGAGCTACAAGATGTCCCTCCCCGACGGCAAGGTGGTGGACGGACCGGAGGTCGAGGCCACCGTCGCCGCACCTCCGCCGCCCGCGGCCAAGCCGAAGCCCGCCGGAAAGAAGCGCTGACCCCCGGGGTCAGGCACCTCTTCTCTCTCCGGAGAACCGGGGTCAGGTCCCGATTTTCTATTCTAGCTCGGCGACCGGGGGTCGAGGCCCGAGGCTCGCAGCCACTCCTCCGCCAGGCGGACGCCCAGTCGCGCGGCGCCCCGCCGGAGGTGGTCCGAGGCGAGGGTGATCCGGACGGTCGCGTCCGACGACTCGACTCGCAGGACCAGAGTCTCGTCACGCGCGGCGCTCTCGACGGGGCCCGAGAGGGTCTCCGGATCGACGTCCTCCAGCTCGGTTCCCGGCGCGAACAGGGCCCCTCGTACGGAGTCCCGGACCGGAGCGGGCCCGTCGAAACGGAGCTCCATGCGGATGAGCTGGCCGTGGAAGACGCCGGCGCGCGCGGACAGCACGGACACCGGCAGATCGCGGCCCAGGAGCGACCTCACGTCGGTCGCCACGCGCCGCTCGTACGCCGCGCTGTCGGTGGGGACGTGGATGTTGAAGGCGGCCTGCGCGCCGAGGACCTCCTTCGGGAGGGGCCGGAACGCGGCGAGGGCGATCGCCTGCTGGAACAGCTCGTCGAGCGCGGCCTTCCCGAGCTCGCTCACCGGCCGGTCGACCGCCAGGGTGACGGCCGCGATCGGCGCCAGCGCGTCGACGAGGCGCAGCGTCTCGGCGACCACGAAGGCGGTCGGGTCGTAGGTCAGGAGGAGCGGGACGTCGGGACGCAGGGCGCCGTCCGGCGTCGCGAACGGGCCGCCGGTGCGGACGCCCGACAGGTCGATCGCGAGGCAGCCGTCACGCGTCCGCGTGGCGAGGAAGCGGGACGTCCCCTCGGCGCGCCCGCAGAAGAACGCGACCCGGCTGGTGTCGAGCGCGTCGGGGGTGAGCGGGGCGACGAAGGCGACCTCGTCGTCGTCGGCGGCGAGCGTCCCCTCGCTGCCCGCGCTGTGGAAGAGGTGGACCTTCGAGAACGGAAAGCCCCGCTCGGAAAGCACGGCTTTCACGTCCCGTCCGAGGAGGCTGGTCGGGTCGACGATCGCGATCGGTACGCCACCGGCACGCGTCACGCGGCCTCCTTCCGGCGGGGCGCCAGCACGGAGGCCAGCTTCGCGACCGGCGCCGAGACGGCGTACACCACCAGGAGGACCGTCAGGGCGCGCTGCTGGAAGTAGACCAGGGCCGCCAGGACGATCGCGACCATCGGCACGAAGAGCGGGGAGCGCTTCGACTTGAGGTCGAGGTCCTTGAAGGAGCGGTACCGGAAGGTCGATACCATGAGGTACGACAGCACGACGGTGATCACGAGGTAGGCGATCTGGAACCGGTGGTCGGCGAGCGGCTCAGGGAAAACCCAGATGGGCCCCACCAGCGCCCCCGCCGCCGACGGGATCGGGAGCCCGACGAAGTGGCGCTTGTCGACGGTGTGCACCTGCACGTTGAAGCGGGCCAGCCGGCAGGCCCCGCAGACCACGAACAGGAACGAGACCAGGAGGCCGGGCCGGTCGAACGCCAGGAGCCCCCACCGGTAGACGAGGAACGCCGGGGCGACGCCGAACGAGATGACGTCGGCCAGCGAGTCGAGCTGCTCCCCGAACGCCGAGGTCGTACCGGTCATCCGGGCGATCCGGCCGTCCAATCCGTCGAGCACCCCCGCCAGGAACAGGATCATCGCGGCGCTCTGGAACTCGCCCTTCAGCGCCGCGTCCATCGACAGGTAGCCGCAGAAGATGTTTCCGACGGTGAACAGGGCGGGTAGAACGTAAACGCCGCGGCGGACGCCGCGGCGCGGGGGAGCGACCGTGTCGGTCAAGCGAGGCGCTTCGTCACGTCGCGTTAATGCGCGACGCCGATCCGGGCCTTGTGCTCCCGGACGATCTCCTCCATCCGGTCCTTGAGATGGAGCTTCTCTTTCTTGAGGCGCTTCTCCTCCATCTCCTCGTCCGTCGAGAGGAACGTCTTCGACGCGAGCTCGGCGAGGCGCCGCTCGTGGTCGTGGTGCTTCTGGAGGAGTGTCCGGAACTCCTCGCTCTGGCCCGAAAGCTCCTGCTTGATCTCTTCGGTCAAGGACGGCATCGCCACCTCCTTCTGGGGACCTCGGTCCCCTGGAGTCTCCCCCTCGCGGGATGCGGCCGTCAAGGCAGCCGGCGCACCATCACGAGGGCGTCCTCGCCGTCCAGGTAGTAGCCCTTCCTGACGCCCGCGTCGACGAAGCCGATCCCCTCGTAGAACCGCCGGGCCGGGTCGTTCGAGGGGCGTACCTCCAGGTAGATCTCGTCGGCGCCGGTCGCGTGCCCGAACCGGAGAACCTCGGCCATCAGGCGGTGAGCCATACCGCGGCGCCGCCACCTGTCGGCCACGGCGATCTTGTTCACGTGGATCTCACCCGCGGCGAACGCGCAGAAGACGTACCCGACGAGCGTCCCGTCGTCGGCCCGGATCACCCGGTTGAATCGGAACGCGGCCCCGACCTCGCCCGCGAAGTACTCCCGCTTCCACGGGATCGGGAAGGCCCGGCGCTCCAGCGCCGCGATGTCGTCCAGATCGGACGGAAGGGCGTCGTGCACGGCGAACGGGGCGGGGAGCGCGCTCACGCTCCCCCCCCGCTTCGATCCTGGCGCTCCCGCCTCTCCTCGGCGGCGCTGACCCGTCCGTAGACCAGGCCCGAGCCGGGATCGGACGTGGCCTCACGGGCGATCCGGGCGGTGGCGAGCGCCAGCTCGACGG
>CAYLNK010000376.1:0-5762 GCA_964384675.1 uncultured Holophagales bacterium | reverse complement strand
CCGGCGAGCCGGGGCGAGGAGGGCGCTCCGGGGCGACGCGGCCCCCGGCGCGCGGGGACGCGAGAAGCTCGGGCTCAACGAGAACTACGCCCGCGAGCTCCTCGAGCTCCACACCCTCGGCGTCGACGGCGGCTACACCCAGGAGGACGTGCGTGAGGTGGCCCGCTGCTTCACGGGCTGGTCGATCGAGCGCCCGCGCGAGGCCGCGACGTTCCGCTACCGGGACGCCGCGCACGATCGCGGGCAGAAGGTGGTCCTCGGCCACGTCATCCCCGCCGGCGGGGGGATCGAGGACGGCGAGAAGGTCCTGGACCTCCTCGCCGGGCAGCCGGCAACGGCGCGCTTCCTCGCCCGGAAGCTGTGCCAGAAGCTGGTCTCCGACGCGCCGCCCGACGCGCTCGTCGCCCGCGTCGCCACGATCTTCCTGAAGACGCGCGGCGACCTTCCGTCGGTCTACGCCGCCATCCTCTCGTCGCCCGAGTTCTGGTCCGACGAGGCGTTCGGCGCCAAGACCAAGACGCCCCTCGAGCTGGCGGCGTCCGCCCTGCGCGCCCTCGACGCCCGGACGACGGGGGCTCCGCCGCTCGTCGAGCAGGTCGGCAAGATGGGCGAGCCCCTCTACCGGTGCCAGCCGCCGACGGGCTACAAGGAGACGGCCGACGCGTGGGTCTCGACGGGCGCGCTCCTCAACCGGCTCAACTTCGGGGTCGCCCTCGCGGCGGGAAGGGTCGGCGGGACGAAGGTCGTCCTGGACCGATTCGTCGCCGGGGCCGACCGGACCGACGCCGGCGCCGTCGTCGACCGGCTCGCGGCGGCCATCCTCCCCGTCCCGCTCACCGCGACGACGCGGGGCACGATCCTCGCGGGACTCTCCGCCGGCGAAGAGGAGAGGGTCGAAGGCGAGCGGCGCCCCGTACCGCTCGAGAAGGTCGCCGGCCTCCTCCTCGGCTCGCCCGAGTTCCAGAAGCAGTGAGTGAGCCGGGGGAGCCGCCGCCGCAATCCACGCGGCCCGACGCCGGCTCCTCCCGGGCCCCCCAGGCGCGTTCCTTCGCAACCCAGGAGTCCCGCATGCACGACCGACGCTTCTTCCTCAGGTCCTCCGGCCTGGCCCTCGTGGGCCTCGGATTCGCCCCGGACTTCTTCCGCCGGGCCCTCGCGTCGACGGAACCGCGCCGGAAGGTCCTCGTCACGGTCTTCCAGCGCGGCGCGGTGGACGGCCTCGCGATGGTCCCGCCGGTGGGAGACGCGCGATACGCCGCGGTCCGCCCCACGACGGCGATCGCCGCGCCCGGAAAGCCCGACGGCGCCCGGCCCCTCGACGGCACCTTCGGCCTCCACCCTTCGCTCTCCGCCCTCACCACGCCGTGGGACGCCGGATCGCTCGCGATCGTCCACTCGGTCGGCTCGCCCGACCCGACGCGCTCTCATTTCGACGCGCAGGACACCCTCGAGGCGGGCACGCCCGGCCTCAAATCGACGGCCGACGGCTGGCAGAACCGCACGCTGCTGGCCCGTCCCGGGACCAGCCCGTTCCGCGGCATCGCGCTCGCGTCGAGCCTCCCCCGCTCGCTCTCGGGCCCCGCGCCGGCGCTCGCGCTCGGCTCCATCTCCGACTTCCGCCTGCGCGGCGGCGCCGCGGACGCCACGAGCTTCGAGTCGATGTACGCGGGCGCCGTCGATGCCACGCTCCGGTCCACCGGCGACGAGACGTTCGAGTCGATGAAGGCGCTCGAGGAGGCGAACCCCGCGCGCTTCACCCCCGAGAACGGCGCCGTCTACCCGGCCTCGCCCCTCGGCCGGCGGATGAAGGAGATCGCCCAGCTGATCCGGGCCGACGTCGGCCTCGAGATCGGCGTCACCGACTGCGGCGGCTGGGACACGCACGCCGGGCAAGGCGCCGGGAAGGGGCAGCTCGCGAACCGCCTGAAGGACTTCGGCGACTCCCTCGCCGCGTTCACGCAGGACCTCGGCGACCGGATGGCCGACGTCTGCCTGGTCACGATGACGGAGTTCGGCCGCACGGTGCGCGAGAACGGCACGCGCGGCACCGATCACGGGCACGGCTCGGTGATGCTGGTGATGGGCGGCGGCGTGAAGGGGAAGCGCGTGGTGGCGCGCTGGAAGGGCCTGAAGGAGGCGGAGCTGTACGAGGGGCGCGACCTCCCGGTCACGCTCGACCACAGAGACGTCCTGGGGGAGGTGCTCACGGCGCACCTGGGCGTGAAGGACCTCGCCCCGATCTTCCCCGGGTACCCGTTCCCGGAGGAGCAGCGCCCCGGGCTCTTCGCCTGACCTGCCGCGTTCGCGAACGAAGGCCTCCGTCGCTGGAACTCGTATCGGGGGTGCATGATCTATGCACCCGTGGCCCGCGAGACGACGACCCCACCCTTCGACCCGAGGCTGTGGCAGATCGCCTCCCTCTCGGGGCTCCTCCTGTTCGGCCTCTCGGCCTTGCGGTTCGACGTCGGGCCTGTCCAGGTTGGCGTCGTCCTCGCCACCTGCCTCGCGACGCAGGCGCTCGGGACCCGTCTCGCCGGGCTCCCCCGCTTCGATCCGAGGAGCGCGCTGATCTCGGGCCTCTCCCTGGGCCTCCTTCTCCGCACGAACTCCCTGCCGCTCGCCGTCCTCGCGGGGGTGGTCGCGGTCGGGAGCAAGTTCGTCCTCCGGGTGAACGGCAAGCACGTCTTCAACCCCACGAACCTCGGGATCGTGGCGCTCCTCGTGGGCACGGGGAAGGTCTGGGTCTCCCCCGGCCAATGGGGAAACGCGGCGTTCCTGGCGTTCCTCTTCGCCTGCATGGGCGGGCTCGTCGTGAACCGTGCGCTCCGCAGCGACGTGACGTACGCCTTCCTCGCCACGCACGTCCTCCTCCTGCTCGGCCGCTCGTTGCGGCTCGGCGAGCCGCTCACGATCCCCCTCCACCGCCTGGAGAGCGGCGCGCTCCTCCTCTTCGCGTTCTTCATGGTGTCCGACCCGAAGACCACCCCCGACTCGCGCGCCGGCCGGATCCTGTTCGGCGTGCTCGTCGCCCTCGGGGCCTGGTACGTGCAGTTCCGCCTGTTCCGGACGAACGGGCTCCTCCTCTCGCTCGCCGCCCTCTCCCCCCTCGTCCCCGTCCTCGACGTCCTCCTGCCGGGACGCCGCTACGAATGGAGGCCTCATGAAGCGCTCGCTCTCGCTCGCCCTGACGCTGACCCTCGCCCTCTACGCGCGTAGCGCCACGGCCTTCTGCGGCTTCTACGTCGCCAAGGCGGACACCAAGCTCTTCAACAAGGCGTCGCAGGTGGCGCTCGTGAGGGACGGCGACCGGACCGTGGTGACGATGTCGAACGACTTCCGCGGGGACCTCTCGGAGTTCGCGATCGTCATCCCGGTACCGACCGTGCTCGAGCGGGAGCAGGTCCACGTCGGCGAGAAGGCGCTGCTCGAGCACCTCGACGCCTACTCGTCGCCGCGCCTCGTCGAGTACCACGACGAGGACCCGTGCCGCGTCCTCATGCAGAAGGAGGGGGCGCTCAAGTCCCTCGCCTACGCCCCCGCGCCGGCGGGCGCCGCGGCGTCCCGCGCCAAGGCGCTCGGCGTGACGATCGAGGCGAGCTTCACGGTCGGCGAGTACGACATCCTCGTCCTCTCGGCCAAGCAGAGCGGCGGGCTCGAGACGTGGCTCCGCGAGAACGGCTACCGCATCCCCGCGGGCGCGTCGGCCGTGCTGGGGAGCTACCTCGGACAGGGGATGAAGTTCTTCGTCGCCAAGGTGAACCTCGGCGAGCAGAGGAAGCTCGGCTACACGTCGCTCCGGCCGATCCAGGTGGCCTACGAATCCCCCAAGTTCATGCTCCCCATTCGCCTGGGCATGGTGAACGCCGACGGCCCGCAGGAGCTCTTCGTCTTCGCGCTGACCCGGAAGGGACGAATCGAGACGACCAACTACCGGACCGTGCGGCTCCCCTCCGACCAGGACGTCCCCCTGTACGTGAAGGACACGTTCGGGGAGTTCTACAAGGCGATGTTCGCCGAGCAGGTGCGGAAGGAGGACATGCGGGTGGTCTTCCTCGAGTACGCCTGGAACATGGCGTGGTGCGACCCGTGCGCCGCCGACCCGCTCTCCCGTGACGAGCTCCGGCAGCTGGGCGTCTTCTGGCTCGACGGCGGTCCCTCCGTGACGGGCGGGGCCGCGCGCGTCGCACCGCAGGGACCGTCCCAGGTCGTCCTGACGCGCCTCCACGTGCGCTACGACGCGGCGCGCTTCCCCGAGGACCTCGTCTTCCAGGAGACCGCCGACGCCTCGAACTTCCAGGGCCGCTACGTGCTCCACCACCCGTGGACCGGAAGCGCCACCTGCGCCGAGGCCAGGACGTATCGCGAGAACCTGGGAAAGCGCCAGGAGCAGGAGGCGAAGAACCTCGCCAGCCTGACCGGCTGGCCCATCCAGTCGATCCGATCGAAGATGAACCTCGGCTCGGGCGACGAGTCGAAGTGGTGGCGCAAGCTCTGGAAGTGAGCCTGGGCGCTACTTCCTGGCCGCCCCCTTCTCGATGTCCTTGGCGACCTCTTTGGCCTTGTCCGCCAGGCTCTTGCCCGCTTCCTTCGCCTTCTCGCCGGCCTCCTTCGTGACCGCCTCGCCCGTCTCGGCCGCCTTGTCCTGAGCCTGCTTCAGGTTCTTCCGCGATTGCTCGGCGGCGTCCTCGATCTCCTTCTGCGCCTGATCGGCCGCCTTGTCGGCCTCGGCGCCGGCCTTCTCGAATCGGCCCTTCTGACATCCGGCGGCGAGCGAGAGAGCGACCAGGAGCGGAAGCACGGCACGACGTCTCATCGGATCTCCTCTTCTCGGAGCCGGCCCGGGGCGCCGGACCGCCCCTCCCGCTCCAGGTCCATCAGGAAGGCGGCCCGCAGGAAGTACGAGGCCGCGTGGAGCAGGGCCACCGCGACCCCCACGCGACCGTCCAGGAACCCGGCCTTGACGACGTAGCAGCGCAGGAGCTCCGCGACGGGCCGCACGGTGAGCGCGGCCGTGGTGCCACGCGCGCCCTTCTCGAAGCGGTCCTCGGCGCCGAGCTGGGCGTAGCGCGACGCTTTCCTCAGCGCATCCGAGACGTCCCGGTACGGGGTGTGGAGGAGCGGCGCGTCGACCCGCGCGACCGGCCCGTCCACGACGTTCGACTCGTGGACCCGCCCCCCCTCGCAGCGGAAGCCGCGGGAGCGGCGCCCGAGGCGCAGCTTCACGTCGGGGTACCACGTGCCGTGCCTCACCGCCTGCCCCAGGAAGCTCGAGAGGCGGGGCGTGGAGATCCCGGCCACCGACTCGCCGGCGGCCGCCACCGTCGCGAGGATCGCGTCGCGCAGCTCGGGCGGGACACGCTCGTCCGCGTCGAGCGCCAGGACCCAGTCGTGCCGCGCCTCGGCGAGGGCCCGGTTGCGCGACCTGACGAAGCCCTCCCACGGGATCTCCACGACGCGGGCGCCCCGTCCCCGCGCCAGGTCCTGGGTGCCGTCGGTCGAGCCGGTGTCCGCCACGACGACGTCGTCGGCCCACGCCACGGAGTCGAGCGCCTCGGCGAGACGGTCCCGCTCGTTCTTCACCATCAGGACGGCGGAGACCGGCGTCGACACGGCTCGATTATCCTCGGCCGCGATGCGGATCCTCGCCCTCGACCTCGGCCCCGCGCGACGCGGCGGGCAGCGCCAGACGCACCTGGTGACGCGGGCGCTCGCGGCGCGAGGGCACGAGGTCGCCGTGGCGGTGCGGGCCGGCTGCCCTCTCC
>CAYLNK010000375.1:0-5771 GCA_964384675.1 uncultured Holophagales bacterium | reverse complement strand
AACGCGGGCGGCAGCTCGGCCAGCGCGCGGCGCGGCTCCGCGGGGAGCGAGGGGAGGCGCGTCGATCGCTCCGCCTGCGGCCGCAGGTCGACGATCAGCGGCGAGCCCTCGGCCGAGCCCTCGGACTTGAGCACGTTCGTCGGCTCGCTCCCCTCGAACCCGAGCGTCGTGTACTTGCCGTAGTGCGGGAGCTTCCGGCCAAGACCCGGAAGCGCGGCGAGGGAGCCGGCGAAGAGCCAGCCGGCCGCCTTCCCGGGATTGCCCGGATGGCGGGCGACGAGAATGGCCGCGTTCCCGGCGAGCGGCATCCTCTCGCCGTCCGCGACGAGCTCCTCGCCCTTCAGTGCGGACGCGAAGAGCGCGGGCGCGAGGCGATTCGAGCGGCCCACGAGCCAGATCGCGCGGTCCTCGGGAAGGGCGCCGGCGTCCGCGATCTCCGAATCGAGCCTCACCTCGATCGAGTGGCTGTCGGTCTGCCAGCCGGCGAGGAGCTTCCGGTAGCCGTCCTGCAGCGCGGGCTCGTCCGCGGAGGCGAGCAGCGCCAGGACCTTCGGCTCGCCGAAGATCTGCCCGAGCGTCGCGGGCGTCTCCCTCGGGTCGAGGCGGCGGAAGACGTCGAACCGCGGATCGACGCGGAGGGAGACGGGACGCGAGGGGCTGACGATCGCGAACGTCTCCTTGGCCTTCGTCATCGACACGGTCTTCGGGATCGCTCCGGTCTCGGTCTGGAGGACGACGGGGACGTCCACGGCGAACGGCTCGCCTCCGCCCTGGGTCTGCCGCAGCTCCGCCGCGACCTCCCAGCCGCCGCCCTCGACCCTGGCGACCGACGGAACGGCGACGGCCAGCGTCGGCGCCCCGGCGCGGCCGACGAAGTCGGCGAAGAGGCGGGAGAGGTCCGCTCCCGACGCGGTCTCGAACGCCGCGCGCAGGTCCGGGAACGTGGCGCGCTTCCCGCGGAAGTCGCGGGCGAGGGCCTGGAGCGCCTTCTTGAACGCCTCGTCGCCGACCTTGCGCCGGACCATGTGGAACGTCAGGAGGGCCTTTCCGTAGCCGACCGCCTCGGTGGCGGCGCTGTGGCGCGACCGGAACTCGGTCAGGGGGAAGTCGCGCCCGTCCTTCACGTAGCTCGCGTAGCGCTGGAGCGCCGCGCGCCGGTACTCGTCACCCTTGCCCCGCTGCTCCTGGACGAGGTGGTCCGCCAGGTAGGCCGTCAACCCCTCGCACCAGTTCCCGCTGGCGTAGTCGACGAAGACGGAGTTGCCCCACCAGCTGTGCAGGATCTCGTGCGGGTAGGAGGAGTGGAGGATGAACGGGAAGCGAATCACCTCGGGGCCGAGGAGGGTGAACGACGGCATCCCGTAGCCGGTCTCCCAGAAGTTCTCGACGAGCGCGAACTTGCCGTACGGATACGGGCCGATCAGCGCGGTGTACATCGCCAGGTACTGCGCGGTGGCGGCGAGGTACTTGCCCGCGAGCGCGTCGTCGGGCTTGCGAAGATAGACCGCGGTCTCCACGGCGCCAGCGCGATCGCGGGTGACCCCGAGCGGGCCGCCCACGAGGTACACCTCGTCCATCGGCCCGCCCGAGTCCCACCGCGCGGCGCCGTCGCCGGTGCCCGAGGTCCCGCTCCCCTGGCTGACGAGGTGCCAGCCCGCGGGGCCGCGCGCCTCCAGCGTGAACGACGCGAGCCCGGACCCGAAGCGCGAGTCGAGGACCGGGACCCAGAAGCTCGAGCCGGCGAGGTAGACGCCCTCGGGCCCGATGAGCCCGGCCGTCTCGCGGAAGCCTCGCGCGTATTGCTCCTTCGGGTCGGAGAGGCCCGTGTCGAGCTTCCCCTCGTACGACAGCGTCACCTTCGTCTTGCCCGCGCCGAGGGCGACCCTGTAACGCTTCAGCGGGAGCGTCTCGGAGGGCCGCTCCACGGCCGCGTTGTTCCCGAAGAACGGGCCGACGTCGCCGAGCGGCACCTCGACGGCCTTCGGCTCCGAGCGCGTCACCTTCAGCCCGCCGTAGAGGAGCAGCTCGACCGTGCGCGCCGCCGGGTCGGGCGGCAACACGACGACGTCGGTCACCGCGAGCGCGTGCGCCTTCGGGTCGAGCGTGACCTTCAGGTCGTGGTGCGGGGCGGCCCGGCTCACACCGGCTGCCGGAGCGCCCGCCACGAGATCTCCAGTGCACGGGACGAGCGCGGAGGCGGCGAGCACGCCGATCGTCAGGGATCGGAGAGACGAGGCCATCGTCTCAGCCCCTGGCGGCCGGCTTCTTCGGGTCGCCCTTCCGGGGCTTGTCCCGCTTCGGGGCCGCCGCCGCAGGCTCCGGCGCCGTCCGCCGCAGCTGGCACACGAAGGACTTCTCCTCCCCGCCCCGCTTCACGGCCACGCGGATCTCGTCGCCCCAGCGCTTGCCGGCCATGAAGCGGTTCGACGCCTCCTTTTCCGGCACGCTCACGCCGTCGAACGAGACGAGCTCGTCCCCGACCGCGAGGCCGCAGCCCTCGGCGACCGACTTCTTCTGGACGTCGATGACGGAGAGGCCCGGCTTTTCCTTCCCTTCGCGGGTGGAAAGACCGAGGGAGGGATACGGGGCGTCCTCCTCCGGGGGGATCCCCCAGACGAAGGTGGCGTACGACGCGCGCACCTTCACGGGCTCGCGCTTCTCGGAGAGGACGGGGACCGGGATGACGCTCGCGATCTTCCCGTCGTAGCCGATCGCGGCCTGCCGCGCGGCTCCCAGGTCGTACGCCACGTGGCCCTGTCCGATGAGGACCACCATGATCGCGCCCGGGTCACCGTGCTTCTTCAGGGCCGCGAGGGCGTTGTGGGCCATCACCGCGTCCCAGGTGCACTGGGCCTGGAACATCCCGTCCCACTGGGCCTCCGTCATCTGGGCGTGCATCGTGTCGTCCTCGTCGTCGAAGAAGGCGCGGAAGAGCTTCCTGTGCTCGGCGCTGTCGACGTCGACCTTGCGGGGCACGTGCCGGGCCTCCTCCTCGGTCAGCCCGTCGAAGCCCTTCTTCCTCACCGAGGCGACGACCTCGCGGGGGGCGTTGACGGCGTGGATCGGGATCTTCCGGTCCCGGGCGAGGAGGAAGATGTCGCGGTAGTAGCTCCAGTGGTAGCCCCAGCTCTTGTACCAGCGCGACAGCTCCAGGAAGCCGTCCTCGGTGTAGCGGCCGGCGCTCCAGTCGTCCAGGAAGCGCTGCTCGGTGTACGGGTACATCTCGAGCCCGAGGAGGACCTTGCGGCCCGAACGGACCAGCTCTTCCAGGACTCGCAGCTGGACCGCGTGGAACGCGACGCTCGTGTGCTGCTCTCCGACGAAGAGGAGCGAGACCCCCTCCAGCCTCTTCGCCAGGACGGCCGGTGTGATCACCTCGGCGGTGCGCGTGTCGGTGATCCCGTCGAGGACGAGGGGGGCGTACCTGTCCTTCCGGGCCGGGTCCCCGACCGCGAGGTCGAGCGCGTCGCCGGCGGCGGCGGGAAGCGCGGGGAGGAGCGAGACGAGAAGGAGAGCGAGCGTGAGGGCGGGTGCGGCCTGTTTCATCGAGAGGGACATTACCTCCGTCCGCGCCGGCCCGGCGGGCTGACCAGGCGCGCGTGCTGGGCGAAGATGGGATCCATGAGCATCTACGTCGACCGGCTCTTCCGGACGGCGCGATCGCCGCGATGGCCCTTCGACGAGGCGAGCCACATGACCGGCGACGCCCTCGAGGAGCTCCACGACTTCGCCGGCAGGCTCGGCCTGCGCCGGCGCTGGTTCCAGGATGTCCGGCTTCCGCACTACGACCTGCATCGGACCCTCCACCTCGCGGCCCTCGAAGCCGGTGCGATCCTGGTCCCGTCCCGCCGGATCGTCGTCGTCGCGAGGTCGCTGCGAGAGGCCGAGCCGGCCCGGCGAATCGGACGGGAGCCGGGGCGTCGGTCATGACCGGCCCGGCTGACACCGACGGGCCCGACCACGGCCAGCGTCTGGCCTGGCTCGTCGCGGCGTTCTGTCTCGTCCCGGCGCTCCTCGACGGGCTCCAGGCGTACCTCCAGGCGCGCCTCGTGGACCATGCCCCGGTCTCGTGGCGGCTGGTCCTCTGGCAGGCGGGCGAGTGGCTCATCCTGGGGACGCTGACGCCGCTCACCTATGTGCTCGCGAGACGGTTCCCGCTCCGCCGTCCCCACCTCGGGCGCAACGTCCTGGTGCACGCCGCGGGAGCCCTGCTCCTCTGCCTCGCCTGGGCCAGCGCGGGGGTGGCGCTGGGCGCCCTCCTCTCGACGAGCTATGCCCTCCATCGAGGGCTCGTCAGCTGGCTCCTCACCAGCCTGCCGTGGTCCGTCTTCATGTACTTCACCGTGCTCGGCTGCATGCACGCCGTGGCGTTCTTCCTGGAGGCGAGGGCGCGCGAGGTGCAGACCTCCCGGCTCACCGCCCAGCTCGCCGAGGCGCGTCTGGCCGCTCTCCGCGCCCAGCTCCACCCGCACTTCCTCTTCAACAGCCTGAACGCGATCACGGTCCTGGTGAGGGATGGCGAGTCGAAGGCGGCCGCCCGCCTGCTGGGGCTCCTGTCCGACGTGCTCCGCGTCGCGCTGCGCACCGACCCGGCCGTGGAGGTGCGGCTCGAGGACGAGCTCGACTTCGTGGAGAGGTACCTGGCCATCGAGGAGGTGCGCTTCCCGGACCGCCTGCGGACGACGATCGAGGTGGCCGACGACCTGCGCGACGCGGCCGTGCCCGGCTTCGTCCTCCAGCCGCTGGTGGAGAACGCTCTGGTGCACGGGCTCGCCCGGCGGCTCGAGTTGGGGCGCCTCGAGGTGAGGGCCGCGCGGGACGGCGACGACCTGGTGCTGACCGTGCGCGACGACGGGCCGGGGCCCGGACCGGCCTCGCCCGCGAGAGGCGGTGTGGGGCTCGCGAACACGCGGGACCGGCTCGAGGTGCTCTACCCCGGTCGCGGACGCCTCGAGCTGACCGAGGCTACGGGCGGCGGCACCGTCGCCACCGTGCGTCTCCCGTACCGCCGGCTCTCGCCGGGAGGCGCCGGTGCCTGAGGTGCGCGCCGTGATCGCCGACGACGAGCCGCTCGCCCGCCGCGGGATCCGGCAGCTCCTGGCGGCCCACCCCGACGTCGTCGTCGTCGCGGAGGCGCGGGACGGCGTCGAGGTGCTGGAGGCGCTGAAGGTCTACCCGATCGACCTGGTCTTCCTCGACGTCGAGATGCCGCGCCTGGACGGGCTGGCGGCGATGCGATCCCGCGGATCCGACGGGCTGCCGCTCGTCGTGCTGGTGACGGCGTACGACGGCTTCGCGGTCGAGGCGTTCGCCCTTCCCGCGCTCGACTACCTGGTGAAGCCGGTGAACGAGGAGCGCTTCGCCGCGACGCTGGACCGGGTCCGGGAGCGCCTCCGCCTGACGGCCCTCGAAGCGAAGGGAGCGCGGCGCCTCGTCGTCCCGACCGCGCGCGGGGAGCTGGTGCTCGACGTCGACGAGATCGACTGGATCGAGGCGGACGACTACTACGCCGCCGTCCACGCGCGCGGGGCGAGGCACCTGGTGAGGGAGTCCCTGGCGTCGCTCGAGGCGCGGCTCGACGCGGCGCGCTTCCTGCGGGTCCACCGCTCGGCGATCGTCCGTCTGGACGGGGTGAGGGAGCTCCGGGCCGGCGGCGAGCCGATCGTGGTCCTCCGCGACGGCACGCGCGTCCCGGTCAGCCGGCGGCGGCGGGAGCGGATCCGCGAGGCGCTGCGCCGCTGACCCGGCGCGACCGGCGCCGCTCGCTGCAG
>CAYLNK010000374.1:0-5809 GCA_964384675.1 uncultured Holophagales bacterium | reverse complement strand
CGAGCTGGCGCACCTGCCGCTCGCCCGGCTCACCGAGGACGACGTGCGGCGCGCCGCGGCGGCCAAGGTGACGGTGACGACGACCACTCTTTCCCACTGGGACAAGGAGGGCGCGACGGACGTCGAGGCGATCCACCGGGCGAACCTCACGCTCCTCTCCCGGGCGGGCGTGCCGGTCGCGTTCGGAGTGGACGGCCACGCGCCGCTCCTGGCCGAGGTGGAGAGCGTGCGGCGGCTCGGCGTCTTCGACGACGCGACGCTGCTGCGGATGCTCACCGGCACGACGCCGCGCGCGATCTTCCCGGGAAGGAAGATCGGCTCCCTCGCCGACGGCGACGAGGCGAGCCTCCTCGCGCTCGACGCCGACCCGTTGAAGGACTTCTCGGCCCTCTCGCGGATCTCGCTCCGGATGAAGCAGGGGCACGTCATCCGCCTCGCCACGTCGGTGGCCGTGCCGATCGCCGAGGCGGTCCGCGCGGGAGGCGCCGCGGCCGCACCGGCGCGGTGGGCCGAGCTGAAGAAGGAACCGGCGGACCGCTGGGACTTCGCGGAGCCGGAGCTGAACCGCCTCGGCTACGAGTACCTGAAGCGGGGCAAGCCCCGTGAGGCTGTGGCCGTCCTGGAGCTGAACGCGGTCGCGTATCCCGCCTCACCGAACGCCTTCGACAGCCTCGCCGACGCGCGGCTCGCCGCGGGCGATCGGGAAGGCGCACTCGCGGCGTCCCGGAGCGTGCTCGAGCTGCTGGAGACACAGGCCGCGGCCAAGCTGCCCGCGCCGTTCCGGGAGGCCCTGGCGCGCGGCGCGCGGCAGCGGATCGCCGACCTGGAGAAGCCCGCGCCCCCCCGGTGACGTCCGCCGGGCGCTAGCATCCCGTCCGGAGGACGATGAGGATGGCGCCACCCCTTCCGCCCGGCGCTGGGCACGACTCGGCCAGCACCGCTCCAGGAGCGGACCGATCGGAGCACGACCCATGTGCGGCGTGATCGGCCTCGCCAGCGAGCGGCATCGTCCGCGCCTCGGCCTCGTCGCCGCCGAGCTGCTCAAGACGCTCGAGTACCGCGGCTACGACTCGACGGGCGCGGCGTTCCAGGGGGACGGCGAGTCGATCGTGCTGCGCAAGGGCGTCGGCGCGCCGTCGGTGATGGTCGAGAAGCTCGGCATCGTCGACCTCGGAGGCTCGATCCTGTGCGGGCAGGTCCGCTGGGCGACGTTCGGCTCGATCGACGACCTGAACGCCCAGCCGCACGAGGTGCGCTGCAAGACGCACCTGTACGGCGCGCACAACGGCAACGTCACCAACTGCGACGACCTCAAGCTCTGGCTCACGTCCGAGGGGCACCGCGTCCTCTCCGACAACGACGGGGAGATGGTGGTCCACACGGTCGAGCACTACTTCGAGATCGAGCTCCGGACGCTCGGACCCGAAGACGCGCGGGACCCGCTCGCCCGGCGGGCCGCGATGCGCGCGGCGATCCTCGTGGCCGGGGCGCGCCTCAAGGGCTCCTACGCGGCGGTGGTCGTCGACCCGGTGTCGCGCACCCTCTGGGCGATCAAGCAGGGATCGAGCCTCTACTTCGGCTTCGGACGGGACGAGGAGGGGGGCCGCTTCGCCCTCGCGTCGTCCGACCTCTCGTCGGTCCTGAAGCTCACGCGCGTGCTGGTGCCGATGACGGAGGGGGAGCTCGTCGAGTACACCGCCGAGGCGTACCAGCTCCATGCGATGAGGGAGCGCGCCGGGCTGGCGGCCGGCTCCCGCATCGACCGGGCCCCGTCGCGCAGCCGCCTCCAGGCCCGGGACGCCGCCCTGCTGCCGCAGTTCGAGACGTTCATGGAGCAGGAGATCGCCGCGCAGGAGGACACCTGCCGGCGGATCCAGGCGCTCTTCAGCGGCGGCTCCGAGGTCTCGCGGTCGCTCGCGCCGCTCCTTTCGGCGTTCGCCCCCGAGGACCGGCGGGAGGTCGACGCCGCGGTGAGCGCCCTACGCGACGAGTACGACGACGAGAGGATCCGCGAGCGCTTCCACGAGCTGCTCGGCATCCCGGCCTGGCGCCGGCTCGTCGGGAGCGTCCCGGAGCCGCTCCGCGCGGAGCTCACCGACGCGCCCCTGCCGCAGCTCGGCGCGCGGCTCGCGAGCCTGGAGGCCGGGCTCCTCGTCGACCTGCTGGCGATGGCGCGGGATCGGGACGAGATCCTCGCGGTGCGCCTCCTCGACGCCCTCATCGAATGGGAGGAGGTCGCGGGTTTCGCGGCCGCCGCGGACGCCTTCCTCGCCGCGTGCGGCGACGCCCTCGACCGCGGCGGGCGCGTGTTCGTCGTCTGCTGCGGCAGCTCCTACCACGCCGCGCTCGCCGGAGCGGTCTTCTTCAACGAGCTGGCCCGCGCCGAGATCGTGCCGGTGCTCCCGGGCGAGTTCCGCGGTCGCTTCGCCCGCTCGCTCCGCGCGAGCGACCTCGTCGTGGCCATCAGCCAGAGCGGCGAGACGAAGGACCTGATCGACGTCCTCGACCTCGTGATCCGGACCGGGCTGCCGATCCGGCGGGTCGCCATCGTGAACAACGTCTCCTCGACGATCGGGCAGGAGAAGTGCGACACGGTGCTGCCGCTCCGCTGCGGACCGGAGATCGCGGTGCCGGCGACGAAGAGCTTCATGAACCAGCTGGCGATGCTCTATGGGCTGGCTCTCCGGCTCGGCCAGGCGCGGCTCGACCGGCTCGGCCTCGCGTCCGACGCGAGCGAGGCGCTCCGCGTCGAGCTCGACGATCGCTTCGACGCGCTCGGCGACCTGCCCCGGCTGATCCGCGAGACGCTCTCGGGGACGGAGGTCGAGGTGGAGGAGGCGGCGAACCTGCTGTTCCTCCGCCCGAGCCTCCACATCCTGGCGACGCGTCTCCTCGCGGTCGCCAAGGAGGGGGCGCTCAAGATCCGGGAGGTCGTCCTGAACCACACCGAGGGCTTCGAGGGGTCGGAGTTCAAGCACGGTCCGAACACGATCCTGGGCGTGAACACGATCTTCGGGATCGAGGAGGTCGTCCGCTTCTTCCGGCAGATGACGGGGCGTGCGGACGAGGCGCTCCGGATGGCGCACGAGAAGGGGCTCCCCGCCGAGGCGGGCCGGAGGATCGCGCAGGCTCTCGCCGACTCGGCCCTCTCGCCGGCGGCGACTCCGTTCTCGCTGCACGCCGAGGAGAAGAAGGTCTTCCACGCGGTGGCCGGCCAGGGCGACGCCCTCGGGGCGCTCTACGAGGACTACCCGCTCCTCTTCGTGACCGGGCCCGACGAGACCGACGTCAACCTCACCGTCTCGCAGGTGAACACGCACAAGATCCGGGGCGCGATGTGCGTGATGGTCGCCGAGGAGAGCGCGGCGCTGCGCCAGGCGGTGACGAAGCCGCCGACCGACAACCCGCGCTACCGCTCCGTCTACATCGCGCTGCCGCGGACGAACGACAACCTGATGGTGGTCTTCTCGGCGACGGTGGTGCTGCAGCGCCTGGCGCTCAGGATGTCGCTCCTGAAGCAGGAGTACCTGGAGCGGCTCGGCTTCGCCGACCACGGCGTCCATCCGGACGTGCCGAAGAACGTGAGCAAATCGATCACCGTGGATTGAGCGCCGGCGCGCTCAGGTGGCCTCGCGGAGGAGCTGCACGATCGGACGTCGCGTCAGGTCGAGCGCGGGGAGGAGCCCCGAGACGACGGCCAGCGTGATCGAGACGACGAACGCGATCAGGACGGCCGGCGCGTCCGGCGTCACCAGCCCGGCCAGGGGCTCGTACATCGTGCCGGTGAGCCCGACGGCGAGGAGCGCCGAAAAGCCCTTCATCAGGAAGCACCCCGCCACGGCTCCCAATACGCCGAGGGCGGCCGCCTCGAGGAGCAGCGTCCGGGCGATCGACGGACGGGAGAAGCCGAGGATGCGGAGGAGGGCCGCCTCGCCCCGCCTCTCGCGGGCGTTCATCGACAGCGTGTTCCCGGTGATCAGGAGGACCGCGAAGGCCGTGGCCAGGCCGATGCTCCCGATGAGGAGCTTCACGTTCCCGATCATCGACATCCACTGGAGCTGCCACCCCTTCTCGGTCATGGCGCGGATCGGGACCGGCGCGTTGTCGAGCCGCCGCTCGACCTCCGCCGTGACGGGCTGCACGACGTCGCGGCTCCTGGCCAGGATCCAGAACATGCCGGTGAGGTCCGGGTCGTCGAGATATCCCTCGATGTACTTGCGGTGGAGGTAGACGCCGTTGTCGAGCTCGTAGCGCATGATCGCGCGCACGTTGAACTCGATGACGCCCCCCTTGACGGGCGCCTTCACCACGTGTCGCTCCCCGATCTTCCAGCCGTACTTCCGGGCCAGGAGCGGCCCGAGGAGAGCGCCCTGCCGGTCCTCCAGGAAGGCCTTCCGCTGGTCGTCCGGGACGTCCACCTCGGCGTAGACGGTCAGGAGCGTTTCCGGAGGCGCCCCGCCGACCGGCACCTGGTTCTCGGGCCGGTTGTCGCCCACGAAGCCCATCAGGAAGTCGAACGGGGCCACCGCCTGGACGCCGGGAACGTCTTCCAGCTTCGCGAGGTACGCCATCGGCAGCCGCTCGAACATCGACGACTTGGCGGTCACGATGGCGCGCTGCGCCTGGAGCGGGGACCAGTCCTTCTCGAGCCCCCCCTTCAGGAGGACCAGGAAGCCGATGAGGCCGACGGAGAAGCCGAGCGCCCCGACCGTCAGGAGCGTCCGCAGGGGACGGAACCGGAGGTGCCGGAGAACCAGGGTCGTGGACGCCATCGTGTCCTCCTCGGCCTCAACCTTCGTTGACCGCCACCGCCGCCCGGATCAGGGCCCGGAACGCGGCCTCGTCGATCTCTTCCCCCTCGTGGAAGTCGATCGCGCGCCGCACGTTCCCCTCGAGGCTCGAGTTGAAGAGCCCCTTCGGGTCCTTCACCAGCGCGCCGCGGGCGAACGTGAGCTTCACGACCTTCTTGTACGTTTCCCCCGTGCAGAGGATTCCGCCGTGCGAAAAGACGGGCCCTCCCCACTTCCACTCCTCGACGACGGCGGGGTCGGCCTGGTGGATCAGCGCCCGGAGCCGGGCGAGCGTGGCGCCCCGCCAGTCCAGAAGCTCCGCGATCCTCCCGTCGATCAGCCGGGAGGGGGATTCACCCTTCGGAGCGGAGCCGCCGGCCTTCTTCAGCATCCGTCCAGCATAAGGCGAACGGGCGCGGGCGAGCCTGGAGGAGTCCTCCGGGCGGGACGGTCCTCCGTGACCCAGCGCACGGACCGGCGGGTCCGGAACCGGCGCGCCGCTTGCAGTGACGCGATTCGGGGGTGGTCCGATGCAAGCAGCCGGCTCGATCCAGGAACACGACGCGCTCCAGTGGCTCCGCGAGGCGGAGGACCTCCTCGTGGACATCGACATGCTCCTCTCGGTCGAGGAGAAGGCCTGGGAGGAGGCGAGCCGCTTCAGCGCGCGGTTCGACGGTCCCCGTCCCTGCCGGGAGAGTCCCTGCCAGGGGACGGCCCGGGCGTGAGGCGGGCCCCCTCGGCCGTCGCGCGGGGGGCCCGGTCCGAGCCGGCCCGTCAGCCCTCGACGGTCTCCCAGTCGAGCGCGTCGAGACGATCGGCGTCGGCGACGAGGTCGATCGCGACGATCCTCCCGTCGGCGATCGTGAAGGCGAATACCACCCGCGCGCGCCCCTCGTGGGCCCAGACGAGCCCCGCTTCTCCGTCCACCAGGGCCAGCTGCGCCGCCCGGGCGCGTCCCTTGAACGTCTCGGCGACGGCCGCCGCGCCGCGGACCTCGCGCGCGGCCCCCGCCCGCACCG
>CAYLNK010000373.1:0-5838 GCA_964384675.1 uncultured Holophagales bacterium | reverse complement strand
CGAACGCCCCGCCCGCCGCCGCCGTGCCGCCGACCGCCGCGCGTCCGGTGGAGGAGACGCTCCACGGAGAGACGTTCGTCGACCCGTACCGCTGGCTCGAGGGAGACGAGAAGGGTGCGGTCACGCCGGAGGTCGCGGCCTGGACCGACGCCCAGAACGGCCACACGCGACGGGTGCTCGACGGCCTGCCGGGCCGGAAGGCGCTCGAGGCCCGGCTCCGCGAGCTGCTGGAGGTCGGGTCGATCTCGGCCCCCGAGATGCGCGGCGGCCGCTACTTCTACTTCCAGCGCGAGGGGAACGAGAACCAGCCCCGCGTCTTCCTGAGGGAGGGAGCCGCCGGGAAGCCCCGCCTCCTCCTCGATCCCGCGGCGCTCGACGCCAAGGGCCTCGTGACCATCTCCTGGATCGAGCCCGATCCGGCCGGCCGCCTCCTCGCGTTCGGCTCGTACCGGGCCGGGGACGAGAACGCCACGCTGAACGTGCTGGACGTCGACACCGGGCGCTGGCTCGCCGACGAGATCCCGTCGAAGGTCGTGGCCGCGAGCTGGCTCCCGGATTCCTCCGGCTTCTTCTACCGCAACCTCGAGAGCGCCAAGGACCCGTACTCGGGCCAGGTGAAGTTCCACCGCCTCGGTTCGCATCCGCGGCAGGACGTCCTCCTCTTCCGACAGTACCGGAAGGAGGAGAACGCGAAGCTCGCGACGACCTACGGCCCGTATTTCCAGACCAGCCGCGATGGACGCTGGGGGATCCTGTCGTACTTCACCGGCACCTCCTCGAACGACGTCTTCGCGATCGACCTCGACCGCTGGGCGCGCACCGGCGACTTCGCGCGGACGGAGGTGATCGCCGGCGGCACCGGCAGCAACAGCGCGGACGTCCTCGGCGACACGCTCTTCCTCCACACGACCGAGGGGGCCAAGAACGGCAAGGTCGTCGCCGTCGACCTGAACGACCCGCGGCGCGAACGGTGGAAGGAGCTGATCCCGGAGCGGAAGGACGTCACCATCCGCAGCGTCTCGCTCGCGCGCGGCCTCCTCGCCGTGAACCTCCTGAAGGACGCCGTCTCGCGGATCGAGCTGTACGCGCTGGACGGCCGTCCGCTCGGCGAGCTGCCCCTTCCGGGGATCGGCTCGGCGTCGCTCCGCACCTCGGACGACCGCACCGAGGCGTTCCTCACCTACACGTCGTTCAACGAGCCGTCCGGGGTCTACCGGGTGGATCTCGCCACGAAGCGCGTGGAGCTGTGGGAGCGGCCGAAGGTGCCCGTCGACCCGTCCCTGGTGGAGGTGAAGCAGGTCTTCTTCAGGTCCAAGGACGGCACGCGTGTGCCGATGTTCCTGGTGTCGAAGAAGGGGCTGAAGCGCGACGGCGCCAACCCGACGCTCCTGACCGGCTACGGCGGCTTCAACGTGAGCGAGACCCCCTCCTTCAGCGCGACGCTCTTCCCGTGGTTCGAGGCCGGCGGCGTCTACGCCCTCGCCTGCCTTCGCGGCGGCGGCGAGTACGGCGACGCGTGGCACGAGGCCGGGATGCTCGAGAAGAAGCAGAACGTCTTCGACGACTTCATCGGCGCCGCCGAGTGGCTCGTCGCGGAGAAGGTGACGAGCCCCGCGAAGCTCGCCATCGCCGGCGGCTCCAACGGCGGCCTCCTCACCGGAGCCGCGCTCACGCAGCGCCCGGAGCTCTTCGGCGCCGTGATCAGCGCCGTTCCTCTCCTCGACATGCTCCGCTACCAGGGCTTCCTGATGGCCCGCTACTGGGTGCCCGAGTACGGCAGCGCCGAGAGCGCCGAGCAGTTCCGCTTCCTGCGCGCCTACTCGCCGTACCAGAACGTGAAGAAGGGGACGAAATACCCGGCCGTCCTCCTCACCGCGGGGGAGAACGACGCCCGCGTCCACCCGCTCCACGCGCGGAAGATGACGGCCCTCCTCCAGGCCGAAAGCGCCTCGGACCCGAAGGAGAAGCCGATCCTCCTGTGGGTCGACCGGGAGGCGGGGCACGGGCAGGGCAAGCCGCTCGACCTAAGGGCGCGAGACGTGGCCGACCAGCGGATCTTCCTGATGTGGCAGCTCGGGATGCTGGCGCCGGAGGGGAAGGGAAAGAAGTAGCCGGCCCGTCAGCGCGGTTCGCCGGTCCACTCCGCGACGGCGGCGGCGAACCGCTCCGGCTCCTCGAAGAACGGCTGGTGCCCGCTTCTCTCGAACAGCTTCACGGTGACGCCGGGCACGCGCTCCGGGATCCCGTTCCAGAGGACGTGCGGGACCGTGTAGTCGTGGCGTCCCATCGCCACCAGGATCGGCACGGGCGACGGTCCCGCCGCAGCCGCGACGTCCCAGTCGGGGACGAGCGTCCCGAGGACGTGACGAAGGAAGTCCGGACGGAGCTCGGCCCCGGCGAAGAGCGGGGCGGCATCGAAGCGGGGATCGAAGAACCGCTTCGGCGTCTGCGCCAGCAGCACCGCGCCGATCGGCGGGTCTTTCGGGAGCGCCGCGAGGCTCTCCCGCAACACGCTCTTCCGCTCCTCCGACGCGTCCGCCTCGAAGAACGCCGCGGCCTCCGCCGCGAGGCGGGCCATGTCGCCGTGAGGCGGTGTCCCGACCGCGATCACGTGGGAGACGCTCCCGGGGCGGCGCCGGCCGTATTCGATCGCGACGACGCCCATGATCGAGTGGCCGAGGACCATCACGCGCTCCGCACCGAGGCCGCGCCGGACGGCGTCGAAGTCGTCGGCGAGGAGGTCGAACGTGACGTCGGACGCGTTCCCGGTCGAGCGCCCGCTCCCGCGCGGGTCGACGACGACGAGCGTGTAGCGCTCGCTCAGGGGCGGGAGGAGCTGCCGCTCGAAGGGTCGCGTGCCGATGCCGCTCGGGACCAGACACACCGGACCGCTTCCGATCGTCGAGCAGAAGAGCTCCGCGCCGTCGACCCGTACCTTCATCGCGCCGGCGATGGTGAACCGGACGACGCGTCGACGGCAAGAGCTTCGCCGGCCCGCACGATCGCTCCGAGCACGTCCGGCGTCACCCCCTGCCGTCCGTCACAGAGGATCCGGTCGCGGTCGACACCCGGGAGGACCACCTCGACGAGGAGCCCGTGCACGCCGATGCCGAGGCTGGCCGCCGCCAGCGCCGGCACCAGGTCCGCGTGACCGGCGGCGTGCGTCGGATCGACCACGATCGGGAACGGCGTCAGCTCGCGCACCGCGTGGACCGCCGCCAGGTCGAGCGTCGCGCGGTCGTACGCCCCGTTCGCGAAGGTCCGGATCCCGCGCTCGCACATCAGGATGTCGAGCGTCCCGGCGAGGGCCACGTATTCCGCGGCGTAGATCCACTCCTCCACGGTCGCGCCGAACCCGCGTTTCAGGAGCACCGGCTTGCCGAAGCGGCCGACCTCCACGAGGAGCGGGAAGTTCTGCATGCTCCGCGACCCGATCTGGAGGACGTCCGCCACCGCTCCGACCCGCTCCACGAGGCGCGGGTCGAGCACCTCGGTCACGATCGGGAGCCCGGTCTCGGCACGCGCCTCCGCGAGGATCTCCAGACCCTGCGGCCCCAGCCCCTGGAAGGAGTAGGGGCTGGTGCGAGGCTTGTACGCGCCGCCACGGAGCATCGTGGCGCCCGCCGCGCGGACCGCGCGGGCGATGTCCAGCGTCTGCGCGCGGCTCTCGACCGTGCACGGTCCGGCGATCACGACCGGCACACCGCCCCCGATCGTCACGCCGCCCGCCACGACCGGTCGCGTCGACGGCGGCTTCGCGAAGCCCGGGTGCGTGGTGCGAGTGACCTTCAGGTCGGGAAGGCGGGGCATCATGATGGCGAGCTCCTCACGAGGATGCGATTTCCGTTCGGGTCGAAGGTCAGGCGGCCGGTCGCGCCGACGAACGTGCCGGTGAACGGGAAGGCGAGGCGAGGCTCGGACCCGTGCGGTCCGCGCAGGACGCGAACGGCGAGACCGGCCGCGTCGCGGGCGTACGCCTCGAGCGGGGCCGCGGCCTGCGACCGCCTCACCACGCTCCCGGTGTAGCCCACGGCCCGGAGAGCGGCGACGACGCCCCCCTCCCGCGCGGTCGCGAGCCAGACCAGGACCGCCTCGGGCCCGGCGGCCGACAGTCGCTGCCGGAGGTCGTCCCGGTTCGACCAGGAGCCCGCCTCGAGCGTCTCGAGGCGTAACCGCTCGCCCGCGGCCGCCAGGAGGTCGCGTGCCGCCTCCCGACCCGCCCTCGCGGCCGGGACGATCGCCAGCCACTGCACGACGCGGGCCCTGGAGAAGACGCCGCGGGCCTGATCGACGGTCGACGGGACGATGCGCACGACCCACGGCACGGAGGTCCGTGTGACCGACGTGTCGGCGCAGAGCGTCACGACCGGGACGCCGGTCCGCCCCGAGACCTGCAGGACGAGGTGCGTCGCCGCCCCGTCAGGCGGCGCGAGGAGGATCGAGGCGCCATCCTCCTCCACGAGCCGGGCCGCCTCCGCCGCGTCGCTCCCCCACGGGCCCACTCGCCCGCGGATCTTCAGGACCACCGCGGGGCCGGCCGCGGCGTTCGCCTCCGCCACGGCGGCGAGCGCCCCTCTCCGGATGGAAGCGGCGTCCGGCTCGTCCGGCGGGAGGAGGAGCCCGATGACCAGCGCGGCGGCGAGCATCGTCTATCGCGACGCCACCCGGCGCTCGAGCGGCACGAAGGCGCCTCCCGAGACCCGGTAGACGTGGAGCGGGGCGAGGTTGTTCAGGGTCGGGTCGAAGCGCATCCGCCCCGAGACCCCGTCGTACGTGGCGAGCGCGTAGAGGGCGTCGTGGATCCGGATCCGGTTCGGTCCCGCCTCGCGGATCGCGTCGATCGTCAGGCGCGCGCCGTCGTAGGCGTAGGCGGCGAAGTAGTCGGGAGCCGTCCCCCAGCGCTCCCGGAACCGGCGCTCGAATGCGGTCCACGCTTCGTCCGTCCGGCCGAGCCTCATCGGGAAGGTCACCGTCGTCCCCTCGGCTGCCGCGCCGGCCTCCTTCAGGTAGACCGGGTCGAGGAGGCGATCGGGCCCGAAGAGCGGCGCGTGGATCCCGGCCTTCCGGAGCGCCGCCGCGGCCCGCCCCGCGTCCGCGGCCTCTCCCCAGAGGACGACCGCGTCCGGGTCGATCGCGCGGATCCGCTCGATCGCCGTGTCGAAGCCGCCGTCGCCCGGCACGAAGCGCATCTCCTGGCGGATCGGCACGCCGAGGCGGCGGGCCGAGTCGTTGAAGAGCCGGATCCCCATCCGGGCGTAGCGGTCGTTGCTCCTGAGGACGGCGATCCGCTTGCTCCCTCTCTCCTTCACCACCATCGTCGCGAGCTGGTAGCCGTGCTGCCGGTCGTCGGGGAAGACGCGGATCAGCCACGGGATGTTCGTCTCGGTCATCGTCTGGTCGGAGGACGCCGTGTTCACCATCATCACCTCGGCCTTCAGGCCGACGCGCAGCGCGACGTGCGTGGCGGTGCCGTCGACGCTTCCGATCACGGCGAGGACGCCCTCGGTGAAGGCGAGGTCGACCATGATGTTCGCGGCGCTCCCCCAGAGGGGCGCGTCCTCGCGAACCACGAGCTCGAACGGGAGATCGCCGGGGCGCCGGGCCGCGTTCGCCTCCTCGACGGCCAGCTCGATGCCGCGGCGCATCATCCCGCCCCGCGCTCCGTCGACGGAGGCGGGCGCCGGCGCCAGGACGCCGATCCGGAGGCTCTTCAGCCCCGCCGGCGGCGGATCGTCGCGCCCCGGCCCCAGGAAGGGCTGCACCTCGGTGAAGTAGCGCTGGTTCGGCGTCGCCCGGCGGTACGGCACCAGCTCCTCCGGCGCGTTGCCGTAGCGCGGC
>CAYLNK010000372.1:0-5862 GCA_964384675.1 uncultured Holophagales bacterium | reverse complement strand
GCTGGAGCGGCTGCGCGAGGCCGCCGGGCGCGCCGCGGGGCGGATCCGGATCGTCGGCTGGGTGGAGGGCCCCGAGAAGCGCTCGTTCCTCTCCGGCGCGGCTCTCGTCGCGCTCCCTTCCCGCCAGGAGAACTTCGGCATCTCGGTCGCGGAGGCGATGGCCTGCGGCACGCCGGTCGTCGTCAGCGACCGGGTCAACCTCGCGACCGAGATCCGGGCCGCCGGCGCCGGATGGGTGACGACGCTCGAGCTCGACTCGGTGAGGAGCGCGCTCGGGAGCGCCCTCGGCGACGAAGCGGAACGCCGTCGCCGGGGAGCCGCCGGACGTGCGCTCGCGATCCGGCGTTTTCGCTGGGACGCCGTCGCGGACCAGCTGGTGGAGCGGGTGTACCGTCCGCTCGCGGTGACGGGCCCATGACCCCCCTGGCCCTGGTGGTCCTGACCTTCAACGAGGAGGCCAACCTGGAGGCGTGCCTCGCCAGCGTGGCGGGGCTCGCGACGGAGCTCCACGTCGTCGACTCGGGAAGCGAGGACCGGACGCTCGAGATCGCGGCCCGGTACGGGGCGCGCGTGGCGTCGCACGCCTTCGAGACGCACGCCCGGCAGTGGGCCTGGGCCCTCGGGAACCTGCCGATCGCGGCGGATTGGGTTCTGGCGCTGGACGCGGACCAGAGCGTGACGCCCGAGCTGGCGGACGCGCTCCGGGCTTTCCTGGCGGCTCCCCCCGCGGGTGTCGCGGGGGTGTACGTGGCGCGCCGACAGGTGTTCCGGGGCACCTGGATCCGGCACGGCGGCTACTACCCGAAGTACCTGCTGAAGCTGTTCAGGCGCGAGTCGGTCGTGGTGGACACCGGGGATCTCGTGGACCACCACTTCGGCGTGACCGGGAGGACGGCGATCGTCCCGGGCGACCTCGTGGAGGCGAACCGCAAGGAGGACGAGATCGCGGTCTGGACCGCCAAGCACAACCGCTACGCGGTGCTCCAGGCTCGCGAGGAGATGCGCCGCCTCGCGGACGGCTCGGCGGGGGGGCGCCTGCTCGGGAACCCGGACGAGCGGGTGCTCTTCCTGAAGGGCATCTGGAGGCGCCTTCCCCTCTACGTGCGGCCGGCCCTCTACTTCGTCTATCGTTACGTCCTGCGGCTCGGCTTCCTGGACGGGAAGGAGGGCCTCGTCTTTCATTTCCTCCAGGGCTTCTGGTACCGGTTCCTCGTCGACGTCAACCTCGACGAGATCCGGTCCCGGGAGGCCCGGTCATCAGGAGAGTCACAACCGAGATGAGCAAGGTCAACGTGCGTGAGGAGAGGAGCTTCGGGCTCCTCGTCGGGGGAATCCTGGCCGCGATGGGCGGGTGGTGGCTGTACCGGGGACGGTTCCCGGTCGCGGCCCCCTGCGTCGCGGGCGTCGGGGGGGTGCTGGTCCTGCTGGGCCTCGTCGCCCCGAGGGCGCTCTCGACCCCCTACCGGCTCTGGATGAAGCTGGCCGAGGGGATGTCCTTCGTGATGACGCGGGTCGTCCTCCTCCTGGTCTTCTACGTCGCCATCGTGCCCATCGGGCTCCTCCGCCGGCTGATGGGGAGCGATCCCCTCCGGCGGCGCGCGGGCAAGTCGGCCTCCTACTGGACCGGCTACTCCCCGCGCCAGAGGGACCCGAAGCACTTCGAAAAGATGTTTTGAGAGAATCGTCCCGCATGCCGTTGGCAGAGGTGTCTTGATGTCGAAGATGCAGGTCCTCAGCGAGTTCTGGGAATTCATGAGGATGAACAAGAAGTACTGGCTGGCCCCGATCGTGATCGTCCTCCTCCTGGTCGGCTTCCTCCTGGTCCTGGCGAAGGGTTCGGTCGTCGCGCCGTTCGTCTACACGCTGTTCTGATGACGCGGATCCTCGGACTCTCGGCCTACTACCACGATTCCGCCGCCTGCCTGGTGGTGGACGGTGAGGTCGTGGCGGCGGCCCAGGAGGAACGCTTCACCCGCAAGAAGCACGACCACGAGTTCCCGGCCCACGCGGTCGCCTCGTGCCTGGCGCAGGCTGGGATCACCGTCGCCGATCTCGACCTGGTGGGGTTCTACGACAAGCCGCTCGTGAAGTTCGAGCGGCTCCTGGAGACGTACGTCGACTACGCGCCCCAGGGCTTCTCGTCGTTCCTGACCGCGATGCCGCTCTGGGTGAAGGAGAAGCTCTGGCTCCCCGAGCTGATCCGGACCGAGCTGGCCAAGGTCGACGGAGCCGAAGGCGAGAAGGAGGCGAAGAAGAAGGGGGCCGGCTACCCATGGAAGGTCCTCTTCGGGGACCACCACGAGAGCCACGCGGCCAGCGCCTTCTACCCGTCGCCGTTCGAGGAGGCCGCCATCCTGACGATGGACGGCGTCGGCGAGTGGGCCACGAGCTCCGCCGGGTTCGGCAAGGGGAGCGAGCTGACGCTCCTCAAGGAGCTGCGGTTCCCGGACAGCCTCGGCCTCCTCTACAGCGCGTTCACCTACTACACGGGCTTCAAGGTGAACAGCGGCGAGTACAAGGTGATGGGGCTCGCGCCGTACGGCGAGCCGAAGTACGTGGGGCTCATCAAGGAGAAGCTCGTCGACATCCGGGACGACGGCAGCATCCGGATGAACCAGGAGTACTTCGGGTATTCGCAGACGCTTCGCATGACCAACGACGCCTTCTCCCGGCTCTTCGGCGGTCCGCCGCGCGAGCCGGAGACGAAGCTGACGCAGAAGGAGCTGGACCTCGCCCGGTCGATCCAGGAGATCACCGAGGAGGTCATGATGAAGATGGTGCGCTTCGTCCACGCCGAGACGGGCGCGAAGAAGCTCTGCATGGCGGGGGGCGTGGCGCTCAACTGCGTCGGCAACGGGAAGATCCTCCGGGAGGGGCCGTTCGACGACCTCTGGATCCAGCCCGCCGCCGGCGACGCCGGCGGTGCGGTCGGGATCGCGCTCGCGCTCTGGCACCGGTATCTGGGCAAGCCCCGCGTCAGCCCCGAGAGCGCGGGGACGTGGCGCTCCTCGAAGGACCCGGGTCCCGGGCCGAAGCCGTTCGCGGACGGCATGAAGGGGGCGTACCTCGGGCCCCGCTCCACGGACGACGAGATCCGCCGCTTCCTGGAATCGCGGAAGCTCCCGTACCGGAAGGTCACGTCCGAGGAGCTCCCGGGCGCTGTGGCCGAGATCCTGGCGGGCGAGAACGTCGTCGGCCTCCACCAGGGCCGGATGGAGTTCGGCCCGCGCGCCCTCGGCGGTCGCAGCATCATCGGGGACTCCCGCTCGCCCAAGATGCAGGCGGTGATGAACCTGAAGATCAAGTTCCGCGAGAGCTTCCGCCCCTTCGCGCCGACGGTCCTCCGCGAGCACGTGGCGGACTGGTTCGAGCTGGACGTCGACAGCCCGTACATGCTGCTCGTGGCCGACGTCGCCAGGAAGCGGCGGCGCGAGATGACCGCCGAGGAGCAGCGCCTCTGGGGGATCGAGAAGCTGAACGTCGTCCGCTCCGAGATCCCCTCGGTGACTCACGTCGACTACTCGGCCCGCATCCAGACGGTGCGCCGCGACGTGAACCCGGTCTACTGGGACATCATCGAGGCGTTCCGGAAGAAGACGGGGTGCCCGGTGGTCGTGAACACCAGCTTCAACGTGCGGGGCGAGCCGATCGTCTGCACGCCCGAGGACAGCTGGCTCTGCTTCATGCGGACGGAGATGGACTACCTGGTGCTCGAGACCTTCATCCTCGACAAGCGGCAGATGCCGAAGCTCGAGGAGAAGGGCGACTGGCGCAAGCAGTTCGCCCTCGACTGACCCGGACGTGAAGACGCGGTGAGATCGCTCCTCCTCTTCCTCGCGCCCGGCCTGCTGGCCGCGGCGGTCAGCTTCGCGCTGACCCCGCTGGTGCGGCTCCTGGCGTTCCAGGTCGGCGCCGTCGACCGGCCCGGAGCGAGGAAGGTGCACAAGGCACCGATCGCGCGCCTCGGCGGCCTCGCGGTCGTGGCCGCCCTCGTCGGGCTCATCGGGCTCCGGCAGAGCGGAGTGCTGCCCTCGACGAGCCCGACTCCTCCAGGCCTCGTCCTCGGGATGGTGTGCGGCCTCCTGCCGATCTTCGCGATCTCCGTGGTCGACGACATCAGGGCCCTTCCCGCGCTGCCGAAGTTCCTCGCCCACCTCCTGGGCGCCTCGATCGCCGTCCACTTCGGGATCGTCCTGGAGCCCGACATCCACCTGTTCGGCCGGGAGATCTTCATCGGTGTCCTCGCGGTGCCCCTGTCCCTCCTGTGGCTCGTCGGGGTGACGAACGCGTTCAACATCGTGGACGGGCTCGACGGCCTCTCGGCAGGGCTCGCGCTCATCTCCTCGATCAGCCTGGCCGCCGTCTTCTTCATCTCGGGGCAGAGCGGGATGGCGTCCATGGCCCTGGTCCTGGCGGGCGCTCTGCTGGGCTTTCTGCCGTACAACGTCTTTCCGGCCTCCATCTTCCTCGGGGACACGGGCGCGACGGCCATCGGCTTCGTCCTCGGCTGCTTCGCTCTGCGGGGCGGTGCGACTCTGTCGGCGGGATTCGCCATCCTCGTCCCTCTCTTCGCCCTCGGCCTCCCGGTCACCGAGACCCTGATCTCGATCGCGCGCCGGGTCGTCCGCCGCCTGGAGAAGGCGGGTGGGACGGGCGTCTTCGAGGCGGACCGCGATCACATCCACCACCGGCTCCTCGCCCTCGGGATCGACCACCAGAAGGCCGTCCTGGTGCTGTACGGCGTCGGGGTCCTCCTGGGCGCCGGGACCCTCGCCTCGCTCCTGATGTCGGCCCAGAAGGCCGCGCTTCTCCTGGTCGCCCTGCTCCTGGCGGCGTTCATCGGTCTGGCGCGCCTCGGGTACGACGAGTTCGCGGTGATCCGGCGGGGCGTGGTCCTCCGGTTCTACGAGGCGCCGGTTCTCAAGAGGGGGCTGTTCCCGGTCTTCTTCGATCTGATGGTCCTGACCGCGGCGCTGTACGGAGCCGTGGGGCTGAAGTGGGACGACTGGGGGCTCGACTTGCAGCGGCCCGCCTTCTTCGACGCGCTGGCCGTGGCCGCCCCCGTCTCGCTCGTCTCCTTCTGGGCGTTCCGGCTCTACCGCGGCTCGTGGCGGCTCGCGAACGTCGACGACGTCACCCGCCTGACGCGGGCGGTCGCCACCGCGTCGGCGGTCGCGGCGCTGCTCGTGGTTCTCCTGTTCTCGGGCTCGCTCTCGCTGATGGTGATCTACTCGCTCCTCCTGCTCGTCGGGATGGGGGCGACCCGCCTGTCGTTCCGGTTCTTCCACCACCTGAACCGCAGGGCCTCCGTGGACGGCACGCCCGCCCTCATCTACGGGGCGGGCACGGGTGGCACGACGGCGCTGCGCGAGCTGCTGTTCAACGCCGCGGTCGGCCTCCGTCCGATCGGCTTCCTCGACGACGACCCGACGAAGGCAGGGACACTGGTGAACGGCTACACCGTCTACGGGCCCCTCGAATCGCTCGCCGGGCTCTGCGCCAAGCGCGAGGTCGGCGCCCTGATCGTCTCCTCGGGGAAGATCGGTGCGGACCGGGTGGCGGCGGCCTCCTCGGCAGCCGGGGCTCTGGGCCTCCGCGTGTACCAGTTCGAGATCGCCTTCGACGCGGTCGACCTCGAGCCCCGCAAGGGAGACGCGAAGGTGATCCCGCTTCGCCTGGAGGCGCGAGGCGGGCCGGGAACGGCTTGAGCCTCGCGTTCCGGGCGTGGGCGTTCGGCGCGCTCGCGCTCCTCTCGGGGCTCCAGCTCGGACGTCACGACCTGCGACCGGGGCCGCGCTCCTGGCCGCTCTTCGTCGCGACGGCGCTCGCCGGGCTCGCGCTCGCCCGCGGGGATCGGGCCCG
>CAYLNK010000371.1:0-5878 GCA_964384675.1 uncultured Holophagales bacterium | reverse complement strand
TGGCCGCCGAGGACTACCCCGCGGCGCTCGCCCTCGCCGAGGATCGGTCCGCCCGCGACCCACGCGATCGTGACGCGGCCTTCCTCGTGGCCCGGTTGCGGGCCGCGCTCGGCCGTCACGCCGAGGCCGCCGAGGCCGTGCGTGCCGTGATCGCGCGGGAGCCCCTCTTCGCGCCGGCGTATCTCCTTCTCGGCCTCCTCTGCGATCGCCAGAACGAGCCGGCCGAAGCGCTGGCGCAGCTCCAGCAGGCGCTCTACGTCGATCCCGCCCTGCCGCTCGCCTGGTTCCACGCCGGCAACCTCTACCAGCGCGCCGGAGACGCCCGCCGCGCGGCCCACGCCTATCGACAGGCTCTCAAGCACGCGCCCCGCTTCACGCCGGAGTGGGATAGCGGGCTGACCCGTGAGCTCCTGGTCAAGCTCTGCGAGCAAGGCATCTCGCGCCTGGGCAAGGGGTCAGGTACCAATTTTCTGCTATAGCCTGCTATAGCAGAAAATTGGTACCTGACCCCGAACCCGGACGCGGCCGTCACGCTCCTACAATCGCCCCGCCGTGCTCGACTCCGTGCGCCTCGTGGAGACCCCGGAAGGGGTGGAGCTGGCCCTGCGGGTCGCGGGGCCCGTGCCGCGGCTCCTGGCGTGGGTGCTCGACCTCCTGCTGCGCGGCGTCCTCTACGTCGCGCTCACGATCGCCGCAGCGACTCTGGGGCGGAGCGGGCTGGGCCTGCTCCTGATCGCGCTCTTCGCCATCGAGTGGATCTACCCGGTCGTCTTCGAGGTGTGGCGCGACGGGGCGACGCCGGGCAAACGGCGGATGGGGCTGATCGTCCTCCATCGTGACGGCACGCCGGTGCGCCTCACCGCGTCGGCGATCCGCAACCTGGTCCGTTTCGCCGACTTCCTGCCGTTCGGCTACGGGATCGGCCTCGTCTCGATGCTGGTCACACGCGACTTCCAGCGGCTCGGCGACCTGGCGGCAGGGACGGTCGTCGTTCACCGTGACGAGGAGCCGTCCGGCGCGCGGGTCGCCGCGGCTCCGCCTCTCGCCCCGCCCGTTCCGCTCGACCTCGCCGAGCAGCGGGCGGTGATCGAGTACGCCGAGCGGCTCGGCACGTGGACCGAGGCGCGAGCCTCCGAGCTGGCGGCCATCGTGCGGCCGCTCACCGGGACGCACGGGCGCGAGGCGATGGTGCGTCTCCTCGGCATCGCGGCCTGGCTCCTGGGGCGGCGGTGAGACGTTGAGCCGGGAGCTGTTCGAGAAGAGGCACGAGCCGGCGTGGCGGACGCTCGAGGGTTTGCTCGGCGTCGAGCCTCCCGCACGCGGGGCGGCTCCACGGAAGCGGAAGGCCCGGCGCGCGAGGCCCGAGGGGCCGGCCGGCGAGATGCCCGCGCTCTACCGCCAGGTGTGCCATCACCTCGCCCTCGCGCGGCACCGGCAGTACGGCGCGGACCTGGAGAGGAGGCTGAACCGGCTGGCGCTGCTCGGCCACCAGGAGCTGTACCGCGGCGGAGCCGCGCTCTCCGCTCTTCACCCCGCCGCGCTGCTCCTCCGCTTCCGCGGCGCGGTGCGGGACGAGCGTCGCCTGGTGCTCCTCGCGCTCGGGCTCCTCGTGGTCCCGATGGTCCTGATGATGGCGGCGGTGAGCCTCCGGCCGGAGCTGGCCTACACCGTGGCGTCGCCGGACGCCCTCGACGGTCTCGCGCAGTCGTACGCGCCGGAGGGCTCGCTCCACAGGGGTCGGCCGATCGACGACGACGTCGTGATGTTCGGCTACTACATCCTGAACAACGTCTCGATCGCGTTCCGGACGTTCGCGGGCGGCATCCTGGGCGGCGTCGGGTCGGTCTTCTACCTCGTGCAGAACGGGCTCTACATGGGCGCGGCCGCGGGACAGATCGGGCAGCTCGGCTACGAGCCGGCGTTCTACTCCTTCGTGATCGGGCACGGCGCGTTCGAGCTGACGGCGATCGTGCTGGCGGGCGCGGCGGGGCTGCGGCTCGGCCTCTCGGTCCTGGCGCCCGGGCGCCTCAGCCGGCGGCAGGCGCTGCGCGAGGGGGCGCGGCGGAGTGTGGTCGTGCTGTTCGGGGCCGCGGTGATGCTCGTCGTCGCGGCCTTCCTCGAAGCTTTCTGGTCGTCCTCCGAGTCCGTGCCCATGGCGGCGAAGTTCGTGACGGGAGGTCTCTTCTGGGGGTTCGTGCTCGGCGCGTTCGCGCTCGGAGGCGATCGTGGACCTTGAGAAGGTCGCCGCGGTGATCCGGCCCCGGAGCCACTGGGAGGCGGTGGACCTGGGCTTCTCGATGGTGCGCGAGTGGGCCCGCCCGGTGTGGTCCGCGTGGCTCGTAACCGTGGTGCCGATCTGGGTCGCCACGTCGGTCGCCCTGAAGTTCAGGCCGGGGCTCGCGCTCCTCGTTCTCTGGTGGCTCCGCCCGCTCTTCGACCGGGTCCCGCTCTTCGTCCTTTCCCGCGCCCTCTTCGGCGCGACGCCGACCGCACGCGCGGTGCTGCGCGAGCTGCCGCGCCTGCTCTTCGGCCACGCGCTCTCGGCGCTGACGCTCTTCCGCCTCGACCCGGCTCGCTCCTACAACCTCCCGGTGTGGCAGCTCGAGGGGCTGCGCGGCTCGGCCCGCTGGAGCCGCGCGGCGGTGCTGCGGCGCGTCGGGCACGAGCAGGCGATGTGGCTGACCGGCGGCTGCTTCCAGCTGGAGCTGTCGATCACACTCGCGCTGGTGGTGCTCCTGGCGCTGCTGCTCCCGGGCGACGACCCGTTCGACGTGTCGACGGCCTTCACGCGTCTCCTGGCCGACACCGGGCCGTCGCCGGGCTGGGTCGTGACGAACGTCATCGCGCTGATCTCGTTCAGCCTGGTCGAGCCGTTCTACGTCGCGGCCGGCTTCTCGCTCTACCTGAACCGCCGCACGCGGCTGGAGGGCTGGGACGTGGAGCTGGCGTTCCGCCGGCTCGCGCGCCGCCTCTCGGCGGCCGGGGCCGCGAGCGCGGCCGTGCTCCTCCTCGTCTGCCTCGGGGCACCGTGCCGCGCGGCGACTCCGCCGTCCGATCCGAAGGCGGTGATCACCGAGGTCCTGGCCGGCAAGGAGTTCCAGACGAAGCGGAAGGTCACGACCTGGCGGCTGAAGGGCGGACCGTCCCGCGCCCCGCGGGACCGGACCCCGCCGTTCCAGCCGGGCCCGCTCCTGACGCTCCTGGTGCGTGGGGCCGCGTACGCGATCGTCGCGGCGGGCGCCGGTTTCCTCATCTACTTCACGGTCCGCGGCGTGCGGAGCTACCGGCCGCTCCCTCGCACGGCGGTCGCGCCGCTGCCTTCCGCCGTCACGGGCGTGAAGCGTCTGCCGGAACGCTTTCCCGAGGACGTGCCGGAGGCCGCCGCGAGGCTCCTCGACGAGGGCCAGGCCGTAGCCGCGCTGGGCCTCCTGTATCGCGCGGCGATCGCGAGGCTGGTGGCGCGGGACGGGCTCCTCCTGCGGGCCGACTGGACGGAGGAAGACTGCCTGCGCGAGGTGGGACGGCTCCACGGGTCCCCCGCGCGGCGCGATCGCGCCGAGGCGTTCCGGCGGCTGACCGCGGCGTGGCAGGCGGCCGCGTACGCGCATCGGCTCCCGTCCCCGGAGGAGGGGCGCGCCCTCTGCGACCTCTGGCGGCGGCAGCTCGGACCCCGCTCCGGCGGGGAGGTCGCGGCTTGACCGGGCGCCGCGCGCTCGGGATCGGGCTCTTCGTGGCGCTCCTCGTCGCTCTCGCGGCGCTCTGGGCGTCGAGGAACCTCGAGAGGGTGGAGGAGGAGGTCGAGCTCGGGTACCGCGGCCCGGCGAAGACGAACCCGTACCTCGCCGCACAGCGCCTCTTCACGCGCCTCGGCGTGCCGACGGAGACGGGCCGGGCCGGGACGCTCCCACCGTCCGATCACGTGCTGCTCCTCCTCGGCCCGCGGCGTCCCATGACCCGCGACCGCTCCTCCGAGACGCTGGGGTGGGTGGCGGGCGGCGGACACGTCGTCCTGACCGCGCCCGGCGGCGACGTGGCCGATCCGCTCCTCCAGGTCCTCGGGCTCGGCGTGGCGGCGTCCTCCGGGTCCGGCGACGAGCCGGTCGACGCGGCCGCGGCCGGGGAGCCGCCCGCGCCGGTGCGCGTCCCTCTCTCGCCGCGGCTCACCGACGCGACGGGCGGTGCGCTCCGCACGGTCGCGTCCGCGCGCGGGATCTTCCTGGTGGCGAAGCGGCACGGGCTCGGCACCGTGACGGTGCTGTCGGACTCGGAGTTCCTGACCAATCGCGCCATCGGCGACGAGGCGCACGCGCGAGTCGCCTGGTCGCTCCTGGCCCTCGACGGAGGGAAGCTCCCCGCGGGCGCGTCGATCGTCTTCCGCGACGAGATGCCGTCCCTGCTCTCGCTCCTCCTCACCCATGCGTGGGCCGCGGCGGTGGCGGGTGCCGCGCTGCTCGCGCTCCTCTCGTGGCAAGGCGCCGCGCGCTTCGGGCCGCCGGTGCCGGATCCGCCCGTGGATCGCCGGAGCCTGCGGGAGCACCTCGACGCCTCGGCCGCCTGGCTCTTCCGCCGCGGGCAGGCGGCGACGCTCGTCGACGCCGTGCGCGAGAGCCTCCTCCACAGGCTCGAGGTGCGCCAGCCGGCGTGGGCCCGGCTGTCCCGCAAGGAGCTCGTCACCCGGCTCGCCGGCCCGGCCGGCGTCCCGCTCGCCCGCCTCGACCGCGCTCTCCACGAGCCGGTCGGCGCCGATCCGCATTCGTTCGTGACGACCGTCCAGACGCTCGAGGCGGTCAGGAGGTGCCTGTGACTGCCGACCTTCCGCCGGTGAACGCCGAGGGGTTCGCGGAGGCCGCCGCGCTGGTTGCCCGGATCCGCGAGGAGATCGGGCGCGCGGTCGTCGGCCAGGCGACGGTCGTCGACGAGGTGCTGACGGCCTTCCTGGCGGGTGGCCACGTCCTGATCGAGGGCGTCCCGGGACTCGGCAAGACGCTCCTGGTGCTGGCGCTCGCCCGCACGTTCGGCGGCGCCTTCACGCGGATCCAGTTCACGCCCGACCTGATGCCGACGGACGTCACCGGCCACACGGTCTTCGACAGCGCGAGCGGCGAGTTCCGCGTACGGAAGGGGCCGGCGTTCACGAACCTCCTCCTCGCCGACGAGATCAACCGCGCGCCGGCCAAGACCCAGGCGGCGCTCCTGGAGGTGATGCAGGAGCGGCAGGTGTCGATCGAGGGCCGGACGTTCCCGGTGCCGCGTCCGTTCATGACGATGGCGACCCAGAACCCGATCGAGCAGGAGGGGACGTATCCGCTCCCCGAAGCCCAGCTCGACCGATTCCTCCTCAAGGTGCGGATCGACTACCCGTCACAGGCGGAGGAGGTGGCGCTCGTGAGAAGCGTCACCGCGGGGCGCGTCGGCGACGACCTCGACGTCTCGGCCGTCGCCCAGGTGACGAGTCCCGACGTCGTCGTCGAGCTGCAGTCCGTCGCCGCGGGCGTCCTGGTGGACGAGCGGATCGTGGAGTACGCGGTGCGGATCGTGCGGGCGACCCGTACCTGGCCCGGCCTCCGGATCGGGGCGGGGCCGCGCGGCGCGCTGTCGATGGTGCGTGCCGCGCGCGGCCGGGCGCTCCTCCTGGGAAGGGACTTCGTGCTGCCGGACGACGTGAAGCGGGTGGCGCTCGCCGCGCTCGGGCATCGCGTGGTGGTGAGCCCCGAGCTCGAGATCGAGGGCCAGCGGGCGGAGCAGATCATCCCGTCGATCCTGGAGAAGGTGGAGGCGCCCCGGGCGTGAGGCCCGGCCCGGGCCTCGTCCGGCTGGCCGCGCTGCTGACGGCCCTCGGCACGCTCACGCCGCTCGGTCGGCCGGTGACGTGGGTCTG
>CAYLNK010000370.1:0-5898 GCA_964384675.1 uncultured Holophagales bacterium | reverse complement strand
AGCGGAACGCCCTGACCCGGGTTGGTGCCCCAGGTGACGAACGGCGCCAGCGCGCGCCTCGTGCTCAAGGCCCCTCTCCGGCAGGTCGTGGCCCCGCCCGACACGCTCCTCCACGAGGCGAGGCTCCTCACGGTGTTCGGCGACGGGACCTCGCGCGTGGACCGGCGGCGCTTCGTGCTCGAGACCAAGAGGCCGTACTTCAGCGTGCCGCTCGAGAGCGACGAGGAGGTCCTCTCGGTCTCCGTCGACCAGGCGCCGGTGAAGCCGCAGACCGACGCGGGCGCGCTCGTCGTGCTCCTCCCGCCGTCCCGGGCGCCGCGACGCCTCGTCGACGTGACGACGAAGCGAAAGGGCGCCGCGCCGCCGAAGAGCGGCGAGGTGACGATCGGGCACGGGCCGCTGCCCGGCACCGCGTCTCTCGCGACCTGGACGATCGTGGTGCCCGAGGACCGGCGGTACCGCGTCGTCTCGACGTCCGGGATCCGGAAGGCCGGCTGGAGCCAGGACGCGCCGGCCGAGACGAAGACGTACCAGGTGTCGTCCTCCAGCTGGATGGGCTCGGGCTCGCTCGCGTTCCGCGTCGCCGACACGAATGGCCAGCCGCTGCCGGGCGTCAGCGTGCGGCTCCGGGGTCCCGGTGGCGCCAGCATCTCCGGCGTGACGGACGCTCAGGGCAACGTCCGCTTCCAGAACCTGGGCGCCGGCTCCTACCAGGCCGAATCCCAGCTGGCCGGCTTCAACACCGTGAGGAAGAAGGTGAGCGCCGTGGCGGGCAACGAGCAGACGATCGCGATGCCGATGAGCCTCTCGGCCAAGGAGGAGGTCGTGGTCACCGGAGAGTCGCCGGTGATCGACACCAGCAGGAGCTCGATCGGGTACGTCCAGCCCGGACGCCCGCCCGGGCCGGCCAGCGGAAGGCAGCTGCTGAGCAAGGACAAAGAGAGGGACGAGCGCGCGAAACGGGAGCCGGTGGCCCAGGCCGTCGAGGTCCCGGCCTCGACTCCCGAGCCCGCGGCGGAGGCGGTCGGCGGCGACGCCGGAGTGGAGGGCGGGGTCGAGGGAGGGGTTGCGGGAGGGATCGCCGGCGGCGTCCTCGCCGCGACGTCGATGGACAACAGCTTCGTCGTCGACGGGGTGAACGTCGTCCAGAACCAGGCGGGCGTCCGCTCCCTCCCGATGGACGTGACCGGGCACGGCAAGCGCCTCGTCCTCTCCGGTCCCCTCGTCGGCGGGAGCCCGCTCTCGGTGACCCTCAAGGTGAAGGGGAAGTAGCCGGTGTAAGGACCGGGGGCCACCCGTCATAGTCTGTCCGGAACGGATGGACGACGATGAGCGGCTGCTACGGGCGATACGCGACGGGGACGGCGAGAGCTTCGGTGTGCTGTACGACCGCACCCGCGGCTTCCTCCTCACCTGCGTCATCGCCCCGCGGATCGGGCGGACGGACGCCGACGACGTCCTGTCCGAGACGTACCGCACCGCGCTCGAGAAGATCGGTACGTTCGAGTGGCGCGGCGTCGGTGTCGTCCGCTGGCTCGCCTCGATCGCGCGCCGGAAGACCCTGGAGCGGGTCCGCCAGCGCGCCCGGGCCGGCACCCGCGAGGATCCTCTCGACCCGGTCTTCGAGGTCCCGGACGGCGTCCCGAGCGCGGAGGCGGAGATGATCCGCCGCGAGCAGCTGGTGAAGATGAAGGCCCGCGTCGAGGAGACCCTCTCGGCGCTGCCGAAGAGGTACGCGGAAGCGCTCCGCCTCCGCCTCGTGGAGGGTCTCGAGCGGGCCGACTGCGCGGCCCGCCTCGCCGTCTCGACCGCCACCTTCGACGTCGTCCTCCACCGGGCGACGCGCGCGTTCCGGCGCGAGTGGGAGAGAGCATGAGCTGGGAGATCGACGAACCGCCTCCGACTCCCGAGGAGCGGGCCGAGGCGCGCGCCCTGGCCGAGTCGCTCGAGGACGGCCGTGCCGACGCGCTCGGACCGGCCGCGGCGATCCGCCTCCTCCGCGAGGAGAGCTCCGACGAGCTCGCGCGGATCCGTCTGCGCCGGACGCTCGTCGCGGCGGCGTCACCCCGGCGCCGCACGCTCCGCCACGTTCTCGCGCTGGCCGCCTCGCTCGTCGTGGCGAGCGGCCTCGGCGCTCTCCTCCTGCAACGTCGAGCGCCGAGCGACGAGACGCTCGCCCGGAGGGAGGACGAGGCCCGCGCGTCGATCGAACGGCTCCTCGCTGGCCGCTCCGGCTCGACCCCGGCGAACGGCGTGAGCCGCGTCGCCTCCGCGCTCGTCGCCGCGCGGCAGGAGTCCCTCCTCTCGTCCTTCACGCGGGAGCGCACCGCGGCCCTCCTCGGGTCCTCCGCCTCCCCGAATGCCAGCCCCACCCCCGGAGGCCGCTCGTGAACCTGAAGATCCTCGCCGCTCCGTTCCTCCTCGCCGCGTCGCTCCTCGCCCAGCAGGGCCCGCCCCCGCGCGAGGGCGGCCCTCAGGGGCCGCCCCACGGCCCGCCACAGTCGCCGCAGATGGACCGTGGCTTCCTGTACGGACAGATGTTCCAGGCCCTCGACTCCAAGGTGAGCCTCCTCGTCGAGCAGGGGAAGAACGACGCCGCCATCGACGAGCTGAAGAAGGTCCTCGCCGTCGACGTGCCGAAGGAGCACCCGATCTACGAGGCGAAGGCGCGCCTGATCGGCCGCCTCGCCATCACGCTCACCAACGCGGGACGGAAGAAGGAGGCGGTCGAGACGATCCAGCGCCTCCTCGCGGAGGTCCCGCCCGGATCCGTCGCCGAAGCCTCCGCCTGGCTCGACGCGGGCACCGTCTACCGGCAGTCCGGAATGCCGGAGAAGGCGCTCGACGCGTTCGACAAGGCCATCGAGCTCTCCCAGAAGCTGGCCGTCAAGGCGCCGTCCCGTGGGCCCGCGGGACGTCTCCAGGGGCCACCTCCGGGCGGGCACCCGAACGGGCCGCCGCCCGGCCCCAACCCGAAAGGAGATTCCGAATGAACCTCGTCAAGAAGGCCCTGCCCCTCGGCCTGAGCCTCCTCCTCGCCACGCCTCTCTTCGCCCAGATGCCCCCCGGTCCCCCTCCCGGCGGCGCGGGCGGTAACGGCGCACCGCAGGGTCCGGCCGGAGGCCCGCCGCCCGACCAGGTGCTGAAGGAGGCCCTCGGCCTCACCGCCGAGCAGCTGGCGTCGATGAAGACGGTCCTCGACGCGCACCGCACGGCCGCCGACGCCCTCGGCAAGCAGATCGGCGACGCCCAGAAGGCGCTCGGCGACGTGCTGAACGCGGCCACGCCGGACGCCACGACCGTCGGCACCAAGCTGCTGGCCGTGAGGGCCCTCGAGAAGCAGGGCGCGGCGCTCCGCGATCAGCTCAAGGCGAGCCTCACCGCCATCTTCACCGCCGACCAGAAGGCGAAGGCCGACGCGATCCTGGCCACCGAGTCCGCGCTCCGCGCGGCCGGCGCGCTCCACCAGCTCGGGTTCTGATTTCGGCGGCGGGGGGGCCCGAGCCCGGGACCTCGGCTCCCCCGCCGTTTCCGTCGCAGAATGCGCGGCCATGCGCCGCGTCCACCCCCTCAGCCGCCTGCCCCGAGCGTTCGCGCTCCTCACCCTCCTCTCCGCCCCCGTCCTCGCCGCGCCGCCCGCCCTGCCCGCGGACTTCTTCGGGTCGCACCGGCAGCGTTTCCTCGACGCGCTCCCGGCCGGCGCCGTCGTGGTCGTTCGCTCGGCGCCCGACCCGGACGTGGAGGTGGACACCGGCCCGTACCGGCAGGACTCCGACCTCTGGTACCTGACCGGGGTCTCCGAGCCGGACGTCGTCGCGGTGCTTCGGAAGGACCCGCCGGACGGGAAGCGCGTCCTCCTCTTCGTGCGGCCGAAGGAGTACTTCGCCGAGATCTGGAGCGGCTGGCGCACCGGGCTCGACGGCGCGAGGAAGATCCACGGCGCCGACGAGGCGTTCCCGATCGACGAGCTGCCCAAGCGCCTGCCCGCCCTCCTCGCCCCAGCGACGTCTCTCTACCACCGCGTCGAGAGGGACGCCGAGCTGAAGGGGAAGCTCCTCGACGTCTGGAGCGCCGGCAGCGCGAACGCGGCGAAGGCGCGGCCCGCGGCCGACGCCGCGCCGATCCTCCACCAGCAGCGCCTCGTCAAGGACGCCACCGAGATCGAGCTGCTGCGCAAGGTCAGCGCGCTCACCGTCGAGGCCCACCTCGCCGCGATGAAGGCGCTCCGCCCCGGCGCGTACGAGCACGCGCTCACGTCGGCGATGGTCGGGACCTGCCTCGCCGGCGGCGCCGCCCGCATGGGCTACCCGCCGATCGTCGGCTCGGGCCCGAACGCCGTCGTCCTCCACTACCGGGACGCCTCGCGCGTCATGAACGCCGGCGAGATGGTCGTCAACGACACCGCGTGCGAGCTCTCGATGTACACCGCGGACGTCACGCGGAGCTACCCGGTGTCGCGCCGGTTCACACCCGAGCAGCGCGCCCTCTACGAGATCGTCCTCGCGGCCCAGAAGGCCGGGATCGCGAAGGTGAGGCCCGGCGCTCCCTTCCACGAGATCTACGACGCCACCGTCGACGTCGTCGTCGACGGCCTCCTGAAGCTCGGGCTCCTGAAGGGCGACAAGGCCGGGATCGTGGCGTCGAAGGCGTACAAGCGGCTCTACCCGCACGGCTCGAGCCACTGGCTCGGCCTGAACGTGCACGACGTCGGCAGCTACCAGGTGCCTCCGGGCGCGGAGGATCGCTGGGACCGCTACCGTGGGATGCAGGTGAAGCTCGAGCCGGGGATGGCCCTGACCGTCGAGCCCGGGATCTACGTGGCCGAGGGAAGCGAAGGGATCGATCCGAAGTGGTGGAACATCGGGGTCAGGATCGAGGACGACGTCCTCGTCACGCCGGCGGGCGCCGAGTGCCTCACCTGCTCCTTGCCGCGCGAGCTGGCCGACCTCGAGCGCGCCCTCCGCTGAGGCTCAGCTCCTCCCGGCGAACAGGGAGAGCGCGAAGCTGACGACGGTCACGACGAGGGCGCCGAGGAAGGCCGCGCCGAAGCCCTTGACGTCGAAGTCGAGGCCCAGGGAGCGCGACATCTTGGCGGTCAGCCACAGCATCAGCGCGTTCAGGATGAACGTGAAGAGGCCGAGGGTGATCAGGTAGAACGGCAACGTCAGCAGCTTCAGCACCGGACGGAGGAAGGTGTTGAGGACGCCGAACACGAGGGCGACGCCCGCGAGGCCCAGGAAGCCCCCGCCGAAGCGGATCCCGGGCACCAGGCTCACGGCGGCCCAGAGGGCCGCCATGTTGATCAGGATCCGGAGGAGGAGGCCGGTCACGGGGTCTTCCCCACGATCCGGTAGACGAATCCCATGTTCGGCGTTCCCTTCTGCTCGAGCTCCGCGCGGTAGGCGAGCGCCTCCTCCACGGTCCCGAACTCCCCGATCATGACGCGGTACCAGACCCCCTTGTCGCCGAGGTCGATCGAGATCGCGCGCCCGGGGCGCTCCAGGCTCTTCGCGAGCCGGGCGGCGTCCTTGTCGGCGGTCGCCCGGTCGCGGTACGAGGAGAAGTGGAGGGCGAACACCGGCTCCTTGCCGGCCCAGTCGGGGGTGGTCACCGTGGCGGCGCGCGACTGACCGGCCCCCGACGGCGTCGTCTGGGTCCGGACGACGCTCGGTGCCGGGGCCGCCTCGGTCTTCTTCGTGGGTGCCGGAGTAGGCGCCGGGGGAGCCGCGGTCGGCGCGGCTGAGGGGGCTGTCGGAATCGCGGGGGCGGCCGTGGCAGGCGCCGGCCCGGCGGGGACTTCGGTGGGAGCGGCCGCGGGCGGGGTCGAGACCGTCGGGGGAACGACCAGCTGGGTCGGCGCCGGCGTCGGGACCGCGACCGCGACCGGAGGCGCGCCCT
>CAYLNK010000369.1:0-5919 GCA_964384675.1 uncultured Holophagales bacterium | reverse complement strand
GCCACCCGCCGACGCGGCGGCCCGGCTGGCGGCCCGCGCCCTCGGGCCGACGCCGATGCTCTCCGACCTCGCGGAGCTGTGCGACCGGGTGGGCGGGCGCGTCACCGGCTCGCCGTCCTGCGACCGCGCCGTCGAGTGGGCCGTCGCCAAGCTGAAGGGCGCCGGCCTCAAGGTGACGACCGAGAGCTTCACCGTCCCGAGCCTCTGGCTGGCGGGCCCCACCGAGGCCGCGTGCCTCTCGCCCGAGGCCTTCCCTCTGCGCGTCGTCGCCACGCCGTTCTCCCCGGCCACTCCGGGCGCCAAGCCGGTCGAGGCGCGGCTGGTCGACGCCGGCGGCGGGATGGAGGCCGACTTCGCGGCCCTCGGGGCCTCGGCGAAGGGGGCGATCGCTCTCGTCCGCACGAAGGAGATGAAGACGCTGGAGGACCTCTTCGGCGAGTACATGAACAACGGGCCGATCCTGGCGGCCGCGGCGAAGGCGCAGGTGGCGGGGGTCCTCCTCCAGTCGTCGCACCTGCGCGGCCTCCTCGACCGGCACCCGATCACGCTCGACGCCTCGATCGCGGCCTTCCCGATCGCGATGGTGGCGCGCGAGGAAGGCGACCGGCTCTCGCGCCTGGCGGGAGCGGGCGAGGTGCGCGTGCGTCTCCTGACGGCGCCGAAGACGGGCGGCGCCTACACCTCGCGCAACGTGGTCGCCGAGCTGCCGGGACGCGAGAGGCCGGAGGAGATCGTCGTCCTCGGCGCGCACCTCGACTCGTGGGAGCTCGGCACCGGTGCCAACGACAACGGCGTGAACGTCGCGCTCGTGATGGACGTCGCGCGTGGCTTCAAGGAGCTGGGGCTGACGCCGCGCCGCACCATCCGCTTCGTCCTCTTCACCGGCGAGGAGCAGGGGATGTGGGGCTCGCGCGGCTACGTCGCCATGCACGCGAAGGAGATGGACCGGCACGCGGCCGCCGTCATCTTCGACATCGGCTCCGGCCGCACGAGCGGCTTCTTCCTGAACGGCCGGCCGGAGCTGCAGAAGCCCGTCGACGCGGCGCTCTCGGTGGTATCCGGGCTCGGCAGCTTCCAGCATCCGCCCGACGGCATCGACGGCACGGACAACTTCGACTTCCTCCTGGCCGGCGTCCCGAATCTCGTGGCGAACCAGGACTCCGTGCCGTACGTCCCCGATTACCACGCCGAGTCGGACACGTTCGACAAGGTGGACCAGCGGGAAGCCAAGGCGAACGCCGCCATCGCCGCCGCGCTCGTCTACGGGCTCGCCGAGAGCCCGGAGCGCGCCAAGCAGCAGACGCGGGCCGAGGTGGAGAAGCTCCTCGTCGACACCAGGCTCGAGCCGCAGATGCGCGCGTTCCTCCAGTGGGCGGACTGGGAGGCCGGGAAGCGGGGCCTGCCGAAGTAGGGCGGGAGCCGAGACTCGAGCACGACGCGCCGATGATCGTCCTCCTCCCGCACGCCGGGTTCCTCTCCGAGACGTCGCGCTCGCTCTCGATCTACGGGGCGCTCCGGGCGCGGGGCGTCGAGGCACGCGTCGCCACGCACGGCGGGCCGTACGAATCGGTCTTCCGGGACGCCGGCGTGCCGTACGACCTCGTTCCGCCGCGCATGACCGACGAGAGGTGCGCGCGGTTCCTCGGGCAGGTCCCCGGAGTCGGCACGCGCATCGGCTCGTGCTTCACCGTGGAGGAGCTGCGGGCCTACGCGCGGGCGGAGCACGACTACTTCCGCGCGCACGGCGCCCGGGCCGTGGTGACGGGGTTCACGTTGAGCGCGCTCCTGTCGTCGCGCCTCGCCGGGATCCCGCTCGTCACCGAGCACGGGGGCTCGTACATGCCGCCCATGGCCGAACGCGGTCTCTTCCCAGTGCCGACCCGGTCGCCGATCCCGCTCGCCGGCCTCTTGCCCGCGTCCGTCCAGCGGTGGCTCGCGAACCAGGGGCCGGTCCGGGTGCGGGGCTACGGCGCGGCCTTCAACCGCGTGGCGGCCGAGCTGGGTGTCGAGGGCGTGCCGACGCTGGCGGCGCTCCTCATGGGCGACCTCACCCTCGTGACCGACGTGCCGGAGGTCACCGGGGTTCCGCGCGACGTCCTGGAGTCGTGGAGGCCGAAGGTGCCCGGCCACTACCGGAAGGACCCCGTACTCCGGTACGTCGGGCCCCTCTACGCCACGCTCGACCTCCCGATCCCCGCCGAGGTCGATCGGTTCCTCGAAGGGCCGCGCCCGATCGTCTACGTGGCGATCACCTCGACCCCGGCGAGGCTCGTCGTCGACGCCGTCGAGGCGGTGCGGGCGGCGGGGGCGCGCGTCCTGGTGGTCTCGACCGCCCACGACCTCCTGGCGCTCCGCTCGGACGACGTGTGCGTGGCCCGCGTGCTCCCGAGCCACCGCATCTTCCCGAGGGTCGACCTGGGCGTCATCGCGGGCGGTCAGGGCAGCGTGCAGACGGCTCTCGCCGCGGGTCGGCCGTTCGTCGGGATCCCGCTCCAGCCGGAGCAGGAGTGGAACGTCGCCGCCGTGGAGAGGCTGGGCGCCGCGGTGCGGATCTCGCCGCGCGCGGCCCGCGGGGCGACGCTGACGGAGAGCGTGCGGGACCTCCTCTCGAGCCCCTCCGCTCGGGACGCCGCCGAGCGGGTGGCGGCCGTCTTCGCGGGCATCGACGGGCCGGCCCGGTGCGCCGACGCGATCGTGGACTACCTCAGTCGAAGCGCGCCGTGACCTCCGCGGCGCCGAGGCGGTTGGAGCGCACGTCCCTCACCGTCACGACGTAGCGCTGCCGGCCGGGGCGCGAGCGGAGCTTCCCGTCGCACGGCCAGACCGCCTTGCGCGCCTCTTCCCAGCGGGCGTCCGGGATCCGGAGAGGGGCCTTCACGACGACGGGCTTGGAGACGTCGCCCTTCTCGTCGACCGCGGCGAAGGTGATCTCGATGTCAGCCTTCCGGACACCGTCCTTCTCCTCCAGCTCGAGCGAGGCGATCGGGATGCGCACCTCGTAGTCGATCTCGCGGCGTGAGGCCAGGAACCAGCCCCCGTGCTTGCCTTCGCCGAGCTTGATCTCGACGGGCAGATCGGAGACTCGCGCGCCGAAGAGGAGAGACGACTCCGTCGCTTCGGCGGCGGCGTCGGTCTCGTCCCGCGCCACGAAGCGCTTGCGGAGCTGGACCTTGACACCCGGTCGCGTGGAGGCGACCTCCACGCGGTTGCCGCCGCTCCTCGCCCGGGACGAGTCGAGGGTCGCGCCGAGGGAGTAGTAGGTCGCGCCCGACCGTCGGATCGCCTCGATCCCACGGGTGAGGTCCGCGAGACGGTCGACGTGGAGCCCGCCGGTCTCCTCGGATATCTGCCCCAGCGTCCAGCAGGGGTCGCTCTGCGCCGGCGTTCAGCAGAAGCCGCTGCCTCCCTGCAGCCCACCGACTCCTAGCGTGTGGACGGTGACGCGGGAGCGATTCGCCTGGCGGATGAGGTCGTCGACCTCCCGGTAGAGGCCGCCGTAGAGATCCTGATCCCCGATCCCCTCGTAGCGATTCAGGCCGCGGGAGATGAGGACCAGCTCCCGGCGGCCCGGGTAGGCCCCGAGGCTCTGGATCGCCCGTCGCACCTGCCGGAACGCGTTCCGCTCCCGGTCCCGGATCATCGGCGCGGCGAACGCCTGCTGCCCGAGGAGGCCGAACGAGTACCGGCCCTCTCTCTGCTCGTCGAGCGCCCGCCCGGCGACGTCGAGCGCCGTCCCGAACGGCACCAGCGATCGCATCCGGCCGCGCTGGAAGACGGCGACGGCGAAGCGGTCGGACGCGTCGAGGCGTGCGAGGAACGTGTGCGCCGCCTCGAAGACGGGCCGGCGGTCCTGGGGGACGAGGTGATCCTCGTCGATCAGGAGCATCAGGTGTCGGGCCACGAGGCCGGAGGCGTCGGCTCCCGCGCCGGGGCGAGCGGGTCCCGTCAGACGGTGCGCGACGACCGGTGTGAAGTAGTCGAGCGGCACCGGCTTGCCGTCGATCGTCAAGGCGACCTCGTCCGCGCGGAGGTCATCCACCGGCTGGCCGTTCCTGGTCGCGGTGGCATCGAGATCGATGGCGGTGACGGAGACGGATCCACGCACGGAGCCTTCGGGCCTCGGGAGCGGCGAGGGCGCCTGTGCGGAAGCGAGGGAAGCGACGAAGGCCGTCAACAGGAGGAGGCCGGGAACCGCCGTCGAGCGCATGCCCTCCTTCAAGCAAGGGGCGGGCCCCGCCGATCGTCCTGCCGGGACGACGTTCGTCCTGCGCGCTGGGGCATCATCGACACCCGATGTCCCTCCACGTCGTCGGCGTCCGGCACCACAGCCCCGCCTGCGCGCGGCTCGTCGGGCAGACGATCCGCGCGCTCGAGCCGCGGCACGTGCTGATCGAGGGGCCGTCGGACATGAACGCGCGGCTCGACGAGCTGCTCCTCCCGCACACGCCGCCGGTCGCCGTCTTCACGTACTACCGGAGCGCCGAGCGGAGCCACGCCTCGTGGACGCCGTTCTGCCGCCACTCGCCCGAGTGGGTCGCGCTGCGGGCCGGGCGCGAGGTGGGCGCCGAGGTGCGGTTCATGGACCTGCCCGCGTGGTCCGAGGCGTTCGCGGGGTGCGACAACCGGTACGCCGACCGTCCCGACCGCTGGAAGCGGGCGCTGGACGCGCTCTGCCGGCGGCTCGGCGTGGACGACCCGGATACGCTGTGGGACCACCTCTTCGAGCAGCCGCTCCCCCTCGACGAGCTGGCCGAGGCGCTCCGCGTCTACTTCCAGGAGCTGCGCGGCGACGAGGCGGGCGACGAGCGGGACGCGCCGCGCGAGGCCTTCATGGCGCGAGCGCTGGCGTGGGCGGTCGCCGACGCGTCGCGGACCGGCGGCACGGTCGTGGCGGTGTGCGGCGGGTACCACGCGCCGGCGCTGGAGCGGCTCGTCGCCGCGATCTCTCCAGGCGATGCTCCGAGGTCGTTCCCGGAGCCGCCCGCGCCGGAGGGGGCCGCGCGGCACGGCAGCTACCTCGTCCCGTACTCGTTCCGGCGCCTCGACAGCTTCGTCGGCTACCAGTCCGGCCTCCCGTCGCCCGCGTACTACGACGCGGTCTGGGAGAAGGGACCGGAAGCGGCGGCCGGGGCGCTCCTCGAGGCCGCGGTACGACGGCTCCGCGCGAAGAAGCAGCCGGTCTCGCCGGCCGACCTGATCGCGTGCACGACGCTCGCGTCGGCCCTCGCCCGGATGCGGGGCCACAGGTGCCTCACGCGCGGCGACCTCCTGGACGGCGTGGCGAGCGCGCTCGTGAAGGACGCGCTCGAGGCGCCGCTCCCGTGGAGCTATCGCGGGACGCTGCGACCTCGCACCGACCCGGTCCTCGTGGAGGTGGTCGCCGCGCTCTCCGGCGAACGCGACGGAAGGCTGGCGCCCGGGACGCCGCGCCCGCCCCTCCTCGCCGACGTGGACGCCGTGCTCGCCGCGCACGGGCTCGAGCTGCCGGCCGACGCGCGCGACACGCGGAGCGTGACGGTGGACCTGGCGAAGGAGGCGGACCGCGCGCGAAGCCGGGTCCTCCACCGGCTGCGCGTCCTGGCGATCCCGGGCATCGCGAGACGGAGCGGGCCCGCCTGGGCCACGGACGCCGAGCTGGTCGAAACGTGGGAGCTGTCGCGCCCGTTCGAGGCGGAGTCGGCGCTCATCGAGGCGGCGTCGTTCGGCGCGACCCTGGAAGGCGCCGCCGTCGCGAAGCTGGAGGAGGCGCTGCGCGCCGCCGCCGGCCAGCTGTCGCGCCTGGCGAGCCTGCTGGGCGAGGCGGTGTTCGTCGGCCTGGACGGCCTCTCGGCGCGCCTCCTGCCGGAGCTCTCGGCGGGTGTGCAGGCCGAGCGGAGCCTCGGGGAGCTGGGCGCGGCGACGGGACGGCTCCTCGGCCTC
>CAYLNK010000368.1:0-6029 GCA_964384675.1 uncultured Holophagales bacterium | reverse complement strand
ATCGAGCGCGGCGCGCGCCTCGGCCGCGTGCGGACCGTCGGACGCCTCCTCCGCGTAGCGACGGTAGAGAACGGCGGCCTCCGCGGCGCGGCCGGCGGCCGCGGCGGCGCGCGCCAGGTGGATCAGGGCCTCCCGGGATCCGGCCCTCTCAGCGAGGCGCCAGGTCTCGAACGCCGCGGCGGGCTGGCCGCGCTGCGTCAGCATGGTGGCGAGCCGCTCGTAGCGCGACGCGCGGGCCGGGTCGATCCCGAGCGCCTTCCGAAGCGCCGCCTCGGCGCGACGTCCCTCGCCACGGCGCTCCGCCACGCTCGACTCGAGGTCGTAGGCCGGCGCGAAGCCTGGATCGAGCCTCTGGGCTTCCGCGAGTGAGAGGAGCGCCCGCTCCAGCGAGGCCGGATCACCTCGCGCGGAAAAGACGCGCGCGAGCCGATAGGGCTCGAGGGCGGGCGAGGTGAGGTCGGGAAGAGTCTCCTCCGGCAGCTCCTCCGGCCGCGCCAGCCGCGCGACCAGCCGCTGCCGGAGCTCCTCGGTGGCAGCGCGCTCGCCGGCCGGGGCCCCCGCGCGATACGCGTCGAGCCGTTCGAGCGCTCTGGCCGCGTCGCCCCAGGCGGCCCAGCGCTCCGCCGACTCGCGGCGGAGCCGCAGCAGGTCCGGTCTGAGGGCGATGGCCCGGTCCAGGAGCGCGAGGGATTCCTCCTTGGCCTGCCGGTCGGGCTCGGCCCAGAGGAGGCTCGACAGAGAGAGAGCCGCGTCCGAGCTCTCCGGGTCGGCGGCGAGAGCCGTCCGGTACGCCGCCGACGCCTCGGGCGCCCGGCCCGACCGGGCCTCCAGCCCGCCGAGCGCGAGCGCGGCCTCGACGTAGCCGGGCGCAAGCCGGAGCGCCTTGCGGAACCCGTTCCGCGCCTCGTCCACGCGCTGCGCCCGCAGCCTGTCCTGCGCCTCGGCGAACACGCGCTGGGCTTCCGCCGACGGAGGGGGGAGGGCGCGGAGCGGGAGCAGCCGGGCCTCCTCCTCGACGTCGAGGCGCCGGATCCGTTCGCCGATCCAGGCCGGCACGGGGCCTCCGCGCTGGAGCGCCGAAAGGACGTGCCCGTACTGGAGGATCGCCAGCCGCCGCGCGCCCCGGGCCTCGGCGCGCCGGGCCAGGAGCAGCCGCTCCCACGGCCCCAGGAGGTCTGGCGCCACGCGGGACGCCTCGTCGAGGAGTGCTGCCGCCTCGTCCTCGTCCCCCGCGCTCCCGGCGAGCTCGGCTCCGCGCAGGAGGCCGAAGGTGGTGGCCCTCTCGAGGCGGGCCCGCCGGTAGAGGTCGCGCGCTCGGGCCAGGACCGCGGGGTCCGCGGCCGGGCCCGCCTCGCCGAGGAGCGACTCGGCCTCCGGGACGACGCCCTCGGCGTCGGACGGGCACGGCGACACCAGGAGCTGGCCGAGCAGCGCTCCGAGCGCGGCGACCGTCAACGCTCGCGACGGGCCGAAAGCCCGAGCCGGTTGAACCGGAGACGGACCGCCCGCTCGTCGCGCCTCGAGCCGGTGACCTGCTCGGCCATCCGTGCGAAGTCTCCTTCGCAGTCGCGGAAGAGGGTGCGGTAGACGGTCCGCTCGAGCTCGCGCCGGAAACCCTCCACGGTCTCGGACCTCGGGCGCGCCACCACGAGGCGCTCCTCGCGTGGAGCGGTCCCGCTCTCGGCTCCGGCGAGGAGGTCGAACAGGAGCCGCGCGTCCAGAAGGAAGAGCGCCCGCCCCTTGCGGTCGAGCGTGACACCGGCGCCGGAATAGACGGCGGCCGCCAGGAGGTCGGTCAGGGTCATCTCGAGCTGGCGGAGGTTGCCGGGCCACGAGTGGCGAACGATGGCGGCCCACCCTTTCCGGGGCAGGACGAAGAGCACCGCGACGTCCTCCGGCGCCGAAGCGACGTCCTCGTCCGGCACGAGGCTCACCCCGGCGCCGGCCGGCAGGTCGGGGCCTCCCGCGGCTCTGGCGTGCCGCGCGATCTCGCGGCGGTGGCCCGGATCGGCCCCGAATCGCGCGGTCACGGCGGCCGTCAGGTCGGCGAGGTCCTCGCGCCGCTCGACCAGCGGAGGGAGCCGGAGGGCGAGCGCCGGGTTCAGGCGCATCAGCAGGTCCGATCGGAACTCCCCGGCGGCGGCCTTCGCCTTCAGGTCGCTGTTGGCCGCGGCCACGATGCGCGCCGTGTGCGGCGTCTCGGAAGTCGCGCCGAGGCGTCGCACCACGCCGTCGTTCAGCGCCGTGAGGAGACTCTTCTGGGCGTCGCCGCTCAGGTTCTCGACCTCGTCGAGGAAGAGGGTTCCGCCGCCGGCCGCCTCGAACACACCGGGCCGGTCGGCGACCGACCCGGTGTAGGAGCCGCGCACCGAGCCGAAGAGAGCCGCGGGAAGGAGCGCCTCCGGCACGGTCGCGCAGTCGAACGCGACGAGCGGTCCGCGCCGGCCCGAGAGCGGATGGATGACCTCGCGCACCAGCAGGTTCTTCCCGGTCCCCGTCGGTCCGCTGACCAGGAGCGGGAGGGGCGTCGGTGCGAGGGCCGCGACCCGCCGGCGCAGCTCGCGCATGGCGGGGCTGCGGCCCCAGAGGAACCGACCGGTCGAGAGAGGGGCGTCACGCTCGGCCAGGACCCGGCGAACGAGGCGCACCAGCCCTTCGCCCGTGAGCTCCTCCTCGCCGGCGGTGTACGTGAACGCGTCGGCGAAGAGCCGCCGCGCTTCGTCCTCGAACGGGATCTCGTCGTGCGCCGTCGTGAGGACCACGGGCAAATCCGGGAGCAGCCTGCGCAGCCGCTCCAGGATCAGCAATCCCTGCCGGTCGCGCCGCTCCCGCCGCTCCCGCCGCCCCTCCGCGCCGTCTCCGAGAGCCCGGCGCTCCGGGAGCAGCTCCTCGTCGGCGATCTCGAAGCGAAGGTCGAGAACCACGACGTCCGGAGCGCCTCTCCCGCGGAGCAGGGGCTCGGCCTCGCTCCACGACGTCGCGTGCGTACGGCCGGACGGCGCCGTCACCAGCTCCAGGTCGGGCGCCCGGCGGACCAGGATCTCGGCGGCCTTCGGCTGGTCGTCGATCACCAGGACGCGGGGCGGACGGGCCCGCCTCACGAGCCGTCCTCCTGGCTGACGACCTCACGGAAGACGGCGGCGCACGCGGCCGTGAGCCGGAGCGCGGCATCGTCCAGCTCCGCGAGGCCCGCCTGCTCGAGCGTGGCCAGGCCGGGCAGCAGCCGTCCGACCTGTCGAACGGCGTCCTCGACGTCCGCGAGCGAACCGACGTCCTGGAGGGCGGCGCCGTCCTCGGACCGCCACGCCTCGAACACCTGGACGGCGCTGAAGGGCACACCGTCCACGAGCCGGGTGGCCAGGAGGTCCCGGCCGAGCCTCGCCCGGAGCTCCTCGGGGTCCGACTCGCGCTCATCCGGGGCGCTCCAGCGGGCATACTTGCCGAGGTCGTGCTTGAGCCGCGAAGCAGCCGAGCGGGCACTGCCGGAAGGCGCGCGATGGGACACGCGGCGATTATCGGGCAGCCCCGGCCGAGCCGCTTGATTTCGGCGCGATGACTTCATAAAATGGGCCGTTAAAAAATCTTTTCGGGCAGGAGATGCAAATGAGCTTGAAGCGCCTCATGGCCAACGCCGACGCGGGGCGGATCGGCCTCGCCACCGGGGCCCTGGCCCTCGTCCTCTCCGCGGGACCGCTCGCGGCCACGAACTGGACCGTGCAGACCGGCGGCGGCACCTGCGCTTCCCCCGGTGACCTGGTCTGCGGGACGCTCCAGCAGGCGGTCGACGCCGCCGCGGCGTCGGGTGACACCATAGATATCACGGCCGGGACGTTCACGGAACAGGTGACGATCACCAAGAGCCTCACGATCACTGGGGCGACGGCGGCCACGTCGATCATCAAGTCGCCGGACGTGCTCAACCCCGACTCCGACGGGCAGCGCTCCATCATCCGCGTCAGCGGTGCCTCCACGGTCGTGACCATCAGCAAGGTCACCGTGACCGGGCCCGTCACCTCGAACTGCGGTGGGATCAACAACGGCCTCTACGCCGCGGGCGGCGCCACCCTCAACCTGAACAACTCGATCGTGACCGAGATCCACGACACCCCGCTCGGCGGCTGCCAGAACGGGATCGGGATCCGCCTCGGCGTCAACGCGTTCGGGCAGGTCGGCAAGGGCACGGTCGACTCGAACACCTTCACGGTCTTCCAGAAGGCGGGCGTCGTCGTCGACGGGACCGGCAGCAACGGCACCGTCACGAACAACATCATCACCGGCGTCGGCCCGACCGTCGTCATCGCCCAGGACGGCATCCAGATCAGCCGTGGCGCCACCGGCTCGGCGGCCAGCAACACGGTCACCGCGTGCGAGTGCGACCACCCCTCCTGCAGCGGCAGCTTCAACCAGGCGCAGGCCTCGGCCATCCTCTTCTTCAACGCCGGCGCGAACGTGTCCGCCTCGAACAACATCCTCAACAACAACGACAAGGGGATCTACTCGTCCTCCACGGCGCCCACGACGATCGCGAACAACACGATCACGAACAACCGCTTCGAGGGAGTGTTCCTCGACCAGGGCACCGCGAACGTCTCGGGGAACCTGATCCAGAACAACGCCTGGGGTCTCGTGGTGGGTGCTTTCCTGGTGGCGGACGGTACGAGCGCCAACTCCATCGGCAACGTCTTCACGAACCAGATCCTCGGGAACACCGTCACCGGGGTCTCGGTCTACGACAAGGACCTTCAGGACGCCTTCGAGCCGAACCTCAACGCGCATCACAACCGGATCTTCACCAACGTCGCCGGCATCACCGCCAACACGACGGCCCCCGAGGACGTCCAGAACAACTGGTTCGGGTGCAACGGCGGCCCGAACACGGTCGGGTGCGATACGGTCACGGGCGGCAACCTCGACTTCAACCCGTGGCTGGTGCTCGGAATCACGATCGCGCCGAACCCGGTCACGGCCGGTCAGAACGCCACGGTCACGTCGAGCCTCGCGAAGAACTCCGATGGCGTCGACACCACCGGCATCGGCGCCGTGCCGAAGGACATCACCGTGTCGTGGACCACGGCGCCGCTCGGCACCGTGAATCCCACCACCCGGCTCGCGGCTACCCTCCCCTTCACCTCCGGCCTTTCGACCACCACGTTCAACTCTGCGGTCGCCGGTCAGACGACCGTCTGCACCACCGTCGACAACGCCCAGGTCTGCCTGCAGCTGAACATCAACCCCGTCCCCGTGGAGCTGCAGACGTTCGACGCTGAGTGAGGTGGTCGGGGGGACCTCCGAGTCCGGTCCCCCCGTTCCCCCCTTGGCCGGGTGGCTCGTAGTCGGGGGGACCTCCGAGTCCGGTCCCCCGGCGCACCCAGGATTCAGAGGGCCCGCCGATTCCGGCGGGCCCTTTCGCTTCCTGGCGCTCACCCGTCCGTCCTCGAGAGGAGAGCCTCCCAGTCGATCCTGCCATCGCCCCGGAGCGGACGGACGACCTGCCTCGGAGCGCCTCGCCCATCGGCGTCGCAGACGAAGTAGCGGCGGGGAATCCGGCCTGATTCGCCGAGGAACCCTTCCACGGAGACCAGCACGAGCCTGCCGTCGGGCGAGAAGCCCACGAAGGACGTGTACCGGTCCAGGTCCGACGGGGCGCTTCCGGCGGGCACCAGGACCTCGGGCAGCGCCAACGCGGCCGGCTCCGCGAGCCGAGCAGTGGAGAGGTCGAGGACACGGGTCCGCCGGAGCCCACGGGCGGGCACCTCGTCCCACGCGAGCCTCGCGCCGGCCGGATCGAACGACAGGGAGAGCGGATCGATGCCCGGGACGGGGTGGGGCTGGATCGCGCTCCGCCCGTCCCTTCTCTCCACGAAGAGGACCACGTCCCCGCCACGGACGGCGATCCGGGCGCTGAGGCCGGAGGGCGAGACGAGCGGCGCCGCCGAGTCGGTCCGCCGCGGGAACGACTTGGTCAGCCGCGCCACGAGTCGATCGGCCGAGCGGCGCCGGCGCGGCTCCTCGGAGGCGGAGGCCACCTC
>CAYLNK010000367.1:0-6044 GCA_964384675.1 uncultured Holophagales bacterium | reverse complement strand
TCCACACCTGGCTGCCGGACGCCCACGTGGAGGCGCCCACGGCCGGCTCGGTGATCCTGGCGGGCGTCCTCCTGAAGATGGGGACGTACGGCTTCCTGCGCTTCTCGCTCCCGATCTGCCCCGACGCGTCGCGAGACCCGGGCGTGCAGCTCATCGTGGCCGTGCTGTCGATCGTCGGGATCATCTACGGCTCCATGGTGGCGATGGTCCAGAAGGACATGAAGAAGCTGGTCGCGTACTCGTCGGTCGCGCACCTGGGCTTCGTCATGCTCGGCCTCTTCGCCCTCAACCAGGCGGGCATCCAGGGCGGCATCCTGCAGTCGATCAACCACGGGCTCTCGACCGGCGCCCTCTTCCTCCTGGTCGGCATCGTCTACGAGCGCCGCCACACCCGGATGATCGCGGACTACGGCGGTCTCTCGGCCGTGATGCCGATCTACGCGATGCTCTTCATGTTCATCCTCCTCGCCTCGATCGGACTGCCGCTCCTGAACGGCTTCGTCGGCGAGTTCACCATCCTGGTGGGTGTGTTCCTGACCGACTGGCGATGGGCGGCGTGGGCGAGCCTGGGGGTGATCCTCGGCGCCGCGTACATGCTCTGGCTCTACCAGCGCGTCTTCTTCGGCGAGCTGACGCACGGGGAGAACAAGGAGCTGAAGGACGTCAACGTCCGCGAGATCCTGACGATCCTCCCGCTGGCGGCGCTCTGTCTCGCCATCGGCGTCTTCCCCAAGCCGTTCTTCGAGATGACCGAGAAGTCGGCGGAGAAGATCGTCAAGACGGTCGCGGCCCCGCCCCGGGCGGTGCCGATCCCGCACCGGCGCCCGCTGCGCGTCAAGCCCGACGCTCCGCCCGCCGTACCGTCCGCCGACGCCCCGGCGACGCCGGTAGCCGGCGGACCGGTCACAGCGCCCGCGGCAAACCGTGACGACCGCGCGCCGGTCGCCACGGCGGCCCTGGAGTAGACGTGCCGACGTCCCCCGCCGAGACGCTGCTGATCCTGCCGGAGCTCTTCCTGACGGTCGTCGGGCTCGTCGTCCTCATCTGGGCCACCCTGGGCGGCAAGGAGGTCGAGCGGAGGATCGCGGTGGCCTCGGCAGCCTCGCTGGTCGGCACGGGAGTCCTGCTGGCCGCTTCCGTGGCCGCGGCGGGGACGCTGCCGCGGCTCGGGTTCGGCGGGATGCTGGTCATCGACCGGTTCGCCCTCTTCACGAAGGTCCTGGTCCTCGTCGCCTCCTTCGTGACGATCCTCTTCTCGATGCGCTTCGTGAGCGTCTCGCCGTATCCGGGAGGCGAGTACTACGCCCTGATCCTCTTCACGACGGTCGGCATGATGTTCATGGCCTCCGGAGCGCACCTGGCGTCGATCTACGTCGCCCTGGAGCTGATGGCTCTCTCCCAGTACGTCCTGGCGGGCTACTTCAAGCGCGAGACGAAGTCGATCGAGGCCGCCGCGAAGTACTTCGTGCTCGGCGCCTTCTCGTCGGGGGTCCTGCTCTACGGCCTCTCGCTCGTCTACGGCTCCACCAGCACGCTCGCGCTCGACCCGATCGCCAAGGCTCTGGTCGCGGGCGAGCGGAACGGGCTGCTCCTCGTCGGGATCATCCTCGTCGCGAGCGGACTCCTCTTCAAGGTGGCCTCCGCGCCTTTCCACGTCTGGGCCCCCGACGTCTACGAGGGCGCGCCGACCCCGATCACCGCGTTCTTCGCCGTCGGGCCCAAGATGGCCGCGTACGCGATCTTCGCCCGCATCTTCTTCACGGCGTTCGGTCCCCGCCTCTCGGACTGGGCCGCCGTGATCGCCGCGTCGGCGGCGCTCACGATGGTGGTCGGAAACGTCGGAGCGCTGAACCAGTCCAACGTCAAGAGGATGCTCGGCTACTCCTCGATCGGGCAGGCCGGGTACGCGCTGCTGGGTCTGCTCGCCTACCAGGTCGCGGACGGGATCGGGATGTACGCCCTCCTCGTCTACCTCGCTGCCTATGCGCTGATGAACCTGGGCGCCTTCGGCCTGGTGATCCTCCTCGAGGCGAAAGGGTACGCGGCCGAGTCGGTGGACGATTTCAACGGCCTCTCCAAGAGGAACCCCGGGGCGGCGGCCGCGATGCTCGTCTTCCTGCTGTCGCTCGCCGGGATCCCGCCCACGGCCGGGTTCGTCGGGAAGTACCTCCTCTTCAGCGCCGCGATGAAGGCCGGCTGGTCCGGGCTCGCGCTCCTCGCCGTCCTGATGTCGGCGGTGTCGCTCTTCTACTATTTCCGCATCGTGCGGGCGATGTATCTGGTCGACGGCGCCGGCGAGCTCCGGTGGCGCGAGGAGCCGGCGGTCACCGCGGCGATCGCCGTCTGCGTCGTCGGCACGCTCGGGATCGGGATCTTCCCGCAGCCACTCATCGCTCTCGCCCAGTCGTGCCTTTTCAGGTAGTTCCCGCACCCCCACCTTTCGGCTGGTTCGACTTCCCGTTCTCGGCCGTCGGGGGCTGACGCACCGGCCGTTCCCCCGCGCGAGTATCGTGGGGGGATGGCCGAGGAGCCGGAACGTCCCCAGAACCCGTATCGCGCGGCGGCCGAGGCGCTCGGCCTGGCGTGGACGGCGCCCGCCGCGATCGGCGCGGGGGCGGGAGTCGGGTGGCTCCTCGATCGCCTCTTCGGCACCCGGCCCGTCCTGACCGTGGTCGGGGCGTTCCTGGGCGGCTTCGCCGGTCTCCTCCAGATCTACCGGACGTCCAAGCGCCTCTTCGAGAAGGACGGGCCGTGAGCGCCGACGCCCCGGGGGACGCCATCATCCGCCGGGCCGCCGCCCTCGCGCTCCTCGCGATCACGGGGGTCGCCGCCACCGGCCGCTTCCGCGCCTCCCTCGCCTTGACTCTCGGTGCCTCGGTGGCTATCGTCTCGGCGCTCTGGCTGTCGGACTTCGTCGGGCGACTCTCGCCCGAGCGAGGCGCGAATGCCCGGCTCGACACGAGGTTCATCCTCAAGTCGGTCCTCCGGTACGCCTTCTCCGGCCTCGTTCTCCTGGGAGCGGTGCGGGGGTTGCCCGGCGAGGTTCCCTGGCTCCTCGCGGGTCTCTCCTGCCTGGTCGTCTCGATCGTGGCGGAAGGGCTCGGCGGTTTGCGGACCAGTGGGCACGCGGGCCCGGCGGGGGGCCGGTAGGCAGGCGGAAGGGGAGAGGGCGAAACGGCAAGATGCACCACGAGCATTCGATCTTCTTCGGCCTCTTCAACGGCCTCCTCGAGATGCTCCTCGGAGACGTCTCCGGTGCGCCCGCCTGGTGGCGCGAGGGGATCACGATCGGCGGCGCCAAGATCGCCGGGATCGCCCCCCGCGGCGAGCACGGAGAGGCCTTGGCCTGGCTTCCCGACCACGTCTGCATGGCGCTCTTCGTCTTCCTCCTCTGCGCCGTCTTCTTCCCGCTCGCCTCGCGGACCTTCCGCAAGGACACACCGGGCGGGGTCCAGAACGTCCTCGAGGCGATCGTCGACTTCCTGCGCGGGCTGGTGCACGACAACATCCCGCACGGCGAGAAGTTCCTGCCGATCGCCGGCGCCTTCTTCATCTTCATCGCGCTCGGGAACCTCTGCGGACTCCTCTTCTTCCTGCAGCCGCCGACGGCCAACCTGAACGTGACGTTCGCGCTCTCGATCACCTGCTTCCTCTATTTCAATGCGGCCGGCATTCGGGCGCTCGGTCTCCTCGGATACCTGAAGCACTTCATGGGACCGGTCCTCGGGCTCGCCGTGCTGATGTTTCCGATCGAGATGATCGGGAATCTGGCACGGGCCCTGTCGCTCTCGATGCGCCTCTACGGGAACATCTCGGGCGAGCACCTCGCGAGCGGCATCTTCTCGAGCATGATCCCGATCTTCGTGCCGATGCCGCTGATGGCCCTCGGGATCTTCGGCTCGCTGATGCAGGCCTACGTCTTCACGTTCCTGACGACGCTCTACCTGGGGCAGGCCACGTCCCACGACCATTGATCCTCGTGCCCGCGGTACCGCTGGTGCGCTGACTCGAGAGTAAAGGCGCAAAGAAACGCCATAATCCCAACGTCGAAAGGAGTTCCTCGATGCTCAAGAAGTTCGTCCCGGCGGGTCTGGTCACCGCTCTGGTCCTCCTCCTGCCGAATCTCGCGATGGCCCAGGAGGGCGCCAAGTCCGGCGGCGGCGCCGGGTGGGGCCACCTCTCCGCCGCGATCGTCCTCGGGATCGCCGCCGCCGCCGGCGCGATGTCCCAGGGCAAGGCCGCCGTCGCCGCGTGCGACGGCATGGCGCGCAACCCGGGCGCCGCAGCCAAGATCCAGACGATGGCCATCATCGGCCTCGTCCTGATCGAGTCGCTGGTCATCTACGCGCTGGTCATCGCGTTCCAGATCAAGTCTTCGTAAGTAGCTCCGCTGAAATGAATTGAGACGGCCCGGTCCTCCCGGGCCGTTTTCGTTTGACCCCCCTCCCGGGGGCGCGGAATATTCGGGTCTGCCCTTTCCTTTACGGAGGGGGGACCGGATGGCTCTGTCGAACTCGACCTCACCTCTGGCCGCGACCGCCTGGGACTTCCGGGCGGGCGATCTTCCGTTCGCGGACGCCCTGTTCGGCGCGGCGATGCGGCTGACGCGGAACCGGCAGGATGCCGAGGACCTCCTCCAGGAGACGTACCTCAAGGCGTACGCCCACTACGAGGGCTTCACCGAGGGGACGAACCTGAAGGCGTGGCTCTTCCGGATCCTCAAGAACTCCTTCATCAACGACTACCGTCACCGGAAGATCGCTCCCCCGGAGGTCGACCTCGAGACCCAGGAGGAGGGAGCTCTCGATCGTCGCGCCGCGAACGGACCCAATCCCGAGACGGAGATGCTCGACGGCAGCCTCGATGCCCGCGTGGCCCGGGCCCTCGCCTCGCTTCCGGAGGAGTTCCGCCTCGTGGTGGAGCTCTCCGACCTTCAGGATTTCACCTACCGCGAGGTCGCCGAGATCCTCGAGATCCCGCTCGGCACCGTGATGTCGCGTCTCTACCGGGGCCGGCGTCTCCTCGAGGAGGCGCTCCTCGAGTTCGGGCGGCGTCGGCACTACCTCGGCTCCGAGATGCCCGCCCGGAGCCGCCGCAAGGGACCTGGCGACACGTCGCCGGTATCGCTGATGGAGTTCCGCGGCCGGAAGACCGGCTGAGCGGTCCACTTCCATGGACTGTGCCTCTGCCCGGCTCCTCGTCCAGGCCTTCCACGACGACGAGCTCTCCCCGTCGGAAGCGGCTTATCTGCTGGCCCACCTCGAGCAGTGCCCACCCTGCGCCGACGAGCATCGCACCACCGGCGAGCTGAAGGACGTTCTCACCGCGCGCCGTGCCGACACCTGTCCGGACGAGGTCCGGCGAAAGGTGGCGAGCCGCCTCCAGCGCTGCCGTGCCGAGTCGGGTTCGCCGCGGCACTTCCGGCGGCGGAATCTCGCCCTCCTCGCGCTCGGGGCGGGGGGAAGCGTGCTGGGCTTCGTCGCCTTCACGATGGGCCGGGCGGGCGAGCCGGCAGCGCTCCGAAAGGACGCACCCGTGACCACCCGGGTCAGCGGTGAGGTGCTCTGTCTTCGCTGCGCCCTGGCGAAGCTGTACCCTTCGGCCTCGTTCCGCACCGCCCGGCACCAGCTCGTCCTGAGGACGAGCGATGGGCGTCTTTTCACCCTCCTTCCGGGAAGGGTCCCGGGCCTGGACCCCGGTGCGCAGTCCGCCACGGGGTCGCCGGGCTGCCTGGAACGCCACGTCGACCTCGTCGCGCGGCTCTACCCGGCCTGCGCGGTGGCGGAGCCTCTCGAGCTGCGGGCGGCCCCCGCCAACGCCGCGCCTGTCGCGATGAAGTGACCGGCGGATCGACGGATCGACCGCCGCGCCCGGTAGACTCGCCCCGATGGCGCTCCCGGACGAGCCCGAACGCCTCGTCGTTCCCCTGGCCGCCGGCGCGGCGCTGCTCGCCGTCCTCGCCGGAGCGGCCGCTGCGATCGCGGCCGCGTACGCCGGTGGAGGGGCGACCGGGCACGCGCTCTTCTCCCACGCCGCGATGCGAC
>CAYLNK010000366.1:0-6111 GCA_964384675.1 uncultured Holophagales bacterium | reverse complement strand
CGCGGGCCGGGAGCGGAGCGGGCCTGAGGCTCGCCGTCGGGGTGTCGCTCCTGGTGGTCGTGGCGTTCGCGCTGGGGCTCTACGCCTGCGTCGCGTGGATCGTGGCCCCGCTCGAGCGGGAGGCCGCCAGGCGCGACGCCCTCACCCGTCGCTCGGCCGCGGCCGAGCCGCCGCCGCGTCCACCGCTCCGGTCGTTCCGGACGACCCACGCCATCGCGCTCCCGGCCGGCTCGTCCGTCGAGGGTGCGCTCTGCGCGGTCGACGTGGCGGCCCCGGGCGAGCGCCTCGCCGTCTCCGGGCACGCCCGCGGCCTCGAGCTCCGGGACCTCCCCTCGCTGGCCGCCAGCCGTCCTCCCTTGTGGGGGGGCGTCCTCGGATCGCTCGCCGTGACGGAGATCGCGTTCCGTCAGGACGGGGTGGTCGTGGCGGCGGCCTTCGGTGGACGACAGGCCCTCGTGGCGGCTTGGGACGTGGCGACGGGGCGCCTCCTCGGACGCGAGGTGTTCCCCCGACCGGTGGAGGCGGTGCGCTTCCGAGGCGACGGGCTCCTCCAGGTCGTCTCCGGAGCCTTCGTCTACCAGTGGGACGTGTCGGCCGGACGCCTCGTCGGGCGCTTCCCGATCGCCGGGGAGGAGGGGACCCGGGCGCGCTCGGTCACCACGCCGGATGGGCGGTTCCTCGCCCGTCAGGACGGGCCGCTCGTGGAGGTGTGGGACCTCGAGCGGCGGGTTCGGACCGCCCGCGTCGCCCTCTCGGACGGGACGCGGCTCCTCGCGCTCCGAGGCGACGGCGCGTACGTGGCGGCCGCCGAGGGCGACGACGTGGTCCTCTTCCGGATCAACCCGTTGTCGCGGGTCCGACGCCTTCGCGGGCACACCTCACCGCCCGGGGCGGCCGCGCTCAGCCCGGACGGCCTGATGCTCGCGTCGACGGCCCTGAACGACGTCGTCCTCTGGGACCTCGCCACCGGCCAGGTCGCCAGCCGGGCTCGGTTCCGCGGGCGCCAGAGCTTCGAGGCGGTGTCGTTCGCGGGCGACGGCCGGACCGTGGCCGCCGTTGCGCCGACCCAGGTGCGGCTCTGGGGCGTGTGGTGAGCGCGCTGGTAGACTCGATCTCTGGTCGGTAGCGTTCACCTCGGGGAGTGGGGATGACGGTGCGTCGCGTGATCGGGTCGGTCTCTCGCCTGGCGGCCGTCTGCTCGGCCCTCTGCCTTCTCCTTCCGGGTGACGCCGCGTCCCAGGCGACGGGGCGCGGCAAGCCGAGACCCGCGACGGGCACGACCGCCCCGGCCGCTCCGCCCCCGCCCGTGGGTACGCCCGTCCCCGTCGAGGTGCAGGAGCAGCCCGACGCCTACCTCCTCTCGGGGATCGCGAAGAGACAGCAGGGGAAGTACCGGGAGGCGATCGACGACCTCACGATCTACGTCACCGGAAAGGACCGCGACCCGGACGGCCACTTCGAGCTCGCGCTCGCTTGCGCCCTCTTCAACGAGGCGCGGCCCGTCCCGCAGATCAAGGCGAAGGCGGTGGAGCACTTCAAGAAGTGCTACGAGCTGAGCCCGTCGCACCCCCGCCGGCTCCCGTCGTCCGCGCGGCCTTCGGTGGTGGCCCTGCTGCAGGAGGGGCGCAAGCAGGCCGGCGTCGCTGGTGACCTTTCGGAGTCGCGACCGGTCGACGCCGAGGGGCTGCTGCGGCTGGCCGAGACCCAGGTCGACTCCGGGGACCTCCTCGAGGCGAAGAAGAACTACGACGAGATCAAGGAGATCCCGCCCCCACCGGCGCCGTCGGAGCGGGAGCGCGTCCGGAACAAGCTCGACCGGCTCTTCCGCGACAAGGTCCTCAAGATCCAGAGCCTCGAGGTCACGAACCTCAACGAGGCCCAGAACGAGGCGGCCAGCCTGCTCCGCTTCTTCCCCGACGAGCCCGTCGCGCTCGAGACGTACGTGCGCCTCCAGATGAAGTACTCGAAGCTCGCGATGGAGGGCGTGGCGACCCAGAAGATCTACCAGTCGTACCGGAACAACATCGAGGGCTTCATGCTGAAGAGCCAGTTCCGCGAGGCCCTCGGCGAGGTGAACCGGATGCTGTTCAACTTCCCGCGCGCGGACTTCGCCGAGCGGAGATACCAGGAGATCCAGCAGAAGAACGAGGCGGCGCTCGAGAACGCGCTCGACACGTACAAGGCGGGGCGACTCGAGGAGGCGCGCAAGAAGTTCGAGGACATCCGGCGGGACTACCCGGACCCGGGCCCCGCGCAGGACGCGATCAGCGAGATCGACGACGTGAGACGCAAGCTGGAGTCCGATCTCGACAAGAGCGAGGAGCGGGGAAACTGGTCCGCGTTGTACGCCACGGCGAAAGAGCTCACGGGCAAGTTCCCGTCCCACGCGCGCGCCAAGGAGGCGATCCAGGCCGCGCTCAAGGAGGTCTCGGCGCGGGTCGCGGCAGGCAAGGAGCTCGTCGAGGCCGGGAAGACGTACGAGGCGATCCAGTCGTTCGAGAAGGCGCTTTCGATCGTGCCCAAGCAGAGCGAGGCCCTCGAGGGAATCGCCGTCGCGCGAGCCGCGATCAAAGAAACACGCAAGAAGCTGTGGGCCGGCCTCGAGCTGATCCCGGCGGGGCGCTACATCCTGGGCGGCGGCGACGGGCCGGACACGAAGCCCAAGAACAAGAACGCCACGCTCGGGGAGTTCTTCCTCGATCACTACAAGGTCACCAACGCCCAGTACGTGGCGTACGTCCTCGCCACCGGGGCACGAGCCCCCGAGCCGTGGAAGGGGCCCGTGCCGCCGGCCGACCGGTCCGACTTCGCGGTGAGCGGCGTCTCCTACCCCGAGGCCGACGCGTACTGCCGCTGGCTCGGGAAGCGCCTGCCGACCGAGTTCGAGTGGGAGAAAGCGGCCCGCGGGCCGGAGGGGCTGGATCTTCCGTACGAGAACGCCCCGGGGTCGGTGCGCAAGTCGTACAACCCGTTCATCGACCAGCCCGTGACGAAGTGGCCGGCGCTCGCGAGCCCGTACCGGATCGAGGCGCTGCACGGCCCGTTCTGGGAGTGGACGAGCACCTGGTACGCCCCGTACCCGGGGAACGACGACGCCTCGCTCCGGGCCGTACCGAAGGAGACGTTCCGTTCTGTGCGGGGCGGCGCCCGCACGTCCAGCGGGCCGGCGACCGGCAAGGCTCTCCCGGTGACGGAGCGCGACCGGCGGAGCCCGGACAAGAAGGACCCGGACCTCGGCTTCCGCTGCGCCGCCTCGTCCGGAACCGCCCCGGAGCTGCTCGAGAACGTGAAGGACCCGGAGAAGGTCCCGCCTGCCCAGCCCTGATACCTACTTGACGGTCACGTACCAGGAGAGGGTCGCCGTGGAATTGCCTTCGGTGACGATCACCGAGACGAGGTCGCGCGTCGCGCGCAGGGGACGGTAGGCGTAGGACGTCCCCTCCGCGACCGGGTCGTCGTTCAGGAGCCAGCGCGGCGAACGGGACGTCCCCTCCACCCGCACCCTGAAATCGACGGTCTGTCCGAGACGGGCGTCGAGCCGGAGCCCCCGGCTCGGGTCGGGGCTGAGCGCCACGAGCCGCACGGAAGAGCTGGAATCGGGCCGGACCGGCGGAGCCACCGGCCGTTCGTCTGGCGCCTCGACGCTCGCCGGGGACGGGAGCGGCGGGAGCTGGAACGACGAGGCGGGCGGCCGGGGCCGGCGCAGGATGAAGAAGGCGGTGGCCGAAGCCACGATCAGGCCGAGCGCCACACCGGCGGCGGCCGCCACCGCGCGGCGGGAGCGCGCCGAGACGGGTGGCGGCAGGAAGGTCGGCGGGTCGGGGGTCTCCGCGGCCGTCGTCGTGAAGTCGAACGTGTCGAGGCCGGGAGGGGAATCGGTCCGGTCCCCCTCGGTGACGTCGCGAGCCGTCCCGCCGGGCCTCCCGCTCCAGGGCTCGTCGTCGGGCCTCCAGCGGGGCTCGGGCGGCTCGTCCCGGTCGGCGGAGGCCGGCGAGCCGGTCGTCCCCGACGTCCGGTCGACCGGCAGGATGGTCGTGGGGGCGGGGAGCCGCAGGGACGACACGGTCGCGGACGCGGTCACCGGGCCCCCGCGCGCGATCTCGCGCAGCTCGCGCGCGACGTCGGCGGCCGAGGTGGGCCGGTCGTCCCGGTCGCGGGCCAGGCAGCGGAGGATCAGCTCGGCGAGCGGAGGCTCGAGGTCCGGGACGATGAGGCGCGGATCGGGGATGTCGGAGTGGACGACCTTGACCAGCGTCTCGGCCACGGTCGCCGCCTGGTGCGGGACGCGGCCCGTGACGAGCTGGTGCAGGAGCACGCCGGCGCTGTAGATGTCGGCGCGGTAGTCGATCGTGCGCGGGTCCATGATCTGCTCCGGAGCCATGAACGAGGCGCTCCCGAAGACCTGGCCGCGGGTCAGGTCCCGCTCGTCGTCGTGCAGCCGCGCGAGCCCGAAGTCGATGAGCTTGACGGTGCCTTCGGGCGTCAGGAGCACGTTCGCGGGCTTCACGTCGCGGTGGATCACGCCGTGCGCGTGGGCGTGCCCGAGGCCTTCGAAGACCTGCGCGGCGACCTCGAGGAGCCGGTCGCGGGCCGGGGGCGGCGCGCCGGAGAGCATCTGCTTGAGGTCGCCGCCCCGGATCAGCTCCATGGCGATGTACGGGCTCTCCGGGCTCGACTCGGCTTCGTAGATCCTCACGATGTTCGGGTGCTCGAGCCGGGCCACGGCGCGCGCCTCGCGGAAGAAGCGCTCCCGGGCCTCGTCGAAGGCCTCCGTCAGCGGCGTCAGGACCTTCAGCGCCACGGGACGGCCGAGGAAGACGTCGGTCGCCTCGTAGACGGTGCCCATGCCGCCGCTGCCGATGAGGCGCTCGATCCGGAAGCGCCCCACCCGCTGTCCGGCGACCTCGCCCTTGCCGGTCACCGTCACGAGGGGGCTCCGGGGCCGTGCGACATCTCCGCGGATTCTAGGCGCCCTCGCCTTCCAGGCGCCCTCGCCTTCCCCACCGGGAAGCGCGGGACTTAAGATGGCCGTGCCCGAGACAGCCTCGTTCCCCGGGACTGGAGCGTCGACACGGCCGGCGGCACGTCCCGGGCGGAAGGACGCCTTCGATGGCCACGGTGCCGCAGTTCGACTACTACGTCGTCTCGCGGATCCTCGGCGAGGGGGGGATGGGGATCGTCTATCTCGCCACCGACCGACGCACCGACCTCCCGGTGGCCATCAAGGTCATGTCCAAGCGGATGGACGATCCCGAGGTGCAGTTCCGGTTCATGCGGGAGAACGAGATCCTGGCGGCGCTCAACCACCGGAACATCGTGCGCTGCTACGAGATCACCCGGGCTCGGGACGGCACGCCGTGCATCGTGATGGAGTACCTGCGAGGCAGCGACTTCCGGGCGTTCGAGGGGCGTCCGTACCCGGAGGTGATCCCGCTGATGATCCAGACCCTCCTCGGGATGGAGTACCTCCGGCAGCAGAAGATCGTCCACAGGGACCTCTCCTCGAACAACCTCCTCGTGGTCCTCGAGAACGAGAAGCGCCTGGTGAAGATCCTGGACTTCGGGATCGCGAAGATCCTCCACGAGACACCGCTCGACGGCGAGATGAACACGCAGACGGGCCAGTTCCTCGGAAAGTTCAGCTTCGCGGCGCCCGAGCTCTTCTTCGCGACCGCGGCGGACTGGAGGAGCGACGTCTACTCCCTGGGCGTCGTCTTCTTCCGGCTCCTCACCCAGCACCCGCCCATCCGGGTCGAGCGCACCGGCAACTTCTACGAGTGGATGATGGCGCACCAGCGGCCCTTCGAGCCGTCGTTCGACGTGCCCGCGGGAATGCCGGCGCTGCCGGAGGACCTTCGGAACGTCCTCCTGGCGATGCTGGCGCGCGACCCGGCGGAACGGCCGCAGAGCTACCGCCTCGTCGTGGAGTGGCTCGACGCGATCCAGCGCCGCGCCGTCGAGCTCGGGCTCGAGCCGGACCCGACCGAGGTCACGCGCCTGCCCCAGCCCGTGGAGGAAGGAGCGTCCTCCCGCCCGTCGGGCGCCAACGCCGACCTGGAGCGGCGCGGGACGCCGTCCGACTCGAGGCCGCGGACCCCGGGCCCGCCGCCG
>CAYLNK010000365.1:0-6156 GCA_964384675.1 uncultured Holophagales bacterium | reverse complement strand
CGGGACGTGGCGCCGGTGGCCACCGGCGTCCTCGCCGGGCTCGCCGCCGCGGTCGTCCTCGTCGCCGTCGAGGTGCTGCGGCGGAGGCGGTCCGCCCGTGCGACGCGTCCGCCCGCGCGGATCATCGAGGAGGAGTCGACGGACCGACGCGCCATCCGGGTACCTGTGGCGGGCGACACGATCGCGGAGGCGGACCTGAAGGTCGTCGGCACGATCGCGCACGGAGGGCTGTGCGACATCGTCATGGCCCGGCACCGCGGCGCGGCCGACGCGTTCGCGCTCAAGATCCTCCGTCCGGAGTTCCAGACGTCGCCCCGGCTCTCGGCCGCCCTCGCCCACGAGGGGGACATCATCGGGTACCTGAACGAGCGCCACCCGGACGAGATCGTCGTGACGCTGAAAGGGCGTGGAACGTTGCGGGACCGGGGCACCGACCACCCGTACCTGCTGCTCGAGTACGTCGACGGCATCGACCTGAAGTCGTACGTGCGATCGAGGGGAGCCCTCGAGGAAAGCGAGTGCCTCGAGGTGGTGTACGAGGTGGGGCGGGCCCTCGTCGCGATCCACTCCGACGGCTTCGTCCACGGGGACATCTCGCCGGAGAACATCCTCCGGCTCCGCGACGGCGCGGAGCCTTCGGGTTCGCACCCCTCGGGCGGGAGGCGGCTCTACCGCCTGATCGACTTCGGGGACGCGCACCGGCACGAGGAGGGGGCCCGGGCCCCCGAGATCGCCGGCAAGCCCGCGTTCCTCTCGCCCGAGCAGGCGCGCGGCTTCCTGGGCTCTCCCGCGAGCGACGTCTACGGTCTCGGGATGGTCCTCTTCTTCCTCCGGGCGGGACGGCCCGCCTTCGAGAGCCCGAACGCGCTCGATCTCCTTCGGATGCACGAGCGGAGCGAGATCGTCTTCCCCGAGTCGTTCTCGCTCGAGCTCAGGAGCCTGATCGGCAGGATGTGCCGGAAGCTGCCGTCGGGCCGGATCCCGGCGGCACGCGTCGTCGAGCTGGTGAACGAGGTCCGTACCGGCGCGCCGTCGCGCGCCTGAGGTGTTCAGATGTCACGGTTCGCAAGGCTCCTCGCGCTCGCCACTGCCACGTCGATCCTGCAGGGGCTCCCCGCCGCCGGCCAGGACGCGAAGCTCCACACGCTCGGCGTCGGCGCCGCCAAGGGGTACGTCCTCGACGCGACCGGCGCGACCCCCGCGCTCCTCCGCTCTCTGGACCTCCCGACCGCGGCCCAGGACACCGACTACTCCGCGGTGTGGCAGCTCGGCATGAAGGGCGACCTCGCGTACGCGCTGAGCTACCGGAACACGAAGCTGAAGTTCGTCTCCTTCAAGGGGGCCTCGCGGGCCGACGCCGGCGGCGCGGCCGCCTCCCCGGTGACGCTCGACGACGCCGCCGACGCGGTGCTGAAGGTGGACGGCGCTCTCCTCTCGCCGACCGCGGGGTTCTCGACCGCCTCGACGATCAACTTCGTCCGCGTCTCCGATCTCCGCTGGATCGGCGTCTTCGGGACGGGAGCGGCGTCGAAGGTCATCTCGGTGATCGAGCTCGAGGGGAGCGAGGACGGCAAGGTCCTTCGCGTGGCGTCCGCCGCCACGAAGAGCGGCGTGACGCTCGCGAGCCGCACGAACGGACTCCTCGGCGTCGGCGTGGCGACGCTCGCCGACGGCGGGCGCGCGCTCGTGACGGGCGGAGCGGGTCAGACGTTCGTCTTCGGCTACGACCCCGACGCCCCGGCCTCGCGGATCAAGGGGCCGGCCGTGCTGCCGAACCCGGCCGGCTACGAGTTCCTGAACGCCGGGCCGGGCCCCGAGCCGGGCGCCGCGTGGTGGATCGGCGTGAAGTCCGACGGCACCGGATTCGGCGTCTTCGAGCTCGACCTCGGAACGGGCGCGGCCACGGCGGGGCCCGCCAAGCCCCTCGAGGGCGGCCGCGTGGTCGCCACGTTCGACCCTTATGACGGACGCCGCCTCCTGGCGGTCGTCACGAAGGCCGGGAGCACCCGCACGTTCGCGTTCGCGCTGCCCGCGGACGCCGCCGGCGTCGACACGGCGCTCGACCTCTCCGGCGGGCTCCTGCCGCCGCCGCTCGCGCTCCTGCCGGCCGCCTACGGCGGTCTCGGGGCGCTCGTGGGGCGTGCCACGGAGGCGAAGGACCGGCTCTACGTGATCGGGACGGAGGGGAAGATCGGGACCACCGCGGTCGAGCTCGGCGCCGAGCGCCATCAAACCTTGCTGGTGGACGTGCCCCAGGCGGCACGGCTCGAGCTGTCGGCGGACGGGCCCGCGACCGTGACGGGCGGCGACACGGTGACGTACCGGATCGCGCGCACGCAGAACCTGGTCGGCGCGCTCGAGGTGACGTACAGGATCGCGCCGAAGGGGAGCGATCCGGTCGCCCCCGGCATCGATTACGAGGGCGCGTCCTCCGGGACGGTGACGATGGCCGCGGGGCAGGCGACGGCGACGTTCACGGTGAGGACGCTGCCGGTCACGTGCAAGGACGCGCGCGCGTTCGTCGTGTCGCTCGCGGCACAGAACGCCGTCGTCGGGAATCCCGGCGGCGTCGAACGGACCATCGCCCGATCCACGGCTTGCGCGTTCGCGTTGACGCCGCCCGCCCCGATCGCCCCCGGACAGAGCGGGACGTTCCTGGTGAGACGCACGGGCGACACGAGCGGGCCGTACGGCGGCGTCGCCTACGCGCTCGACGCCGAGGCCGGTCTCCTCTCCACGCCCGGGAGCGGCACGCTCGCGTTCGCGAAGGGGCAGGCCGAGATCGGTCTCCCGGTCGCGGCCGCGCCGTTCGCCGGGAGCTGCCGGACCGGCAAGACGTTCACGCTGACGGTGGGCGGCACGTCGGCGACGGGCGCGATCGCGGACGTCACGAGCGGCTGCGGCGTTCGCGTCTCGATCGTGGCGCCCGCCTCGGAGCCGTACCTGCCCGGAGACGTCCTCACCGCCGACATCACCGAGATCACTCCGGGAGCGCTCGACGTCGCGCGGGCGACCTGGGTCGTCCAGGGCGACGCGAGCGAGCGCGAGGTCCTGAAGAAGGACGGTCCCCGGCTCCAGGTCCGCTTCAAGGTGCCGACCGACGGACGCACCATCGGCTACAGCGTCCCGTACCCGGCGGGGAACCCGACGCCGCCGTTCACCGGAGAGCTCACGGTTCGTGTGGCGGCCTACCGCGACCTCACGCGCCTGGACGGTCCGGGACAGGTGCTCGCCTCCGGGGACCGCAAGCGGCGTTTCAGCCTCCTCTGGCAGGGGACGCGGCGCGGAGAGGACTGGTCGGATGGCAAGACCCTCGTCTGGCGGCACGGCGCGGCCGAGGTGAGCGGTTGCCGCGGCAAGGCGGAGTGCTACGTCGACCTCGGCGGCTCGAGCGCACCGGTCGGCGTCGAGGCCGCGTTCACGGGAGGCCAGCAGGAGGTGCAGTCCGTGCCGGTTACCCCGGTCCCGCTCCCCGACGCCTCGAAGAGCGGCCAGGTGGTCCGGTACCTCCCCATCGCGCTCCAGTCGCCGGGCGCCAACAACGCCGTCTTCGAGACCGAGATCACGCTCGTCAACCGGGGTGCCTCGACGGCCGAGGTGGTCCTCGACTTCGCCGGGTTCTCCCAGACGGAGTGGGTGGGCGGCGGCCGGCAGCTCCTCGTGAACGGGCTCGTGGAGCGGCTCAAGGAGACCAAGTCCGACATCCCGGACGCCATCGTCGCCCCGCTGCGCGTGACGTTCCGGAAGGTCGACCCGAACGCCGACATGGAGGTGATCGCGCGCACGACGACGCCCGCCGGAAGCGACCCGGTGGTCGTGAAGCGGGGACGCGCGGGACTGGCCTACCGCGGGCTCCGGGACGCCGAGCTCTTCGGGGACCCGGCGGGCACGCCGAAGCGGAGCGGCAGGGCGATCCTCGTCGGCCTGCGCGGCACGTCGCGCGACGCCGCCACCTCGTCGGATCGCACCAACGTCGCCGTGGTGAACCCCGGGGACGGGCCGGTCTCCGTGGAGCTCCGGCAGTACCGCGAGGACGGGCAGCTCCTGTCGACGGACGTCAAGACGATCGCGGCCGGAGAGTACGACCAGATCACGACGCTCCCGGTGAGCGGCAGCGAGGTGGCGTACGCGACGGTCGACTGGCGGAGCGGGGGCGTCTTCACGACCTACGCCACACCGTTGAACAACAGATCGAACGACAGCTCCTTCGTCTTCCCGCAGCCCGCGGACGACGCGGCGGAGGCGACGGCGCTGGTGATCCCGGTCCTCCTGGAGCTCCCGCAGGACGGCTCGACGAGCGCGTTCAAGTTCCTGAGCGACCTCGCGGTGACGGCGCCTCAGGCCTTCTCGTTCACGCTCGACTTCTTCCCCGGCGGTGGAGGGACCGCGAGCCTGGCGCGGAGCGTCGCCGGCCAGCAGGTCCTGGGACGTCCGGCGGGCCCGGGGCTCCAGCCCAAGGGCATCATCCAGGAGCTGCGCGAGGCGGGCGCGGCGCTTCCGCCCGTGGAGCGGCTCGTGATCGGTCTCGCCCGGCTCCGGAGGAGCGACGGCTCGAGCTTCCGGAGAAGCGACCTCTTCGCCGGCTCCCGCGTCGACGGACCGGCGTCGGGAGACCTCGACGGGTCGGCCTTCGGGCGCTTCGGCGTCTTCGTCCCGGCGCTGCCCCTCGAGTCGCTGACCAACCTGGCCGAGATCGGCATCCTGGGGCTCCGGCAGGACGACGACGTCCGCTCGAACCTCGCGATCTTCAACCCGGCCCCGGATCCGGTCGATCTGAAGATCGACCTCTTCGACGCCGATCGCCCCGGCGTGCCGATCGTCACGGACTTCGCCGGCTGCCCGGTCGCCGGCGGACGGCTCCGCCTGGCGGGCCACCAGTTCTGCCAGATCTCCGCGATCCTGGACGGCCCGGGAATCCGCTCCGGCTTCGCGGTGATCAGCCGCGCCGGGACCGACCCGAAGCAGCCGTTCGGCGCCTACGGCGTCGTGAACGACGGGGCCAACAGCGGGCGGGGGACGAGCGATGGCGCCTTCCTCCCACCTCTCCTGAAGACGTGCGGCGACCTCGGCATCGGACTGATCGTGGACCCCGCGGCGCGAGGCGCGAAGGCGAAGGCGCGCGCGGCCGCGCTGAAGCGCCGGCCCGCGCTCGCCACGGCCGACGTCGTGACGCTCCCTCCGGCGATCGTCGGGCAGAGCTACACCGCCCGGGTCATCGCGCGGCCCGCGGGCCGCGACTACGCGTACGCGGCGGCACCGCCGCTCCCACCCGGACTTTCGTTCTCGGGCCGGACCCTGAGCGGCACACCGTCGGCCGCCGGGTCGTACGCCGTGGGGGTGACGGCCACGGACCAGACCGGCTGTGCCGGGACCACCACGTTCCAGCTCCAGGTCACGACGTGCGCCTACGCGCTCGAGCCCGTGGAGAGGCTCGACGTCCCGGCGGACGGCCTGAGCGGCTCGACCTTCCTCGTGACGGCCACCTCCGGCTGCCCGTGGGAGGCGCGGCCGCTCGTCGCCTGGATCTCGACGGCCACACGCGGCAGCGGAAACGGGGTCGTCACGTACTCCGTCGACGCGAACCCGCTCCCCGATCCGAGGTCCGGGGAGATCGACGTCGCCGGCGCGCGCTTCCGGGTCACGCAGCAGGGCCGACCCGCCACACCGACGCCCACGCCCACGGCGACGCCGGGCGAGACTCTGACCCCGACTCCCTCGCCGACCGTCACGCCGACGCCCACGATCACGCCGACGCCGCCACCCGACGCCACGCCGACACCGACACTCACCCCGACGCCCACCGCCACGGCGACTCCGACCGTGACGCCGACGGCGGTGCCGAGCGCGACCGCCACACCGACGCCGACGCCGACGGTCACGCCGACGGCGACCGCCACGTCGACTCCGACACACACGCCGACGATCACGCCGACCGCCACGGTCACCGAGACGCCGACCGAGACGCCGACGCGCACGCCGACCGAGACGCCTACCGCCAAGCCGACCGACACGGCCACGCCGACGCTCACGCCGACCCCACCCCCGCGCCAGCCGGCGGGCGCCGCCGTCGTCGAACGTGGCCTCCTGGAACGGCTCGCCGAGAAGGCCCGTGCGCTCTTCCGCTAGGCCTCTCGAATGACCGGGCCCCGGGTGGAG
>CAYLNK010000364.1:0-6217 GCA_964384675.1 uncultured Holophagales bacterium | reverse complement strand
CCGCCCAGCTCCTCGAGGAAGCCGCGCAGCAGCCGGCGGTGGAGCGCCTCGTTGCCGCCGGCGCGGCGGAGGCCGGCCAGGAGGTCGAGCCCCGGCACCGACGGCGCGGGTGCGGTCTCCAGCGTCGGCTGCGTGCGGGGCTCCTCCGGGATCGCCGGCGCCGTGCGGAGCCAGCGCCCGAGCGCGAGGTCGAGCTCCTCCTCGTCGATCGGCTTGGCGACGTAGTCGCTCATCCCGGCCTCCAGGAAGCGCTCCCGGTCCCCGAGCATCGCGTGCGCCGTCATCGCGACGACCGGCAGGTCGCGCAGCGCCTCCTGAGCCCGGATCGCGCGGACCGCCTCCAGCCCGTCCATCCCCGGCATCTGCACGTCCATGAAGACGATGTCGAAGCGCCTGGCGCGGAGCGCCTCCAGCGCCTCCAGCCCGTTCTGCGCCTCCGTGACGCGCAGGCCGGCGTCCAGGAGGAGCGCGCCCGCCAGCTCACGGTTGATCGGGTGGTCCTCCACCAGCAGCGCCTCCTGGCCCGGGGCGAGCCGCAGCCGCGCGGACCGGCGGCGGCTCGACACCGACCCGGTCCCGGGAGCGAGCGCGTTGAGCACCGCGTCGTACAGCGTGGACGGGCTCACCGGCTTGTGCAGCACGAGCGAGACGCCCGCGTGGGCCGCCGCGGCGGCGGCCTCCTCCGAGTCGTAGGCGGTGACGAGGATGACCTTCGGCGGGGAGATCCCCGCGGCCAGGCGGCTCGCCGTCTCGATACCGTCCAGCCCCGGCATCTTCCAGTCGAGGAGAGCGAGGCGGTAGGCGCGCCCGTCCCGCGCCGCGCTCGCGGCCTCGCGGAGCGCCTCCTCGCCGGAGCCGACGGTGGTCACCCGGCAGGAGAGCGTCTGCAGCATGGTGCCGAGAGCGAGGCGAGCGCTGGCGTGGTCGTCCGCCACCAGGACGGGCAGCTCGCGCAGGTCGCCCGCGAGGTGGCGCGGCTCGCCGCCGACGACCTCGAAGCGGGCCGTGAAAGAGAAGGTGCTCCCCCCGCCGGGGACGCTCTCGGCGACGAGGTCGCCGCCCATCATCCGCGCGAGGCGCCGGCTGATCGCGAGGCCGAGGCCCGCCCCCTCGTAGCGGCGGGTCGAGGAGCCGTCCACCTGCGTGAACGGCTCGAAGAGCCGGGCCATGTGCTCCGGGGCGATCCCGATCCCGGTGTCCTTCACCGAGAACCTCACCACCGCCCGCTCGCGCCGCAGCTCGGCGAGCTCGATCGTCACGACGATCTCCCCTTTGTCGGTGAACTTGGTCGCGTTGCCGAGGAGGTTGAGGAGCACCTGGCGAAGGCGCACCGAGTCGCCCCGCAGCTTCCGCGGCACGTCCGCGCCGGGCACGAACAGAACCTCGATCCCCTTCGGCCCGGCCCGAACGCCGATCACGTCCGCCAGCTCGGCCAGGAGCTCGTCGAGGTCGAAGTCCTGCTCCTGGATCGTCAGCCGTCCCGCCTCGATCCGGGAGAGGTCGAGGATGTCCTCGATGATCTCCACGAGGTGGCGACCGGACGCCCGCACCTTCTCGAGGTAGTCCTTCTGCTTCGCCGACGTCGCCATCCGCTGGGCGAGGCCCGTCAGGCCGAGGATCGCGTTGAGCGGCGTCCTGATCTCGTGGCTCATGTTGGCGAGGAACTGGCTCTTCGCCTCGTTCGCCGCCTCGGCCTGCTCCTTGGCGGCCCGCAGCTCCTCCTCCAGCCGGCGCTGGAGCGTCACGTCGCGGGCGATGCCGTCGAACGCCACCGTGCGCCCCGCATCGTCCAGGACCGGCACCTCGGAGAGCTCCACCACGTGCCGCTCCCCACGGTCGTCGGGGAGATCCACCTCGAACGTCCGGTCCGTCTGGCGGCCCGGGCCGGCGCCGGCGCCCGGGACCAGGCTGCCGCCGAAACGCTCCGTGAACGCCTCGGGGGTGAAGCCGAGGACGTGCCGCACCGAGCCGCTGATGGAGACGAGCCGGCCCGAGCGGTCCTTCCGGTAGACGAAGTAGCTGCTGAGGTTGTCGACGAGCCGCTCGTATCGCTGCTCCTGCTGCGAGAGCTTCCTCTCCGCGCGGCGGCTCTTCGCCGTCTGCCGCTGGAGCTTGGCGAGGAGGAGCATCAGGACGGCCCAGAGGACCGCCAGGAGCGCGTACGCGCCGAGCGAGGTGCGGGCGAGCGCGCGGCGTACGTCGTGGCTGAGCTGCTGGAAGAAGCGGTCGCTCACCGTGAACCGCGCCACGGCGAGGAGCTCGTCGGTTCGCGGGTCGTAGACGGCGACGCTCGCCGGGAAGCCGCCCGCGGCCGGATCGCCGCGGCGCAGGTCGAGCGAGCCCTTCTCCTCCCGGATCACGTCGTAGTCGACCTCGAGCTCGATGCGGGGGAAGTACGGGGTGCCCCGGTCCGGATCGCGCAGGAGGAGCAGCTCGTCCACGGCCGCGGAGACGGCCCGGGCGCGCTCCGGCCCCGTGCCGGAGCGGAGCGCCGCGGAGAGGAGGTTGGCCTGGGAGCGCGCCAGCACCTCGGCGTTCGCGACCGCCTCGCCGCGCAGGCGCGGCTCGAGCACGGCGGTACGGTAGAGAGCCATCAGACCCGCGAGCGACAGGCCGGCCACGACGAAGATCACGGTGACGAGGACGAAGGGGGCCTTGGAGCCGTCGCCGCCGACGGGGACGGCGCCCGTCGACGGGTAGCCCGTCCCGGACGACTCGCCGGTCCGTCCCGTCACCTCGTCACCTCGTCACCTTCGCCACCTTCAGGAAGAACTCCTTGAGGCTCACGTTGGAGGCGCCGAGCGTCGTCAGGTTGAGGTACGGCCTCACCTGAGCTTCGACGGCGAGGCCGCCGAGGACGCCGCGCTCGACATGGCCCTCGAACGGGGAGTAGACGATCACGTGGTTCGCGATCCCGAAGCGCACGACGGCCTCCAGAGGACCCGGGCCCGGGGCCTGCGCGAGGAAGATCCCCGCCGGGAGGCGGCGGGCGAAGGCCGAGAACGTCGGGTCGGAGGTCAGCTCGAGGACCGCCGGAATGCCGTGGATCGGCTCCGGCTGCGCGAGCTCGCCCTTGCCGAAGACCTTCGCGAGGGAGCCGGCCCGCCCGGCATCGTCCGTGTAGAAGAAGAGCACCAGGAGCTTGCCGTCGACGGGCTTCCGCGGGAGGTCCGAGTCCGCCGCGAGGAGCGCCCGGAAGATCTTGAGACCCGCCTCGACCCGCCGGTCCGCGTGGTCGTCCGCCAGCAGCGACACGGGCCCCGGGAGGAGACCGAGGACCGCGAGGAGAGCGGCCGCGCCCGACGCGGCCCGGACCGCTCCTCCGCGGAGCGCCGCGTCACTGGACTGCCCCACGGAGGAAAAGGATACGTGATCGCCCCGGGTCCCGAGACGGCCGCTTATCATCTTCCCCTCCACGAGGAGGTCACGAGCTGAAGGATCGGCGCCGACCCGTCCGCCGCGGTGCGATGAGCGCAGCCCCGCTCCTCGTCTCGCTCCTGGTCGGCCGGCCGCTCGGGGCCCAGGTCCCGGCGCCGGCCGGTACTCCGGTGCCCGACGAGCAGTCGGAGCTCGAGGCGCTCCTCAGGCAGGAGACCGAGGTCGCCACCAAGACACGCCTCAACCACGACTACGTCCCCGGCATGGTCACCGTCCTCGACGGCGACGAGCTCGAGTCGCTCGGGATCCGCAACGTCTGGGAGGCCCTCTCGCTCGTCCCCGGCGTGCAGACCGTGCGGGACCTGTACGGAAGCCCGCTCCTCCTGGTGCGCGGGGTGAACTTCATCTTCAACAGCGGCAGCATCAAGATCCTCGTCGATTCCGTGCCGCTCAACCAGGAGAGCGCCGGCATCAACAGCTCGATCCTGCTGATGCCGGTCGAGGACGTGGAGCGGATCGAGCTGGTGCGCGGCCCGGGCTCCGCCATCCACGGCGACTTCGCCTACATGGGGCTCCTCAACATCGTCACGCGGCGCTCGGAACGGCGCGCGTTCGCCGCCACCGACGGCGACGCGCTGACCGGCGGGGCGATGGCTTCGTGGAGCGGCGCGCGGGCCGGCGACCGTTTCGGGCTCGGGCTCTCCGGGCTGAGGAGCCGCGACGTCGACGGAGGCGGGCCGGCCCGCGAGTCGGACGGCAAGGGCTTCGGCCGGATCTTCCTGCAGGCCGGCGGCTTCTCGGTGACGCTCCAGGGGCTCCTGGCACGGCACGACGGCGCCGGCGGGTCGATCGTCACCGAGGAGCGCCTCTCCGTCCAGGCGCGCTACGCCCGGGACGTCACGCCCGCTCTCCACGCCGAGGCGTACGCGGGCGTCCTCGTCAACGACGACTCGGTCGTCGCCAAGGAGTACCGGGGTCGCGCCTACCAGGCGGGCGTCGACTTCCGTCTCGCGGCGCCCGGACGGCACGCCCTCCTGCTCACGCTCGGGGCGGCGCGCTCGGAGATCGTGAAGGCGCACCTCTTCCTCCCGCCCCTCTTCGACCAGGTCGTCGGGGACATCACCCGCCGTTCGATCAGCGCCGCGCTGCAGGACCAGTGGGACGTGACCCCGGCGTTCACGGTCACGGCGGGCGCCCGCGTCGACCGCTTCGACGACGCCGGGACCGAGGTCACACCGCGGCTGGGCCTCGTGCTCCGCCTCGGGGACCACCACATCCTGAAGACCCAGTATTCCGAGGGATTCCGGACTCCGGGCTTCTTCGAGCAGTACGGGACCGGCGCGACCGCTCCGCTCCTCCGGCCGGAGACGATCGGCACGGCGGAGCTGAGCTACATCCTCCGGGCCGGCGGGACCGTGGGCCGGGTGACGCTCTTCCAGTCCGACCTCCGCGACATGGTCCAGCCCTCGCCGATCCCGGGCCGGCCCTTCACGAACGACACGACCTCCCGGATCCGGGGCGTCGAGGTGGAGTGGACGCAGCAGCTCGGCCCGAGGGTGAAGGCGTCTGCGAACGTCTCGTGGGTCGATCCCGAGGACCGGCGTGCCACCCGCGACGTGACGGCGGCGGCGGAGTGGCTCGGCAACGTCACCCTGCTCGCCGACGTCGCCCCCTGGCTCCGCCTCGCGGGCCGGCTCGAGCACGTCGGCACGCGCGGCGGGTTCCTGGGGACCCGCACCACGCCCGGCTACGACGTCGTCGACCTGACGGCGAGCGCGACGAAGCTCCTGCCCGGGCTCGCCTTACGCGCCGGCGTGAGGAACCTCCTCGACGACGAGGTCCTGTACATCACGACGCTCCCCCCGCCGTTCGACCCGATCCTCCAGCGCTACGGCGGGCGGGCGGCCTGGGTCCAGCTGTCGTACCGCTTCTGAGGCCCGTCGACCGGCAGCGGTCAACGTTTTCGCCTCACCCCCGGTAGAAGGAGGCGTGGAGGCGATCATCGACACGCTCCCGGCCCCGACCGTGGACCCCCGCAGCCTGGACCTCCTGATCGAGCGGGCCGCGGGCGGTGACACCCGGGCCTTCGAGGGGCTGATGCGGGCCACCGAGCGCCGGGTCGTGGCCGTCGCCTGGCGGCTCCTCGCCGACCGGGAGCAGGCCCGCGACGCGGTGCAGGAGGTGTACCTGCGGGTACACCGTTCCCTCCCGCGCTTCCGGAGAGGGGAGGACTTCCACGCCTGGCTCTACCGGATCGCCGTCAACGTCTGCCACGACCTCGCCCGGAAGCGGCGCCCGGCGGCCTCCCTGGACGACGTGCCCGAGCCCGCCGTGGCCGGAGCGAGCGAGAACGAGCTGCTTCGCGCCGAGCGGTGGCGGCACCTGCGGGAGGCGCTGGCGGCGCTCCCCGCCGGCGAGCGAGCGGCGCTCGTCCTCAGGGACCTCGAGGGCCATTCGACGGAGGAGGTCGCCCGCCTCCTCGGAACGCGTCCCGCGACCGTGCGCTCCCAGATCTCCACCGCGCGAGCCAAGGTGCGTCTCTTCTGCGACCGGGTGCTCGGAGGTGCGCGATGAGCTGTCGATCCGTCTCCGCTCTTCTTCCGCTCCTCGTCGAGGGCGACCTGTCCGGGGACGAGGCGAGCGTCGCACGCGACCACCTCGCCACGTGTCCCGCGTGCCGGGCGCGTGAGACCGCGCTCCGCGAGAGCCAGGCGTGGCTGCGCGACGCCGCGGCGTCGGCGCCTCCTCCCCCGCTCGACGACCGGGAGCTCGCCGCGATCCGCGCCGAGGTCCTGCGGCGGATCGAGCGTCCCGCCCCGGCCTGGGGCCCCTGGTGGCT
>CAYLNK010000363.1:0-6360 GCA_964384675.1 uncultured Holophagales bacterium | reverse complement strand
CCCACGCCTCGAGCGCCGCCTCGGCGCCGGGGCGATCGCCGAGCTGCCGGCGGGCCTCGGCGAGGTGTCGCAGGGCGGCGGCCCTCTCGATCTCGCTCGCGCCGCTTTGGGAGCGCTCCTCGAGCGCGGTCGCGAGCTCGCGCGTCGGCGTCGGGTAGTGGATGGTCCGACCCTCGACGGTCCGTTGCCTGACGGTGATCGCCGCCAGCGAATCGGCCGGCGTCAGCTCGGTCCACGGGATGACCGACGTCTCGCCGCTCGTCGCCGCGCGGAGGTCGAGGAGCGCCGCGGCCAGGACAGGTACCGGCAGCATCAGGACGAGGCGTCTCGTGCGAGGGCTCATGACTACCTCACCTCCACGGCCGCGCGCGCGAAGCCGTGATTCCCGGCGCCGTCCATCGCCTCGAAGAAGAGCTCGTGCCGTCCGATCAGGCCGGCCGGTACGTTCAGCGTCGCGACCGAGGTCTTCGACGCCGCCTCCCAGCGGAGCGGGATGGGCGGGCCGTCGTCGAGCCGGGCGGAGAGGAAGATGGTGTCGGCGTCGGCCCGCGCCGCGACGCGCAGCGGCTGGCCCGCCTCCGCCGTCGGCACGGCCTCGGGACGCACCGTCGGCGGTGTCCCGTCGAGGACCGCCACCTTCGACTCGGTGACGACGGCGCCGGAGACGTCGCGCAGGATCACGCGCACCGGCAGCCGTCCGTCGGGGAGGCCGTCGGGGACGAGGAAGCGGCCCTCCCAGACGTTCGAGCGCGGGCGTCGGGCCAGGTCGAGCTTCTGCCCGAACGGCAGCAGCGCCGTCGCCGCGACGATGGCGGGATCGGCCTCGATGCGGATCAGCGGATCGCCCGGCTGGATCCGCCGCGGCCGCAGAAGCGAGCGCGGGGCCGCGAGGAACGCCGTGTACGGCGTCACGAACTTGTACCGGCGCGAGAGGGCGAGGATCTCGTCCACCCACGCCTTCCGCTCGCCCTCGAGCTCGATCCGGCGGAGCAGGTCGTCGACGCGGGCGCGCGCCCAGCGTCGCGGCAGATCGCGCGCGTCGAGCGCCGTCTCGGGGAACGGCCCGGAGACGGCGGTGGCGGGCGCGCCCTCGAGCGTGAGCGTCGCGGCGGCGACCGGCGTCCCGTAGCGTCCCACCCAGCCGGAGAGAGAGCCGGGAGCGGGCGGCTGGGTCATCACGGCGTAGACGTCGCGCAGCTTCGGATCCGCGCCGGAAACGGTGAATGCGTCGTCGTCCCCGCGCGGCTTCTTGGCGGCGGCCGCCACGGGCCCCTCGAAGAGCTGCTTGAAGAAGAGCGCCTCGTCGGCCGATTCGTCGTCGCTCGCGAGCCCGGCGCCGAGGGTCTGGGTGGACGGGGCGCTGAGGCTCTCGCGCCGCTCCTCGCCGGTCGCGATCGTGTAGAGGGGGAGCGCGCCCTTCGCCGCGACGAGGTCCCCCGTGGGACCGACGCCGTCGGTGAAGAGGACGAGCCGGCCGTTGCGGGCGCCGGCCAGTGCGGCGGCGCCGGCCTTCACGGCCGCGGCGACGTCGGTGCCGGGCGCGAGAGGGCGGCCTCGCAGGTAGGCGAGCGCGTCCTGCCGCGCCTGCGGCGCGGCCGCCACCAGGCCCGCCGGCGCCGGTGCCGGCTTCTGGTCGAAGGGGATCAGAGCGATGCGGTCGTCGGCCTTCAGCGTGTCGAGGAGCTTCACGAGGAGCGCCCAGGAGCGCTCCAGGCCGCCCCAGCGCTGCGAGAGGGACGTGTCGAAGAGGATCGCCAGGGAGACGGGCGGGCGCGCGGGCGCGGCCTTTCGCCCGCCCGCGGTCTTCGGCCCGGAGGCGGGCCGGTACTCGAGGAGGAAGAAGCCGTCCTTCTCGGGCGGGACCTCGGACGGGCGCTCCCATGGGGCGAGGGCGAGTCCGTCCGGCAGGCTGCCGGACGGGTTGCGGAACGCGCTCAGAGAGAGCGGGGCCGAGTCCGCCGGCTGGAGCTTCAGGACGACGTTCTTCGTCAGCTTCACGCCCGTGCCCGTGTACGTCGCGGTGTCGCCCTGGACGGTCATCTCGAGCGCGCCCTTGACGGGGGCGAGGAGCTTGCCATCGGAGAGCGTCACGCGAACGTCCAGGCGTCCCGCGGTCATCGCGGCCGCACCGCCGCCGGGGCGGAGGTTCACGCGTATCTCTCCGATGCCGTTCGACCACGGCACCTCGTGCTGGTACTGGAGCTCGAGCCGCTTCGTGCCCCACGCCGGGATCGGGGCCACCCTCACGGAGAATGCCGCGCCGCCGGACGGACGGTCGCCCGAGCGGCCCTCGCCCGACGCGTCCTCCTCCTCGCCCTGCTGGAGGAGGCCGGGGTCGATCCGCTGTGTCGTGAGCTGCTGGTAGATCGCGCGCGCCCGCTTCTTCTCCAGGATGACGCCTGGGATGCGGGTCATCCCGTCCCACACCGCGAAGTCGCCCACCGCTCCCGAAGGCGGCAGAGCGAAGCGCCAGGTCCCTTCCTGTACGGCCGGGGTGTGGTTCTCGTACACCTGCCGCACGTTCACGCGCGCGTAGCCCCGCGCGACGCCGACGTCTATCGCCATCTCGCGGAGCGAGAGGACCGAGGGATCGGGGCGCCCGGTGGAGGTGGGAACGAGGAGTCCGTTCTGCGCGGCGGCGGGGAGCGCGGCCGCGAGGAGGACGAGCAGCGTACGGCGCATCAGTTCTCCTGGAGCGGGACGAAAGCGAGCCCCTCGTCGGTGCCGACGAGGAGGGTTGTGGGGCTCGCCTCGGGGTAGAGCGCGAGGCTGAAGACGTTGGGGGAGGGGAGCGGCAGGGGAGCCCGGGCGAAGCGCGTGCGTCCGGGGTCGGAGGCCCAGAGGCCCTGGCCCTGCGTCCCGGCCCAGGCCCGGCCCGACGGGTCGACGACGAGCGCCCCCGCGTTGATCCGGAGGGACGACGTCTCGGGGTAGCGCGACCAGGCGTCCGGGTCGCGCTCCAACGCCAGGCCTCCGCCGTAGGTCGCGACGAGGAGTCCGCCGTCCGTAGTCGGCGCGAGGGCGGTGACCCACGGGTGCGGCAGCTTCCCCTCGCCGGGCCGGGCCGCGGAGACGACGCGCCGGTTCTCGATCCGGCCGAGGCCGGTCGGAGTCCCGACCCAGAGCCCGCGCCCCGAGCCCGACCGCGCGAGCGCGAAGGCCTGGTTGCCGGGGAGGCCGTGGAACGCGGAGAGGAGCCGGTTCTCGGGTAGCAGCACGCCCTGCCCGTATCCCACGGCGAGCCCGCTCCCGGTGAGCGCCAGCGAGAACGCGCCGCCGGCTCCTTCCAGCCGCCGCGCGACGTTCTTCTCCACGCGGAACGCCCCGCTCAGCGTCGCCGCGTAGAGCGCTCCGCCCGCGGGAAGAAGAGCGTTGACGCCCCACGGCTCCCGGTCTGCGATCGGGGTCCACGCCGTTGCGGGACCGCTCGCGCGGGCGATCCCGCCGTCGAAGAAGCCGGCCCAGATGACGTTCCGCTCGACGGCGAGCGCGTTGACGTGAGGCGACGGCAGCGCGCGGTCGTCGCGCTTCCGGAGAAGCGCCCAGCCGTGCTCCGGGTCCCGTCGCCAGAGTCCCGACGGCCCGTCCGCGAGGACGCTGCCGGCGGCGTCGAAGAGCCGGACGAACCGCTCGGGCGTGACCTCCTCGCGCCGCTCGGCCCCCTGCAGCGAGGCCACGGCAGCCGCGTCCCCCGACGGGACGAACCAGAAGCGGCCGGCCACGAGGACGCCGCCGTTCGCGTCACCGCCGCGTGGATGGCGTGCGGGTGGAGTGCCGGGCGGACCGGAGAAGACCCCGGCCGGCGTCGCGACGAAGAGAGTGACCCCGTCCCACCCGAGGGCCTCGACCCATGGCTCGTCGAGGGTGACCGGGACGGCGTCCCTGCCGGCTTGCGACACGAGGCGCATGCCCGTCTCGCCTCCCGCGGCCATGCGGCCCCCGTCGAGGAGAGCGAGCGCCCTCACCGGAGCCGTATCGAGCCTCTCGATCTCCCCCGCGCCGGACGGGGCACGGAAGAGCCCCTGCCGCGCTCCGATCAGGAGCTCGCCGCCAGGCGTCTCGAGGAAGACCCTCACCTGGAGGCGACCCCAGCCGGAGCTCGCCTCCTCGACCCTACCGTCGACGATCCGCCCCCAGCCGCCCTGCGCGAGCGCCCAGACGGCCGTGCCGCGCCACGAGGCCACGGCGCTCGCCCGGAGTGTGGGCAGACCGGTCGCGACGTCGAGGGTCGCCTCTCCGTCCGCCAGGCCCGAGCCGCCGGCCAGGAGCAGCGTCGTCCCGACCACGGTCGCGTCCGTCACCCGGCCGTCCCCCACGACCGGGATCGCGGTGTCCGGGCGGGCGGTCGGCGCGAACGCGAGCGGGCGAATCCGGTCCGACCGGACGGCGTCCTCCGAGACGGCTCGTCGGACCTGGCGGTCCAGCCGCAGCAACAACCCGGCGCCGGCGGCCGCGAGGAGCGCGACGAGACCCGCGGCGAGCAGCAGGAAGCGCCTGCGGGAGGTCACGGCACGCAGTCTATCGATCCGCGGCTCCCGGGACGGTGAAGGTCGTCACAGACCGGAAGTCGGCCGGTCGCTGTCGCGGCGACCGGGACTAGCGCTTGAAGAACCCCGACTGCGGCGCCGGGCCCTGCGGCTGGGCCGGTGGCGCGGCGCCGGCGCCGCCCACGAGACGCTGGTTGAGGTCCTTGATCCGCTCGTTGAGCTGCGCGACCTTGGCAGCCATCTCCTGACGGAGGCGTTCGTTCTCCTGCCGGAGCCGCTGGATCTCCCCCTCGAGATCGGAGCCCTGGGAGGCCCGTGCCTCGAGCAGCCGGTCGCGCTCGCGCATGTCGGCCTCGATCGCGGCGATCATGTCTTCCTTCTCCTGGAGGCGGAGCCGGAACTTCTCGTCTTGCTCCTCGTAGAGCTTCTTGATGTCCATCAGCTCGGTGATGGCAGAGAAGTCGTTCGCCGATCCCATCATTCCTCCTCGGAATTTCTCCTCGATGCTCGGGAAGAGGTGCCTCAGCTTGAGGGAGAGGTCCTCGGGGTCGGTCGCGAGCTGGGCGGCCTTGTCCAGGTCGATCGCGCCGTTCACGAGGAGCGCGATGAGCGACTGGTTCATCGACTGCATCTTGTAGTACGCGACCGAGTTCTCCATCTCCTCGAGGATCTCCTTCGTCTCGCCCAGCTCGATCTGCTTGGCGATCTTCGGGGAGTTGATGAGGATCTCCACGACGGGGACCAGGCCCTTGCCGTCCGACCGCTCGATAAGCTGCATCGAGACGATCGCCTTCAGCACGAGGGCGATCTGGCGGCGCAGCTGGTTCTGCTGCGAGGGCGGGCAGGAGTCCATGATGCGGTCGATGGTCTGCGCCGCGCTGTTGGTGTGGAGCGTCGAGAAGACGAGGTGGCCGGTCTCGGCGGCGGTCACGGCGGTGCCGATCGTCTCCCAGTCGCGCATCTCGCCGACCATCACGACGTCCGGGTCCTGCCGCATCGCGTTGCGCAGCGCCTCCTGGAAGGACACGGTGTCGGTGCCCATCTCCCGCTGGCAGACCGACGCCAGGTTGTCCTGGAAGAGGTACTCGATCGGGTCCTCGATGGTGACGATGTGGACGGGGTGGCGCTCGGTGATCGTCTTGATGATCGCCGCGAGCGACGTCGACTTGCCCGAGCCGGTCGGCCCGGTGACCAGCACGAGACCCGCCGGCAGATCGGCGAACGTACCGAGTACGTCGGGCAGGTTCAGGTCCGCGAGGGGAGGGATCTGGTACGGGATGCGCCGGAAGACGGCCGTCCAGGTGCCGCGCTGCAGGAAGATGTTGCCGCGGAAGCGGGCGAGACCCGTTATTCCGTAGCCGATGTCGACCGCGTAGTTCGCCTGCAGCTTCTCCTTCTGGTACGGCGTCAGGATCGGCAGGACCATGTCCTCGATCTCTTTCGGCTGCAGCGGGTCGGTCTTCAGGGGGACCAGGCGGCCGTTGATGCGCAGCAGCGGCGGACGCCCCGGTTTGAGGTGGAGGTCCGAGGCTTCTTTCTTGGTGACGAACTTGAGCAGTTCGGTCAGGTCCATCTCGTTGCGCCCCCACCTGGTTCCGCTGTCTGGTCCGAAAAGTACACCCCCGGGGGGAGGGGGTCAACGACCATCCCCGGCCTTCCACGCGAGCAGGAAGCGGCGTGCTTCCTCGGCGCCGCGTATCTCCGCGGCCGCCAGCGCCAGGTCGAACGCCTCGAGTGCCGCGCCGAGGGCCGGCGACGCCGGGAGCGAAAGGAGCCGGGCGACCTCCTCCGACGACAGCGGACGCCGCGGCTCCACGAGCGCTTCGAGGCCCGGCTCGCGCGCGAGGCGCCGGGCCGCTCGAGCGAACGCCGC
>CAYLNK010000362.1:0-6393 GCA_964384675.1 uncultured Holophagales bacterium | reverse complement strand
CACCGCGACCGGCAGATCGCCCGCGGCGCCGCCCGCCAGGAGGTCGACGCCGCGGCGCGTGGCTCCCCCCTCCGGCGTCCCCGACGCCACGCTCGACGCGGATCGCACCACGAGGTCGGGCCTCCGGCTCCTCACCTCGAGCCGGTGCGCCTTTCCGTCCGGGGCGTGGCCGATGCTGTACGAGACGAGGTACGTGCGGGCCAGAGACGCGAGAGGGCCGCCGACCTCGTCGGGGTCGACGAGCACCTCGCCGCCGGTCTCCTCCGCGATCGTCCGGAGGGACTCCACCGGGTGAGACACCAGGAAGGCCCCGGGCGAGGCGTCCGAGAGGCTCGCGGCACCCGAGGACTCCGCGGCTCGGCCCGACATCGGCGCCCCGACGGAGGCTCCCGGCGCCACCGGCACCACGATCCAGCCCGTGCGGGCCAACGTCTCCGTCGTCTCCTTCACGAGCGCCTGGACCCGCGGGCCGATCTGGAGCGTCGTGGCGGGGGGCCGGTTCGAGTAGAAGGAGATCGGATCGAGGTCGAAGCCGTCCGAGGTCAGATAGAGGACGCGGGGAGGCGGGCCCAGAGTCCCCTCCGCGAACGAGCGGAGCCGCTCGAGCTGGTGCTTCAGGAGCTGGACCTCCTCCTCGGCGAACGACTTCACGAGGGAGTCCGACGTGCTGCCCTGCGCGTTGCCGTCCTCCGTCGGCGCCGGACGCTCACTCGGCTGGAGCGGGATGATCCCGGGCCGGGCGGCGGCGGCGTCCAGGTAGTCGCGGCGATGGGCCGTCAGACGGTCCCGCCCGACGAGCGTCGAGCCGATGCGGACGAGCGCCGCGTCGAGCGCGCGCGCCTCGTCGGTGGGCGGCAGGGTGACCGTCGGCTCGGGATCGGCCACGACGATCTGCACCGGCCCCCGGGCCAGGAGTCTCGGCGCCGACTTCCGGAAGCCGGCGACGGCCTCCTTGACGGATCGGGCCCGGAGGAGCCTCAGGTCGAACCAGAGGACCTGGGGGAGAGGGCGCGCCTCGACCTCGGCCGTGGGGGCGTCCGTGGCCGCCGAAGCCGGTGGCGGGGCCGGCGGCACGAGCGCGTCGACACCGGTGACGGTCGCGGGCACGCCGTCCTCGAGCACCTCCAGATCGGCGGCGGACGGCGGCGCGGCGGGCGCCTTCCCCCCCCGAGCGGTGATCACCGCGGTAACGGAGCGCGAATAGACGGCGACACGGCCCGTGACGCCCTTGGGCGCGTCCGCGTTCGTCGGGGACATCGCGACCAGGCCGACGCCGACGATCCAGGCGGTTCCTCGTCTCACACCCACCTCACACGGAAAGGACGAATCCTGCACGGGAAGGATCACGGCAGGGCCGAACGAGGCGGGGCGGCCAGCGGCCGCCCCGCGACACGACCTACTTCTTGGCCTTCCAGTCCGCGGCGGTCTTCTCGAATGCCTTCACGACCTCGTCGTTCGGCTTCGGCTCCTGGGTCGCGGCGACCTTCAGGGCCTTGTCCGCGGCCGCGACCGCGTCGGCCTTCTTCCCCTGCTCGGCCAGCACCCGCGCCTTGAGGCTGAAGCCCTGGAACGTCTCGCGGGCCTTGATCGACTTCTCGGCCATCGCCAGGGCCTCGTTCAGGTCTCCCTTGCTGTCGAGGACGAAGCCGCCGACCCGCAGGGGCACCTGCCACGCGTCGGTCTCGGCCTTCTTCGCCGCCTCGCGCCCGGTGGCCAGCACCTTCGCGTTCGTGTCGACCTGGATCGGGACCGCGACCCGGAGCTTCTCCCACTTCAGCGTGAGGTCCGCGCCGTTCGCCGAGAGGTTCTCGAACTCGAACTCCATCCACTCCTCGGACGTGGCGACCATCTCCGGCTTCGCCTTCACGCGGAGGACGTCCTGCTTCTCGTCGTACGAGTAGGAGCCCCACTGCTTGGCGTCCTTGTTGAAGATGAACGTCCACTCCGTCTTGCCGGGGATGGTGTGGAGGCTGTAGGTGCCGGCGGGGAGCTTCTGGCCGCCCACGGTCACGTCGTCGGCAAAGGCGATGGTCGTCGCCTCGTTGGCGCCGGTGCGCCACACCTTGTCGTACGGCACGAGATCGCCCCAGATGGCGCGCCCCTTCACGCCGGGACGGCTGTAGGTGACGGTGACGTCGGTCAGCCCGATCGCCTGGGTCACGACCCCCTTCGGGCTCGGACGGGGCGTCGTGAACTGCGCGTCGGCGGCGCCCGCGGCGACGACGAGGACGGCGGCCGTCGCGAGGATCGAGAGGTTCTTCATCTTCTTCATCGGGTCTCCTTCATGTTGGCTCGACGGCCGGGCTGCACGCCGGCCGCCGGGCGGGAAGTCTAGTCGAGGGGGCGGACGGCGGACTTCATCAACGTCTTCCACCGTTTCTTCTCGGCGGCGGCGGGAGTCATCTCGCGGCGCATCGCGAGCCACGCCTCCTCCCTTCGGAGCTTCTCGAGCCCTTCGAGCCGGGCGGGGTCGAGCTCGCCGCGCGAGGCGGCGGCGCGCACGGCGCACCCCGGCTCGGCGCCGTGGGCGCAGTCGCGGAAGCGGCACGACTCCGCGAGCTTCGCGATCTCGTCCGGGAGGGGCGCCTCCCCCCAGAGCGCGAGCTCGCGCATCCCGGGGGTGTCGAGCACGACGGCGCCGGACGGCAGGAGGAAGAGCTCCCGCCGGGTCGTGGCGTGGCGGCCCCGGCCGTCGGACGCCCGCACATCGCGCGTCTCCTGCTCCTCGCGCCCGAGCCAGAGGTTGACGAGCGTCGACTTGCCGACGCCGGAGGAGCCGGCGAGGGCCACCGTGCGACCGGGGGCGACGAGCGCGGTCAGCGCGTCGAGTCCGGTGCCGGAGCGCGCGCTGACGGCGTGGACGGGGACTCCGGGGAACGCCGCCGCGACACGCCCGCAAGCCTCGGGCGCGTCCGGCACGAGGTCGGCCTTGGTCAGCACGATCGCCGGCTCCACGCCGCCCTCCCGGGCGAGCGCCACGTAACGTTCGAGGCGCCGCGTGCTGAGGTCACCCTCGAGGGCCGAGACGATCAGCAGCGTGTCGACGTTCGCGCCGATCAGCTGCACCTCGGCCGCCGTGCCGGCGGCCTTGCGGGCGAGGCGCGTCCGGCGCGGCAGGACGGCCTGGACGTACGCCTGGCCGTCGGATGGGAAATCGAGGAGAGCCACCCAGTCGCCGACGGCGGGCAGCTCCTCGCGGCTGCCGGCCGCGAAGCGGAGCCGGCCGGTCGGCTCGGCGGTCCGCTCGCCGTCCGCCACGGCCACGGTGTAGATCTCGCGGCTCTCGGTGAGGACGCGGCCCGGGACGAGCCCCTGCGCCGCGAACGGGGAAAACGTGCTCTCGAAGGGGCCGTAGCCCCAGCGGAAGAGAGAAGAGGTCAAGCGAAGCCTCCCTGGCAGACTGGTGTGATCGCGTTCTTCGAGCCTCCCCGGCCGGCGGTCGGGGTCGGCGAGCGTCGAGCTGCGAGGGAGCACGCGCTCCCGAGCTCGATTACCGCCTAGCGGTCGCGAAGGACAGGATCCAGGGACTTCAGAGGCCTACTCCGCGGGAGAGCTTACCCGATCAGGCCGCCGTTCGCCTCGCCACGAGCGACATCGCGAACGAGACGAAGAGCCGGGCCCCGTCGGTGTTCCCGAGGATCGACTCGCTGGCCCGCTCCGGGTGCGGCATCAGGCCGGCGACGTTCCCGGCCGCATTCCTGACGCCGGCCACGTCGTCGAGGGAGCCGTTCGGGTTCGCTTCGGTACGGCGCTCGCCGTCCGGGCCGACGTAGCGGAAGAGGACCTGGTCGGCGTCGACGAGGCGCGCCAGCTCGGCCGGCGTCGCCGTCCAGGCGCCGTCCCCGTGCGCGACCGGCATGCGCAGCACGTCGCCCTCCTTCAACGCCTGGGTGAACGGCGTGGCCGTCGACTCCACGCGCACGTGGACGTCGCGGCAGACGAAGCGCAGCCCCGCGTTCCGCAGGAGCGCGCCCGGCAGGAGCCCGGCCTCGCACAGGACCTGGAAGCCGTTGCAGATGCCGAGGACGGCGCCGCCCGCGTCCGCGTACGCCGCGACCGGCTCCATCACCGGCGAGAAGCGCGCCATGGCGCCGCTCCGCAGGTAGTCGCCGTACGAGAAGCCGCCCGGCAGGATGACGAGGTCCGGGTCGCCCAGGTCGCGCGAGTCGTGCCGCACCAGCCGCGCGTCGGCGCCGAGCACCGTCTCGGCAGCATGAAGCGCGTCGTGGTCGCAGTTCGAGCCGGGGAAGAGGACGACGGCGACCCGCGTTCTCTTCAAGGCAGGACCTCCACCTCGAACTCCTCGACGATCAGGTTGGCGAGGAGCGTCTCGGCCATCTTTCGCCCCTCGGCCAGCGCGGCGGATGGATCCGTCGCGTCGACGGAGATCCGGAAGACCTTCCCGGCGCGGACGTCGGTGACGCCCTCGTAGCCGAGTCGGGCGAGGGCGCCGGCGATCGCCTTGCCCTGCGGGTCGAGGACGCCGGACTTCGGCATGACGCGTACCTGGAGCTGCATCCGATGACTCCTCAGGAGGCCCGGAGCCACTCGGTGGGCGCGTCCGGGGGGGCCACCTCGAGCGGGACCGGGGAGCCGATCTCGTCGAGGGAGCGCCGGAACGCCTGGAACGCGAGGGCCGGGGTGTTGTTCTGCTTGGAGACGTGGAGGACCGTGACCGCGGTGGTGCGCGCGCCGACGAGGGACTGCAGGCCGAACGCCGCGGCGTCGTTGGAGAGGTGGCCGACGTCCGAGAGGATGCGGCGCTTGAGCATCACGGGGTACGGGCCGGTACGGAGGAGGTCGACGTCGTGGTTCCCCTCCAGGCCCAGGAGGTCGCAGTCGCGGAGCGCCTCCACCACGCGGCGGGAGAGGTGGCCGAGGTCGGTCGCGACCCCGACCCGGTGGCCGTCGCCGTCCGCGAAGACGTAGCAGACGGACTCCGCGCCGTCGTGCGGCGTGGTGGTGACCCGGATGTGGAGGTCGCCCACGGTCAGCTCGCGCCCGCCCCACACCGTCCGGACGTCCGCGAAGAGCGGGCCCGGGAAACCCGCCGCGAGCGCGGTGCCGGCCGACGTGTAGACCGGCAGGCCGAGCTTCCGCTGCATCGGGAACGCCGAGTGGACGTGGTCCGCGTGCTCGTGGGTCAGGAAGATCGCGGAGAGCTCGGTCAGCGCCACGCCGCGCAGCTCGAGGCGCCGCGCCGTCTCCTTGATGGTGAGCCCGGCGTCCAGGAGGACCGTCGTCCGCCCGGCGCGGATCACCGCGCAGTTCCCCGACGAGCCGGAGCCGAGGAACGCGATCTCGATCACGAGCCGGTGCTCCCGAAGCCGCCGGCGCCCCGGGAGGTGGCGACGAGGTCGTCGACGACGTGGAACACCGCGCGCGCGACCGGCGCGAGGACGAGCTGCGCGATCCGATCGCCCCGCGCCAGCGTCACCGGCTCGGGGCCGAGGTTGATCAGGAGGACGCCCACCTCGCCCCGGTAGTCCGAGTCGATCGTGCCGACCCCGTTCACGAGCGCGATCCCCTTCTTCAGCGCCAGGCCCGAGCGCGCCCGCACCTGGCCCTCGAAGCCCGGCGGGATCTCGAGCGTGAGGCCGGTCGGCACGAGGCCGCGCTCCCCCGGCGCGAGGGTGAGCGGCGTCGGCAGGGCGGCCCTCAGGTCGGCCCCCGCCGCCCCGTCCGTCGCGTAGGCGGGAGGCGCCAGGTCCCTGAACTCCGGCCTCACCGAGAGTCGCACGGGGAGCTCGACGCGCCGCTCCATCATGCCGCCAGCTCGCCGGCCAGGTCCTCCACGGTGGCGCCGGCCAGCGACGGCCCCGTCACGGCCAGGCCGAGCGACCCGAAGAGGAGGCTCGCCGCCTCGGACACGTCGTCCGCCGTGGCCCGGCGGATCTCGGCGAGGTATTCGTCCGCCTCGTGCGGACGGCCGCGGTAGAGCCAGGCCCGCGACGCCGATTCGCGACGCGACGCCGTCGATTCGAGCCCCAGGGCGACCTCGGCCTCGATCTGGCTCTTGGCGCGAGAGAGCTCCGCGCGGGTCACGCCGTCCACGAGGAGGCGCCGGACGACGCGGCCGGTCGCCTTCACGAGGCGGGGCAGGTTCTTCGGCGACGTGGCGGCCTCGATCCTCGAGACCCCCGCGTCGCGGTGGAGGCTCATCGACGTCCCGACCTGGTAGGCGAGGCCCCGTTTCTCCCTCAGATCGCGCCAGAGCCGCGACGAGACGCCGCCGCCGAGGACGACGGTGGCGAGCCACGCGGCCGGGACGAGCCGGTGCCCGGTCTCGATCGTGGCCGCGCCCACCAGGACGTGCGTCTGGGTCAGGTCGGGGCGGGGCAGGTGGAGGGCACAGCGGGCCGCGCGAGGGCGGCGGGCGGCCGCCGCCATCGC
>CAYLNK010000361.1:0-6404 GCA_964384675.1 uncultured Holophagales bacterium | reverse complement strand
GGGTGCCCCTAAAGGAAGCGATTCGCCGGGGAGGGGGTCTGGGGGCACCCGGCGCGGGGTGCCCCTAAAGGAAGCGATTCGCCGGGGAGGGGGTCTGGGGGCACCCGGCGCGGGGTGCCCCTAAAGGAAGCGATTCGCCGGGGAGGGGGTCTGGGGGCACCCGGCGCAGGGGTGCCCCCAAAAAGGAGAGCGATTCGCCGGGGAGGGGGTCTGGGGGCACCCGGCGCGGGGTGCCCCCAGGACACTTCAGAAGCTGACGCGCAGACCCAGCCGCACGGTGCGGGGATCCTGGAAGAGGCGGCCCTTCAGGTAACGGGAGTTCGTCGGGGTCGGCTTCGAGTTGTCCGCCTCCTCGAAGGAGTACCGGTTGTCGACCGCGATCGCCTCCTGCTTGTCGAGGAGGTTGAACACGTCCACCAGGATGTTGATCGTCGCGGGGCCGATCACCAGCGGGTAGCCGAGGTGCAGGTCCGCCTCGTAGATCGTCGGGGTGCGGCCCTCGGCGCCACGCGTCGACAGGAACAGCTCGGGACGGCCGTAGGTATCGAACCAGCCGAGCCGCGTCTGGGGCGCACCGCTCCGCACGTAGCCGGAGAGCGAGGCGACGAGCTTGAAGGGGAAGGTGTAGGCGACCTGCGCCTTGAACTGATGGGTGCGGTCCAGGCTGAGCGGGCCGTCGTTGTTGATCAGGAATTCCGGGTAGTCGAAGTCGGAGTTGATGTTGGGGTCCTTCTGGCCCTTGATCGCGTTGAACGCCCCGTCGTAGTTCCCCTCCAGGCGCGAGAGCAGGTACGACGCGTAGACCTGGAAGGCGCCTCCGAACCGCTTCTCGGCGGTGATCTCGAGGCCGCGGAAGTGGCGGCGCGCGCCCGGGTAGGCCGAGCCGAGCTCGCCCTCGCCCGGGTTCATGATGAAGTAGTCGCCCGACGACGCCACGAAGCCGTCCTCGATGACACGGCCGTAGCGCCGGTAGACGCCCTTCACGCCGGCGACGATCCCCGCGGCGACCTCGCGCTCGATTCCGATCGAGACCTCGTCCAGGTACTGGGCCTTCAGCTCCGGATCGACCGGCTCGATGTAGCCGCCCAGGATCACCGAGTCGCCCGCCGCCGCGTCCGGCACGATGGAGGTGGGGCTGAAGTTGAAGACCGTCGGGTTCCGCTCGGCCGAGAACGAGCGGATGTTCATGTCCATCGGGATCGACTGCACGAACTGTCCGTACGACCCGAAGAGCTTGCTCTTCCCGTCGGAGAGGAAGTCCCACGCGAAGCCGACGCGCGGCGAGAAGTGCGTGACGCGGAACGCCGTGGTGCCGAACTTCGAGACGATCTCCTGGTTGTCGTAGCGGACGCCGGCGTTGATCGTCAGGTTCGGCCGCACGGTCCAGCGATCCTGCAGGAACAACGAGTACTGCTTGTGGTTCGGCTCGGCCGTGAAGACGACCGACGGCGCGTCGCCCGGGAGTGAGGCCGTCTCCTTCGTCCAGTAGTAGTGCTGGTAGACCGGGCGCGTGTCCCCCTCGTTCGGCGAGAGGATGCTCACCGACTGGCCGCCGGTGAAGAACCGGGAGACGTCGGCGTCCATCTTCTCGTACTCGAAGCCCGCCTTGATCGAGTGCTGGCCCACGAAGAACGAGCCCGCGACCTGGTAGTCCTGCCGCGTGAACTCCTTGTTGTCGATCCGGCCGAAGCCGCCCGACGCCACGACGGTGTCGCCCCGGTTGTCCTCGTAGCGGATCCCGTTCCCGGAGCCGTCCGGGACGATCGTCGTCTTCTCGCGGTGGCGCGCACCCTGCGCCACGACCAGGAAGCGGGTGCCGAAGATCCCTTCGTAGCGGAGCGAATAGTCCGCCCCGCCCTGCTCGTTCTCGCCCAGGTAGGTCGAGGCCGGGCCGATCGGGTCGTTGATGGCGCCCTTGTCCGTGGCCGGGTCGCCCACCACCGTGAGGATGACCGAGTGCGACGCGGAGAGGCGCCCGGTCAGCTTCCCGGAGAAGAGGTCGCGGGTGGTCTTGGTGTTGGCGCCGGTGCCGCTCGCCGGCCCGGTGGTCACCTGCTTGTCGACGCTGTTGTCGACGCGGTCGTAGGCGGCGAAGAACCAGATCCGGTCCTTCAGGAAGTAGCCGCCGAGGTCGGCTCCGAAGTCGGAGCGCTTGTAGCCCGTCTGGATCCCGGCGGCGACGACCTCGCCCGTGTGCTTGTTGTCCGCCTGGAGGCTGTCGCGGTCGATGTAAGCGAAGGCGTCGCCGTGGAAGTCGTTGCCGCCCGACTTGGTGATGACGTTGATGATGCCGCCGGTGGAGTGACCGTACTCGGCCTCGTAGCCGCCGGTCTTCACCTCGACCTCCTGGACGAACTCGAAGTTCAGGGTCTTGCCCTGGCTGCCGAACTCCACGCCGGTGGTGTTGACGCCATCGACCAGGAACGCGTTCTCGAGCCCGGTCGAGCCGTAGACGGTCACCGAGCCGTTCTTGGTGTCGGACTCGTCCGTCGAGGTGCCGCCCGCGAGCTGGGCGACCGACGCGTAGTTGCGCCCGGTGGGGAGGGCCTGGAAGACCGTCTGTCCGAGGTTCGCCCCGCTCGAGCTGGACGCCGTCTCGACGCCGACCGCCTCGGCGGTGACGGTGACCTGCTCGGCCACGACCTTGGGCGAAAGGACGAACTCCAGCGGCACCACCCGGTCGAGGCCGACCACCACGGACTTCTCCTGCTGACCGTACTGGGAGAGCTCGGCCGTCACCCGGTACGTGCCGGGCGGGAGGAGCACCAGCCGGAACCGGCCGGCGGCGTCCGTCACGACGATGCGGTTCCCCTGGAGCGCCGGGCTGAGCGCCTCGAGCGCGACCCCGGACAGCGGGGTCCTCGTCGTGTCGACGACGGTCCCTTCGATCGTGCCCGTGGTCTGGGCCGCGACCGGGAAGGTCAGGAGGGCGGCGAGTGCGACGGTAGAGCCGAGCCGCGAGGCGAGGCGCATGCTGAATCTCCTTCAGGAATCCGATGAACGCTGGAAACTACCGTGCCTCGGGCCTCGACGGCAAGGGCGCCGGTTCAGTCCGGGGAGACGGTCCCGTCCGGCTCCTCGCCGGGGACGAGCATCTCCCGCGAGACGACGTTGAACCGGTCTCCTTCGGTGAGGACGTGCAGCACCACCCCCGACAGCGTGAACGGCCGCGACTTCGGCGAGCGCTCGAGCCCGCGCGCGGCGGCCTTGGAGCCGTCGAGGATGAAGACCTGGCCGGTCCCGACCACCTCGATCTCGCCGTCCCCGTAATAGACGATCGCCGTGTCCTCGTCGATCCCCACGCCGAGCCGGCCCGGCTCGGTGGCGACGGCCGTCAGCAGTCGGCCGAGCCGGTCCCGCTGAGAGAAGTGCTGGTCGATGATGAGGCGCGTGATGATGCCGAGGCCGGGCGCGAGCTTGACGGCGTCCCGCCGCAGGTTGAGCCCGGTGTGCCCGCTCACGATCATCACCGCGGAGAACGCCGACGCGCCGGCCGAGGTGCCGGCCACGACGCCCCCGCCCACGAGCCCGGTGCGGATCGCCTCGAACGCCTTGGTCTCGGAGAGGACGCTCACCAGGCGGGCCTGGTCGCCGCCCGTCAGGAAGACCCCGGTGGCCCCCCGGATCAGCTCCACGTTGGCGGCGGTCTGGGCGTCCCTTCGCGTCACGATCGGGACGTGGAACGAATCATCCACCCCGAGGCCGGCGAAGACCTCGCGGTAGAACGTCGCGCGTTCGTCGGGAATGGAGGACGCCGTGGGAAGGATGGCGACCCGCGCCTTCTTCCCCCCGGCCTCGCGAACGAAACGCTGCAGGATGCCGCGCTTCTTCACTTTGTCCTCGGCCCCACCGACGGCGAGGATGGATCCTGGCGATTCCGACATCAGAGAGTTGTCCCAGGCGGAGCCCGCCCGGCGTCTGAAGTGTAGCCTGAAAGCCATCTCGGATTGAACGAACCCCTGCCGGCATCCTACGCCACGCTGCACTAGACTTCGGAGCATGGCGGCGTGGGAACGTAAGGAGATCGTGCTGCGGACGAACGCCACGGGACAGGCCCTGACGGCCCCCGTGTTCGTCTGCCGCGGACGGAACGAGCATCCGCTCGCCTACATCCAGGCCAACGTGCACGGGGGCGAGCTGCAGGGAAACGCGGCGATCCTGGCCTTGTTCGACCTCCTGGAGCGGGAGCCTCCCCGCGGCAGCCTCATCCTGGTGCCGCGCGTCAATCCGATCTCGGCGAACCAGCAGATCGGAGACTACGTCGCCGGGGTCTACGACTTCGCGAGCGGGACCAACTTCAACCGGGGCTACCTCAACCTGACGGGGCCGTCCCGTTCCAGCACGACGTGCTACGTCGACGTCGACGCCTTCGCCGCGGGGAACCGCGACGCCGGGCCGATCGAGATCCGCGAGAGCTTCCGCGAGGCCCTGCGTGCCGCGCTCAACGCGGTGCGGGACGAAGCCTCGACGTGGGGAATGGACGCGAGGCTCGAGTTCGCCCTCGCGATCCAGGAGCTGGCCGTGGAGGCCGACGTCGTCCTCGACCTCCACACCGGCGACCGCGCCCCCCGCTACCTGTACGTGCCCGAGGGTCTGCGCGGAGCGGCCCGCGCTTTCGGCATTCCGTTCGTGCTGGAGGTCCCGGCCCGGTTCGGCGGCGCCCTGGACGAGGCGGCATTCGTCCCGTGGCAGGACCTGTCCGACGCTTTCCGGCGCCTGGGCCGCACGGACGTCCCTCGCTTCGTGGACGGCTTCACGGTCGAGCTGGGCTCGATGAACACGTTCTCGCTGTCGCAGGGGGCCGAGGACGCCCGGCGCATCGCTTCGGCGCTCCGCTTCTACGGCGTCCTCGACGGCGACCCGGACGACCCGCCGTTCCGGATGATCGCCTGCAACGTCGCCGACTACCACTCGATCTCCGCCCCGGCGCCCGGGCTCGTGGACCCTGTGGTCACGCCCGGGACGCCGGTCCGCAAGGGCGACCTCCTGGCCCGCATGGTGGACCCGTCCCGTTGCCGCCGTCTCCCCCCGCGCTCCTCGGACGCTTGCGTCGACGTGCGCGCCCCCGAGGACGGTGTCGTCCTCCTTTTCCACGCCTTCTCGTCCATTCCCCGGGGAGCCCGCCTCCTCTCGATGATGACGAAGACGCGGACGCTGTGACCGGAGCGGAAGGACGGATGAACGACAAGGACGACCTCCGGCGCTTCACCCGGGGCAGGCCTCTGACCGCCGAGAAGCGCGACGCGATCCTCGCGGGCGCGGCCGAAGTCTTCGCGGGGACTCCGTTCGATGCCGTCCTCGTGGACGACGTGGCGCACCGCGCCGGGGTGGGCAAGGGGACGCTCTACCGCTACTTCTCGTCCAAGGAAGACCTCTACGTCGGCACGGTCGTGGCCGGCTTCGGCGCGCTGCGGCGCCGGATGGAGGAGGCGATCGCTCAGGTGAGCGACCCCGTCGCGCAGCTCCGCGTCGTCGCCCTCGAGTCCCTGCGGTACCTCTGGGACAAGGAGCTGTTCTATTCGCTCAGCCTCCGCGACGACGGCCTCCTGGAGCGCAGCGGGCCGGCGATCCGGCTGGAGCGCGAGGCCTTCGCCATCCTCCTCACCCGGATCTTCGAGAACGGCGAGCGGACCGGGGCGTTCCGTGCCGTGGACCGCAGGCCGAGCTTCTTCGTCTTCGGCTGGACGGTGCGCGCCTGTCACATCTGCCGCGAGCCGGCGGACACGCCGGAGACGATCGCCGATCGGGCCATGGATCTCTTCGTCCGGGGCATCGGACACGACGGGCGCTAGACTCACCGGCCTCGAGGGGAAGGAACGATGCGGCGAGCGCTGGGTCCGATGCTCGCCTTCGCGCTGACGGCGCTCCTCTACGCCTGGGGCAACCGGCTCGCGGAGGCGCATTTCCGGGTGAGCCCCGACCTCGCGCTGCTCTACCCCGCCACCGGCATCGGCGTCGCCGCCGTGTTCTTCCTCGGCTGGCCGGCGGCGGCGGGGATAGCCGCGGCCACGATCTTCACGCCGTGGAGCGACAAGTTCCCGGCGGAGATCCTCTTCGCCGGCATCAACGTCCTGGAGTCGTCCCTGGCCGCGCTCGTCTTCGCGTGGCTCGCGCGACGGGGCTCGTTCCGGAGGCGGGAGCGCGAGCTGCGGACCCCGAAGGCGCGGCTGACGTTCTTCCTCTCCGGCGTCGCCGCCAACACCGGGCTCTGCTCGCTCCTCGGGAACGGAATCGCGCGCGGATTCGGGTCACCGGGCACCGGCAGCTTCCTGCGTGACGTCGTCTACTGGTGGGTGGGCGACGCCACCGCCGCTCTCATGATCGGCTGGCCGCTCGTGGAGCTGACGATCGCCGCGCGCCGGGCGCTCCGGGGTCGCCGCGCGCGCCGGCACCACGCCGCCCTC
>CAYLNK010000360.1:0-6451 GCA_964384675.1 uncultured Holophagales bacterium | reverse complement strand
GAGCGCCGCCGCGGCGGCGTCGGCGGCCGACCGCGCCTCCCGGCGGGCATCGGCGTCCAGCCGCTCGAGCAGATCGGGCGGGAGGATCCACGGCTCCGAGACCGGAATCGGCGGCTGGGCCACGGCAAGGACACGCACCGTGGAGCCCACGGGCCACGGACGGGCGGCCACGGAGCGGGCGGCCGCGAGCGCGCCCTCCGAGCCGTCCGTGGCGACCACGATCCGCAGGCCGGGGGAGCCGGCCGCCACCGCCGAGGGCCGAACGAGCGACACGGAGCAGCCGGCGCGCCGGAGCACGGCGAGCGCGACGCTGCCGAGGAGGAGGCGTCGCAGCGCTCCACGGCCGCGGGAGCCCACGAAGATGAAGTCGGCACCCCAGGCCTCCGCCTCCTCCGCGATGACCGTGCCGGGGCGGCCGACCCGGAGCTTCGGCTGGACCTCGACGCCCGGACACGTCGCCAGCTCCCTCAGGAATGGACCCAGGACGTTCCGGGCGGTCTCGTGCGCCGACTCGGCGAGGGCGTCACCGGGGTCCTCGGCCAGGAGCTTCCAGAACGGCTCGATCACGGTGAGGAGAGTCACCTCGGTCCCGGCGGGCCAGGGCCGTCGGGCGACCTCGTGTACGAGCGTGAAAGACGATTCGGAGCCGTCGACGGCGACCAGGATCTTCATCTGCGCCTCCTCGGGCCGGCACCCGTACGGCTCCCATAGACCCCGGCCGGTCGCCGCGCCATGGGTCAGGCGCATCACGGCGGCGAGGGCGGGCCGACTCTATGGAAACCCCATGGTGAGGCTCGCGGCGCCGCCGGCGTCCGAACCGCTTCCGATCGACGGCATCGGAGACGGCCGGTTCGCCTGCCGTCTCTGCCCGAGGCGCTGCCGTCTGGCGCCGGGCTCCGTCGGTGTCTGCGGCGCTCTGACCTGCCTGGCGAGCGGCCTCTCCCCGACGTACCACGGGGCCCCGTTCGCGCTCCAGGTCTCGTCCGCCGAGCGTCCCGGCCCCGGCCGGGGCGCGTCCACGTGGCTGGTCCTCGAGAGCCCCGGCTCGGGCCTCGAGCGGTCGCGGCCCCTGCCCGAGTCCGCCCTTCCGGCGACCGAGCCCGAGGAGGTCGTGTTCCTGGCCCGCGTCTGGGGCTGTGACGGCGTCCTCCTCGAGACGGAGGACCCGCTCTTCGGAGTCACCGCCGGGGGCGACGTCCTCCGGTCGGCCCGGCGGGCCTCGCTCCGGACGGCGGTCACGACCAGCGGCTACCTCCTCCCCGAGATGCGGGAGCGCCTCCTCGGGCTGGCGGACGTCGTCGACCTTCGCCTCTACAGTCTCTCGCCCCCGTTCTACCGGCTCCGCTTCGCGGCCCGGCCCGAGCCGGTCTTCGCCACCGTGGAGTGGCTGCGGCGGCGCCCGGGGATCCGCGTCGGCGTGAGCGTTCCCCTCTTCGAGAACGAGAACGACCGGCCGGAGCAGGTGGCCCGGCTGGCGCGCTTCGTGATGGAGTCGCTCGGCCCGGCCACGCCCCTGCGCTTCGTGGCGGGCGACGAGCACCTCCCGCCGTCCTCCCTGCACCGGGCGACGGCCGTGGCTCGCGGGGCGGGGCTCACGTCGGCGGGTTGACCGCCGTCGTACCGTACGTCCGTGCGGCGGCCGATCGTAGACTCGAGCGAAATGGGTCTGATCGGACGTCTCCGCCGCACGATGCTGACGCGCCTCTTCGCCTCCGTCGGCGTCGTCGTGCTCATCGCGCTCGGCGCTCTCGCCTGGCGGCAGATCGTGGGGGAGAGGGCGGCGCTCACCGCCGCCGCCCGCGACTCCGCCCAGCAGGTCGCCGGCATCGTCGTGACCGGGATCGCCTACTCGATGCTGCAGGGGGACGGGATCGCCGTGAGGACCCTGATCGAGGGGATCACACACCGCCTGCCCGAGGCCGAGGTGCGGATCTACGACCCCCATGGCATCGCCGTCTTCGGGGATCCGCCGCCGCCACCTCCGGCCTCGAGCCTTCCCGTGGCGCTCGCCCAGGCCCTCGCCGACGGCCGGCGGAGAGTCACCGACGGCGGTCTCGTCTACAAGCCGATCGCCAACGAGTCGCGCTGCTGGAAATGCCACTCCGACGCGGACGCGCTGCGGGGCGTCCTCGCGCTCCGGCCCGTCGACGCGGTGATCGCCCGCGAGCGGGAGCGGGTCGTCTCCAGGATCGTCCACGCGGGCTTCGTGCACGTCATGACCGCGCGCCAGTGGGACCGCCTGGACGACTACTTCGGGGACCTCGAGAAGGCGGCGCCCTCGTTGACCGGGGTCGGCGTCTACGACCGGAAGGGCCGCCTGAAGTTCGGCTCGCGGCTCGCCGGACTTCCCGACGACGCGCTGAAGCGGGCCCTCACGAAGGGCGCCTCGGCCGAGACGCTGGACTCGCCCGGAGGCCGGATCGCCCTCGTGCCCCTTCCCATGGAGGAGCGGTGCGGGCAGTGCCACAAGGACAACGAGCCCGTGCGCGGCGCGCTGGCCCTCGGCCTGAAGCCGCTCGGCGGGGACTCCGCCCCCAGGGAGGAGCTGGAGGCCGTCGTCGACACCTCGGTGCGCACGATCATGCTGTCGTCGCTCGGACGGATGATCACGTACTTCCTGCGCGGCGTCGCGGAGACGGGGGCCGTCGAGACCGTGGCGCTCTACGACCCGGCGGGGCGGACGTACTTCGACTCGCGGCCGGTGGCGCCCGCGGCGCACGTCGGGGCCGCGCTCACGACCGGGCTGCCCGGCTTCTCGTTCCTCGGCTCCGGAGCGGGCGAGCGGATCCTCGTGACGCGACCGCTCCCCAACGAGGCGCGCTGCGTCCAGTGTCACGGCCGGGACGGCGAGGTGCGAGGCGTCGTGACGGTCAGCCTCTCGACCGGCGCCGCCGCCGCGGCTCGCGAGCGCGCGCTCCGGCTGGCGGGGATCGTCTCGCTCCTGTCGCTGGGGCTGGCGCTCGCCGTGCTCTACCTCGTCCTCAGGCAGCTCGTGGTGCGGCCCGTCGCCGAGATCGAGGGGACGGCACGCGAGATCGGGAACGGCAACCTCGACGTCTCGGTCAGCCACGCCCACCCGGAGGGCGACGAGCTGAAGCGCCTGGGCAGCCGGATCAACGAGATGGTGCACGCCCTGCGCACCAAGATCTTCCTGGAGCGCTTCGTCTCGCGGGGCGCGTCCGAGGCGGCGCACGGAGCGGCGCGGGGGAGCCAGCACGACCTGGCGGCGGCGGGCGTGCGCCGCCGGATGACGGTCCTCTTCTCGGACGTGCGGGGCTTCACGTCGTACGCCGAGAGCGTCCCGGCGGAGGCGGTCGTGGAGCTCCTGAACCGGGTCCTCGAGGCGCAGGCAGAGGTCGTCCAGCGCCACGGGGGCGACATCGACAAGTTCGTGGGCGACGAGCTGATGGCGGTCTTCACGGGCGACGACGCTCCCGGCCGCGCCACGCGCTGCGGGGTCGAGATGGTGGAGGCGGTCGAGGCCGCGCGCCGGCCCGGGGAGACCGTGGCGGTCGGCGTGGGGATCACGTCGGGAGAGGTGATCTACGGTCCGATCGGGAGCCGCAGCCGGATGGACTTCACCGTCATCGGCGACGTCGTCAACACCGGCGCCCGCCTCTGCGGCGCCGCCGCGCCGGGACAGGTGCTGGTCGCGGCCCCGGCACGCGACGCGTGCGGCGAGGTGGACGGGATCGGCTTCGAGGAGCTGTCGCCGATCGCGGCGAAGGGGAAGAGGGAGCCGCTCCGCGTCTTCTCGGCCCTCAGGAGGGCCTGACCATGCGGGCTCTCGTCGCGGAGACGGGGCGCGCCGGGCTCCGCGACGTGCCGCGGCCCCGTCCGCGGAAGGGGTACGCCCTCGTGCGCGTCCTCCTCTCCGGCATCTGCAACACCGACCTCGAGCTGGTACGTGGGTACCACGGCTTCTCGGGTGTGCTGGGACACGAGTTCGTGGGGCGCGTGGAAGCGCCGGCCGGTTCGCCGCTCCTGGGCCGGCGCGTGGTGGGTGAGATCAACCTGTCGTGCCGGCGCTGCTCCTGGTGCGCCGAGGGGCTCGGTCGACACTGCCCGGGGCGCACCGTCCTCGGGATCCTCGGGCACCCCGGCGCCCACGCGGAGTGGCTCACGTTGCCAGAGGCGAACCTGCACGCGGTTCCCGATTCGCTGGGCGACGCCGAGGCGGTGTTCACCGAGCCGCTCGCGGCGGCGTGCGAGATCCTGGAGCAGGTCGACGTGCGGTCCGGGCAGCGGGCCGCCGTGCTCGGCGCCGGGAAGCTCGGCACGCTCGTCGCCCAGGTGCTGCGGAACGCCGGGGCCGACGTGACGGTGGTCGGCCGCGGCGACGGCGTCCCGCGCCGCGCGGGCTTCGACCTCGTCGTGGAGGCGACCGGCTCGCCCGCGGGCATGGGACACGCCCTCGCGCTGGTGCGCCCCCGCGGCACCATCGTCTGGAAGTCGACGCACCACGTGCCCGCGCGGTTCGACTCCGCTCCGCTCGTGGTGAACGAGGTGACGGTCGTCGGCTCGCGTTGCGGCCCGTTCGCTCCCGCGCTCGAGCTTCTCGCGAGCCGCCGCGTCGACGTGCGGCCGCTCGTCTCGGCCGAGCTTCCGCTGGGCGACGCGTCGAGGGCGTTGCGCCTGGCCGGGCGGCGAGGGGTGAGAAAGGTGCTGCTCAGGCCCTGACTCCACTACTCCACCGTGTCGTCGTACCGCATGGCCCCGGCCACGTTCCCCTCCGGGTCCTGGAAGAAGATGAGCTCGCCGATGCCGGGCAGGATCGTCCGCTCCATCAGCACGCGGCCGCCGTTGGCCCGCACGGCGGCGGCCACCTTCTCGACGTCGTCGACGGCGAAGGTGCACTCGAAGCCGTGCAGCGTCAGACCGGGGGCGAGCGGGCGCCGTTCCTGGAGCGAGCCCCGCACGGGCGACTCCGGCCCGCCGGTCTCGATCATGTAGAACCCGGGCGGTCCCCACGGCTGGAACGTCCAGCCGAGCGTTCGCTCGTAGAAGCGGCGGGCGCGGGGCAGGTCGTCGGCGTTGATCGCGAAGTGGCGGAGGGGTGCGGTCATCTCGAGCTCCTTCACTCGGTCCGTCTCACTTCGGCCAGAGCCACACGAAGGCGCCGCCGGTGAGGAGGCCGTAGACGATCCCGTCCAGGGTGGATCGGAAGGTCGTGCCCCACGCGCGTCCGTACCAGATGGAGCTCGGCCAGAGGGCCAGGACGTGGGCGCCGGCGGCGACGACTGCCACGAGCACGAAGACCTCGCGGGGTGAGGCGCCGGCGCGGAGAGACCGCGCCGCCACGAACGCCGCGAAGCTCCCGGCCGCGAGGCAGTAGACGAACCAGAGCCCGAACGTCTGACCCATCGGCCTCCCGCCGCCGGGCATCAAGGTCATGAGGCCCACCGGCCCCCGCTTCCACTTCTCCTGGAAGGCCGGCTCCTTCATCTCCTTCCGCTCGCCGGGGCGAGGGAACAGGTAATCGCCCGGCGGGAGCCCGAGCCTGCGAAGGGTCTCCATCAGCTCGTCCTCGCCGGGAACCCGCCCGTAGTCCGCCTTGTGGAAGGGGAGCAGGGCGTGGCTGATGGAGCTCGCGACGAAGACGAGCACGGCGGAGAGCAGGACGGGCACGATGAGCGACGTCAGCGCGACCATTGGGGTCCTCCTTCGTGGTGGCTGCGGGAACGATACGCACGGGCGGCATTCCCGTCGCGCGATAAAGTGTCAGGAAATGTCGAGAACGCGCCGCACCCTCGCGCCCGGGGACGAGAGGGAGCCCCGCGTGCGGAGCCTGGCCGTGACCTTTCCGTCGGGCGGATCGATCGACGGACAGGTCAGCGACTGGGGTCGGCTCGTCTACGCCTCGCGTGGGGCGATGCGGGTCCGCACCGCCCAGGGAGAGTGGCTGCTCCCGCCCGGCCGGGCGCTCTGGGTTCCGGCGGGGATGCGGCACCGGGTCGAGATGACCGGCACGGTCAGCCTCCGGACGCTCTACTTCCTCCCGGCCCTCTGCCGCCGGCTGCCCCGCGAGTGCCGCGTCCTGAACGTCTCGGCGCTCCTCCGCGAGCTGATCCTCCACGTGTCGCGGCGCGCGGCGGCCGACCCGTACCTGGCCGCGGAGTCGCGCGCGATCGCGCTCCTCCTGGAGCAGCTGCGCGAGGGCGACCCGGTCCCGCTCCGCCTTCCGCAGCCCGCGGACCCGCGTGCCGTGCGGGCCGCACGGCTCCGAACCGGGGGGGCGGCGCTTCCCAGCGGCTCGCGGTGATTCAGCACAAACACGGCGCCCAGCGTGTGTTTCTTCCTGTCGCCGACCGAAAACAGTTCGTACTCGGTGTTCATGGGCCAGATGACGTGCGTCGCATCGACTTCGACAAGCCGGCCCGTCACGGACACAGATTTGTCGTGCCGTGCCGGCGGGACATGGGCAGCGTGCACCCAGAAAGACAGGGGCATC
>CAYLNK010000359.1:0-6494 GCA_964384675.1 uncultured Holophagales bacterium | reverse complement strand
GAACGCCGCGGCGGCGCCGCCGCCCCGGCCGCCGGCGCCGGAACCGCCGGCGTCGGAGGCCAGGCCCACGGTCTCCAGGATCAGGAACTGCGGGTTCGACTCGAAGGCGGCCAGCAGCTTCTTGATCTCCGGGTACCGCCCGGTCACCGCGAACGTGAGCTGGAACCTCTCGGCTCCGGGGATCTCGCTCTCGGCGAAAGCGATGTCGTCGGGGCGCATGCCCGCCTTTCCGGTGATCGCGTAGACGTCCTCGATGACCGAGGCGAGCCGCTCCTTCCGCGTCCCGAGGCTCTCGCGGTAGAACTCCTCGAGCCCGTTCTGGAGCGAGGCCAGGCGCTCTCCGGTCGCCTTCACCTTCTCGGCGGCCTCCCGCGCCACGTCCCTCTTCGCCTGGAGGTCGCGCGTCTCCTCCCGGAGGGCCTCCAGCCGCGCGTCGTAGAAGAGCTGGTAAGAGGCGAGGAACGCCACGTTCGCGACGACGAGGAGCCCGAGGAGGGTGAACGGCAGGACCCGCGCCCGCCAGACCGAGCGTGCCCGCCTCACTTCTTCCCCTCCTGCCGCGCCGGCCCCTGGGCGTCCTCGTACTCGACCGTCACGCCGAGCCGCTTCCCTTCGGGAGCCGCCTTCTCGCCCGACTGCTCCTTCGTCGGCACCGGGCGGTCGAACCAGGGGCTCGCGTAGAGGGCCCGGATCGTGCGCGGCAGGGCGTCCGGGTCGCGCGCGACGAGGTCGAGCGCCACGGCGAACCGGTCGCTCCGGAGCTTGAGCCCCGTCGCGTCCGCCTTGTCCCTCTCGAGCCCGATCGAGACGACGCGGACGTCGGCCGGCAGCGTCAGCTCGAGGCGCGTCAGGAAGCGCGTCCACGAGAACGCGCGGCGGCGCGCGATGGCGGCCGCGTCGGTGGCGCTCCTGGAGATGTCCTCGAAGTCGAAGCGCGCGAGCACGGCCTCCCCGGCCTTCCTCCGCGACTCGAAGCGCTCGATCTCGCCCCGCAGCGAGGTGATCGCCTCCCGGCTCTTCCGCGACCCGTCCTGGTAGCGCTGGAACGTGCGCCAGCTGATCGCCGACAGGACGAGCACCGTCAGGCCGAGCGCCACCGCAGCCATGTTCGCCGGCCGCGTGTCGACGAAGGGCCGCTTGGCGAGGTTGAGGCGCTGGCGCATCAGTCCTCCCCCGCCATCAGGCCGAGGGCCACGACCGCGGCCGGGTCCTCGGCGCCGGCGAGCGTGGCCGCCGCGCGGGTGAGGCCGGGCAGGATGAGGGCCTCGGGCACGAGAGCCCCGCGGCTGATCGGCTTCGGGTCGGTCGCGCCGTTCTCCGCGCGGAAGGCGCGGAAGCGATCCACGATGGGGGAGCCGACCGGACCGGCCGCGCAGGCCCCCTCGACGTCGAGGGGCGTGGCCGGCTCCCGGCCCTCGCCGGAGACGAACGACGCCGCCAGGCGGATCTCCTGGAGCGCCTCGTCCGGGTCGTCGGTGGCCTTGGTACGGAGGAAGCGCAGCTCCCCGCCTTTCAGGAACACGGTGGTGGCGACGCCCCCGTCCGCCCAGACCACGAACGAGTCGGGGGGCAGAGCGCGCGACGCGAGGGTCGCGACGGCGAGCGCGCACGGCTCGAGCGCGCCGATCCGGATGCCGGCGTCGTGGAACGCCGACTCGAACGACTCCGCCGCCTCCTCGAGCGTCGCGAGCGCCACGACCCGCACGAGCCCCTCGGCGCCGGGGCCGGCCGTGAGCCAGTCGAAGCGGAGCGCGGGAAGCGGCTCGCCGAAGACCTTGCCGAGCTTCCAGAGGAGGATCTCCTCCGTGGCCTTCGGGTCCTTGTCGGGGTCGTCGATGTCGACCGTGACGATACGCAGGAAGTCGTCCGGTACGGCGAGCGACGCGGAGCCGGCCCTCCCGCCCATCTCGGCGACCAGCTCGGCGACGACGCCCGAGAGCGCCTTGCCGGCGATCGGCACGCCCGCGGGCCCGGTCCGGTAGAGGTCCGCCGGCAGGGGCCGGGAGAGGAGGACCAGGGGGACTCCCGTGGGTCCGCTCGCCCGCTTCTCGCCGGGCCGGGCCCCGACGTAGACCAGGCGGTTCCGCGTCAGGACGTAGGCGTGGAGGGGCCGCGGCGACCGGAAACGCGACCAGAGGCCCGGGGCCCGGGCGGAGGCGCTCGCGCTAGTCGACAAAGGTCACCTTGTTGATCTCCTTCAACGTCGTCTCGCCGAGGAAGACCTTACGCAGGGCCGACTCCCGAAGGAAGCTCATTCCTTCTTCCTTGGCCGCGGCCTTGATCTCGGCCGCCGGACGCTTGTCCAGGATGAGCGTCCGGATCCGGTCCGACAGGTCGAGGAGCTCGGTGATCGCCATCCGGCCGTGGAACCCGGTCCCGTTGCACTCCACGCAGCCCCGTCCCTCGTACAGCTTCACGCCCTTGAGCATGGCCGGGGTGAGCGCCGAGTCCTCGAGCAGCTGGGCGCTGGGCTTGAACTCCACCTTGCAGTGCGGGCACATCTTCCTCACCAGGCGCTGGGCCACGATGCAGTTGAGCGCCGAGACGAAGTTGTAGAGCTCGACCTTCATGTTGAGGAAACGCCCCAGGACGTCGACCACGTTGTTGGCGTGGACCGTCGTGAAGACCAGGTGACCGGTGAGGGCGGCCTGCACGGCGATCTGGGCCGTCTCCTCGTCGCGGATCTCGCCGACCATGACCTTGTCGGGGTCGTGCCGCAGGATGGACCGGAGGCCGCGCGCGAACGTGAGCCCCTTCTTCTCGTTGACGGGGATCTGGGTGATGCCGCGCAGCTGGTACTCGACCGGGTCCTCGATGGTGATGATCTTGTCCTCGACGGACTGGATCTCGGAGAGGCAGGCGTAGAGCGTGGTCGTCTTGCCCGAGCCCGTCGGGCCGGTGACGAGGACCATGCCGTACGGCTCGCGGATGAACTTCCGGAGGCGACGCATCGTCTCGGGGTCCATCCCCAGGACGTCGAGCCGCAGGTTCTTGAACTCCGCGTTGGCCGATTCCTTGTCCAGGATGCGGATGACGGAGTCCTCGCCGTGGACGGTCGGCATGATCGAGACGCGGAAGTCGATGGTGCGGCCCTTCACGCGGATCTTGAAGCGGCCGTCCTGGGGGATCCGCTTCTCGGCGATGTCCAGCTCGGACATGACCTTGATGCGGCTGATGATCGTCTGGTGGTGCTTCTTGTCGATCGGCTCCATCGCCGGGTAGAGGACGCCGTCGATGCGGTACTTGACGACGACGACGTTCTCCTGCGTCTCGATGTGGATGTCCGAGGCGCGCCGCTGGATCGCGTTGAAGAGCACCGAGTCGACGAGCTTGATGATCGGGCTCGCGTCCGCCGCGATCCGGTCGATGGTGAAGACCTCCTGGCCTTCCTCGTCCTCCCTCACCACCTGCATCCGGAAGTCCTCGGCCGACTCCTCGAGGACCCGCTGGGTCGACTCGGACTTCTGGAGGATCTCCTGCAGCGCGGCCCGCGAGCCGACCTTCACCTTGAGGCGCTTGTGGACGAGCCCCTCGAGCTCGTCGCGCTTCACGACGTCCGTCGGGTCGGCCATCACGACCGTGAGCGACGCCGCGTCCTCGGCCTCGGGCACGAACTCGAAGCGGAGCATCCACTCGAGCGAGGTCTTGCGGAACAGCTCGGGGTCGACGCGGAACGTCCAGAGGTCGACGTAGGGCAGCCCGAGGCGCTGCGCGATCGTGCGGGCCCGGGCCTCCTCGGAGGCCGAGTCCAGGACGCGCGGCATGGACGGCATCGCCGGGTCGACGACGCCGGGGTTCGTCTTCTCGCGGGCGGCCTCGCGCTCGGCGGCGGTGGCGGGAACGGGGTTTCGGCTCATCGCGGCTCTCTTCCGGCTCTTGGGGAGCCCGCGGCGGGTTCCCCGGCTCTCATACGGGGCATCAGCCCTTGATGTTGGACAGGACCGTGAACATCGGCAGGTAGACCGAGAGGAGGATCGTGGCGATCACCCCGCCCATCACGACCAGGATCACGGGCTCGATCAGGTTGATGAGGCGCTGGAGGGACGCCTCGATCGCCTCGTCGTAGAACTCGGAGACGTTCGTCAGCATCTCCTCGAGGGCGCCGGTCGCCTCGCCCACCTTGATCATCTCCACGGTGAGCGACGTGAACTGGCCCGTCGCCTCGAGGCTCTTCCAGAGCTCGGCCCCCTCGCGCACCTTGGGGACGACCGACTCGACCGCTGCCGCGACCTTGCGGTTGCTGATCGAGCCGGACGAGATCTCGAGCGACGGCACCAGCGGGTTCCCGGAGGCCACCAGCGTCGCCAGGGACCGCGTGAACTGGGAGATCGCGAACTGGTGGAGGATCGTCCCCAGGATCGGGACCTCGAGGAGGAAGCCGTTCCAGACCAGCTTCCCGCTCTCCGTCTCCTTCCACCGCGCGAAGAGGTAGCCCAGCGTGATCCAGGAGATCACCAGGATGACGATGTTCGCCTGCATGAAGCCCGCGATGCCCACCACGACCTGGGTCAGCATCGGGAGCTCGCCGCCGAAGGCGGAGAAGAACTCGGTGAAGCGCGGGATGACGTAGGTGAGGAGAACGAGGATCAGCCCGATCGAGAGCGACACCAGGACCGCCGGGTAGACGAGCGCGCTCACCACCTTGCGCCGGACCGCGCCGAGGATCTTCTGGTAGGAGAGGTACCGGCGCAGCACGGCCTCCACCTCGCCGGAACGCTCTCCCGCCTTCAGGGACGTCGCGTAGAGCCGCGGGAAGACGTCGCCGTGCGAGAGGAACGCCTCCGAGAGGGAGACGCCCGACGTGAGCTGCTCCCGGATGTCCACCAGGATCCGCTTGAAGTGAGGGTTCTCCTGCCGCTCGAGGAGGACCTCGACGCCGTGGACGATGGGGAGCCCCGCCTTGAGGAGCGCCACGAGCTCCTGGTTGAACACCAGGAACTCCTGGACCTTCACGGGCCGGCGGCCGCCCCGGCCGAAGAACGGGAGCTGCGGCAACGCGAGCTTCGGCTTGCCGTCCGAGGCCGCCTTCACGGTGAACACCTGTCCGCCCTGGCGCCGCACCTCGGCGCGCACGGCGGCCTCGTCGGCGGCCTCGATCGTGCGCGTCGTCACGGCCCCGTCCGCGGTCCCGATCCGAGCGAGGAATTGCGGCATCAGGCTCTCCCGCGATTCCGAGCGAGCACGGAGGGGGTCTGGGGGAAACCGCTCCGCGGGTTCCCCCGGGTGAAGGAGGCCAGGAATTGCGGCATCAGGCTCTCCCGCGATTCCGAGCGAGCACGGAGGGGGTCTGGGGGAAACCGCTCCGCGGGTTCCCCCGGGTGAAGGAGGCCAGGAATTGCGGCATCAGATGTGGCTCCTTCGGTCGATCATCTCCGTCCCCCCGCGCGCCCGACGATCGTGGGCTGGAAGACCAGGAAGAGCGCGTCCGTGGCGTTCTCGTCGCGCCCCACGCCCAGCACGAACGGCTGTCCCACCGGGACGTTGATCGAGGTCTGCAGGATCGCTCCCCGCGTCTCCTTGCCGGCCGCGTCCCGCCGCACTCTTTCGAACACGAGCCCCTTGAGCTTGACGACGGGCTCGTCCCCCGACGGCTCGAGGAAGAACTCGAGGCGGTAGCCGCCCCCGATCGCGTAGGCGACCGAGTTCCCCTCGGTGCCCTGCACCACGACCGAGTCGAGGGTGACGGTGCTCGTCAGGTTGAGGAGCTGCGAGAGCCGCTTGCCCACTTCCTTGATCTGCGCGGAGGCGTTCTGGCCCTCGACCGCCGGGCCCCGGCTCGACTTCAGGAGCGAGATCGAGATCGAGACTGCCCGCGGCGGCGTGTCGTACGAGCCCAGGATCTGGGCGACCCTCTCGACGGCCGGTGCGGTGTCCCGGACCGTGAGGGTGTTGAGCTTCACCTGGAGCATGACCGAGCCCGCCTCGGTGAGGTGCGGCCGAACCAGGAGAGCCGCTTCCTCGGCCCTCCTCCACTTCAGCTCGAACACGCGGACCACCGTCTCCGGGACCGGATCGGCACCGCGCGCCGGCGGCGCCGCGCCGAGGGCCAGGAGCGCGGCGAGCACGAAAAGGCAACGCACGGCCCGGCGCCGGAGCGCCTGGGGCCGTGCGACGAGGGCTCCTCGGCCGTCCGGGACGGTGCCCGGCGATCTCTCCCTCTCCATCTCCCTCAGAGGTCCGCGTTGCGATCGACGACGAAGACGACGTTCGGCTGGCCGGCCGTGCCGGCGAACTGGTAGATCGTGGCGCCCGGGCTCTTGAGCCCCTCGATCAGCGGGGTGCTCGCCTTCATCGCCACGGGGGCGACGGACGTGGCCGGCTCGAGCGCACGCGACCCGTGGACGGCCACGGCCGGTCCGGGTCCCTCGGTCACGCGCGGGCCCCGGCTCACGAGGAGCGCCACGAGCCCGCCGGAGACGAGGGCCAGGGATGCCGCGCGAAGCGCGGTCCGCGCGGCCGGACTCACCGTCACCGGCTCGCGATAATCGACGATC
>CAYLNK010000358.1:0-6510 GCA_964384675.1 uncultured Holophagales bacterium | reverse complement strand
GGCGGCGGGACGAGGCGCAGCGCCCCCGCCGACGCGGGCGGGGGCGCGTCGACCGTGATCGTCCGGGTCGCGAGGGCGCGAGGCCGGGCGGCCCAGGCGAGCGACGCGAGGAAGCTCCTCGGCAGGTCGTCCGAGATCCCGCCGTCCTTCCGGCGGGAGCGCTTCCGGAACCACGAGACCAGGAGCGTCCGGGACGCCCGGGTGAGCGCCACGTAGAGGAGCCGCTTCACCTCGGCCTCGCGGCGGGTCCGGTCCGCGGCGTCGAGCCGGGCCCAGCCGGGAGTGCCGACGCGGTGAGCCCCCAGCCTCAGGCGGACGGCCCACGAGCCGCCGGCCCGGTCGCACCGGAAGGGAGAGTCCTCCCCACCGCCGCGGAGCGGCCGGGCGGCGAGGTCCGCCAGCACGACGACGGGGAACTCCAGGCCCTTGGCCCGGTGCACGGTCAGGAGGCGTACCGCGTCCTCGGTCCCTTCGAACGCGCGGGGCTCCGCCCGCTCGTCCTCGAGCCGCAGGGTGAGCCGGCGAACCACCGAGGGGAAGGCCAGTCCCTCGCGATCGAGCTCGCGGACGATCGCGACCAGGAGCTCCAGGTTCGCGACGGCCTGTCGCGGGTCGCGGGCAGTCTCGGCGTTCAGGGCCGCGAGCGCCTGGCGGGAGGTCAGGAGGTCGAGGAGGGTCTCGGCGGCCGGCCGATCGTGCCGGGTGCGATGGAGCCGCTCGACGAGCTCCCACCCCGGCCGGAGCGGGCTCCCGGCGGGGAGCGTGGCCGAGAGGTCGTCGAAGCGGGCTCCGGCCTCTCTAGCCTCGAGGAGCTCGAGGTCGTCCACGGCGAACAGGAAGGACTTCAGCGCCGCCACTGCCGAGACGGAGTCCCCCGGGTCGTCGACGGCGCGGAGGGTCGCGATCACCGCCGCCGTCTCCTCGCGCCGGTAGAAGCTGATCCCGCCGTCGAGCGCGACCGGGACGCCGGCGTCGAGGAAGGCCTCGTGGAACGTGGCGAGGCTCCGGTTGCGGCTCACCAGCACGGCCACGTCCCCGTGCCGAGGGGAGAGCCGGCGGGACGCGACGATCGCCGCCACCGCGCGAGCCTCCGACTCCACGTCCCCGGCGTTCTCCGGATCGTCGGGCGGCGGCGCAGAGAGGTGGAGGACGCTTCCCGGGTCGCCGTGCGCGCGGCCCGCCTCGAGCGGCGCGTAGCCGACCTCCCACGGCCGGGCCGGGTCCTCCTTCATCATCGAGCTCCCCAGCTCGTTCACGTAGGCGAGGAGCTCCGGGGCCGCGCGGAAGCTCGAGCGCAGGGTGAGTCGCTCGTCCGGGGCGAACCGCTCCTTCACCCCGTGGTACGTCTCGACGTCTGCGCGCCGGAAACGGTAGATCGACTGCTTCGGGTCGCCGACCAGGAAGAGCGCGCCGGGTCTCGGCACCAGCGACGACCAGTCGGGGACCGCCTGCGGCTCGGCGGCCGCGAGCCGCAGCACGATCTCGGCCTGGACGGGATCGGTGTCCTGGAACTCGTCCACGAGGAGCCGCTCGTACCGGCGCCGGAACGTCTCCCGCACCGATTGGCTCCGGCGGAGGAGGTCGCGCGTGCGAAGGAGGAGATCGTCGAAGTCGACGAGCCCTCGCCGCCGCTTCTCCTCCTCGACCGCGCCGAAGAGCGACGATTCGATCGACCGGACGAGGCCGACGGCGACGGGCTCGAGCGCGAACGCCGCGAGGCGGCGGGGAAGCTCCTCGTAGCGCTCGCGCAGCTTGCCGACGAGGTCCGCGACCTCCTCGTCGCGCCACGGCCCGCGCGTCCCGCGCTCGAGGGGCTCGGGCCGGAACGATCCCAGGGCGCTCGCGGGCAGCGCGGCGAGCGCGTCGACCGAGGCGAGGAGGCGGCCGAGCTCCCGGGCCCTGGGATGCGAGCGGTCCCGCGTCGGCGTCGCCTCGAGGACGCCGCGCAGCTCGGCCGCGAACGCCGTGAGCTCGGCCCGCAGCTCGGCCAGCGGGTCGTCGGGGAGGGTCGCGGTGGCCAGGATGAGCCGCTGCTCGACGAGGGAGGCGGCCAGCCGGGCGATCTCCGCGGGCTGCGCGCCCGACCGGAGTGCCGCCGTCATCGCGCTCCCGGGCTCGGCGGCCTCCCGACGGATCCAGCCGTCGACCGTCTCCTCTACCAGCTCGGCCGTGACCGACTCGTCCGGCGCGAAGAAGTCGAGGTCGAGCTCGGCCTCGACGGGGCGCTCCCTGAGGAGGCGCGCGCAGAAGGCGTGGAGCGTCGACACCTCCGCCGCGGGAAGGTCTCCGAGGGCTAGGGCGGCGCGTTGGCGCGAGGCCGGCTCCCGGTCGTCCGCCGCCTCCTCCTCCAGCCGCTCGCGGAGGCGCGTCTTCATCTCGGCCGCGGCCTTCTCCGTGAACGTGAGCGCGGCGATGCGGGCGAGCGGCACGCCGTCGTGGGTGACGAGCCGCAGGATCCGCGAGACGAGGAGAGTCGTCTTCCCGGTGCCGGCGGACGCCTCGATCAGGAACGAGCGGCCCGTCTCCTCGACGGCGCGCCTGCGGTCGGAGGCGTCGGTCACGGCAGCGACTCGATCTCGGTGAGCGGACCGAGGTCCGGGTCGCCCGGCGCTCGTTTCCTCTCGTACAGCCGCACGTGCCCGGGGCCGCAGACGGGCGAGACGGGGCACGTCGCGCACGGATCCGCGCGCCGGAGGCTCGTGGTGCGGGGCACCAGGAGCCCGCGCCCGGTCAGCTCGTGCGCCGCCTCGAGGAATCGCCGGAGGGCCTCCACGGCGGCGCCGGTCTCCTCGGCGTCGAAGGCCCGCGGGATCACGGCGTGCCGTTCCTCGTCCTCGCCGCGCGTGACGAAGAGGTACTCGGACGCGACGCCCGAAGGGCCGACGGCGAGCGCGTAGATCGGGAGCTGCAGGCGCTCCCCGCGCGCGATCAGGTGGCGGCCCCGGTTCGTCTTCTCGTACGGCGCGGCGCCGCCCAGCTTGTAGTCGACGACACGCGGGCCGCCCGCCACGGCACCCGTGGCTACCGCCACGGCACCCGTGGCTACCGCCACGGCACCCGTGGCTACCGCCACGGCGTCCACCCGGTCGATCCGGCCGCGGAAGCGGAAGGGCCCGAGCGCGACCCCGTCGAACGGAGCTTCGACGCCTACCGTGCGGTAGCTCTCCTTTCGGCCTCGCTCGAAGGCGAGCGTCGCGAGGACGGCGCTCACGATCTCGTCCTCCACGCGCGCGAGGAGAGCCTCCGGCAGATCCAGCTCCCCGCTCGCGGCCCACTCGGCGACGTGCCGGGCCGTGACCGTCCCGACGCGTACGACGGCCTCGCTCCCGGGAAGAGACGCGAGCGGTCCTCCGGCCGAGAGGTCGCGCAGCACGTCGTGGACGAAGGTCCCCCGCTCCGACGCCTCCGCGTCGAGAGGCCGCTCCAGCTCCTCACGCGGCGAGAGCCCGAGAACGTCCGAAAGGAACCAGCGGTACGGGCACCCGGCCAGGGTCTCCAGCCGGCTCGCAGAGAGCGGGGCGGCGCAGAGGTCCGTGAGGGGTGACGCCCTGCCGACGTTCCCCTCGTAAGCGGAGAAGCCGGGGCGGCGCCGGGCCCGGCCGCGGCGGAGCGCGCGCGAGAGCGGCTCGAACGGCGCCAGGAGCGACTCGAGCGCGCCGGGCTGACGATCGGTCGCCCGGCGGACGGCCTCGGCCAGATCCAGGGGCGGGCCGTCGTGGACGACCCGCCCGATCCCGAGGCTCCGGACCGACGGCCCGACTCCGTCGTCCGGGCTCGGCCTCAGGACCTCCAGCAGGAACGGCGAGAGGACCCGCTCCCGCCCCCGGACGGCTTCGGCGCGCGCGGCGAGGAGGACGACGCGGCGGCGCCCGGCCGAGAGCGCGAGCTCGAAGAGGAAACGCTCTTCCCGGGCCTGCCGCGGACCGGCGCGAAGGGGCATCCCCAGCCGCTCCCGCTCGTCGTCGGGAAGGAGCGGGTCGGGTCGCGCCGTTCCCGGGAAGAGCCCCTCGACGAGGCCCGGCACGAGGACCGCGTCGAACGAGAGACCCCGGGCGGAGACGCAGGTCAGGAGCGCCACGCCGTCGCGCTCGAACGAGCCGTGCCGGATCGGCGCCAGGTCGAGCGCGGCCGGGAGGATCGCCCGCACCTCGTCGATCCGTGCCGAGCCGCGCGGCTCGACCGCCTCGAGCGCTCCGATCGCCTCTGCCGCCTCGTCGAGGCGCGGCGCGTCCGGATGGGACCCGGCGAGCGACGAGAAGGCGTCGCGCAGGCGCTCCCCCCACGTCGCCCAGGCGGCCGGCTCCGCCGACGGCAGGAGGGGCTCGAGGCGGGCGAGGGCCGCGTCCACCGAGCGGAGGCGGCGCAGTGCCTCTCGCGGACGGGGGTCGTCGTCTCCTTCGGCTCGCCTCGCGGCCCGCTCGTGGCGCTCGATGCGGCGGTCGAGACGGCGGCGCAGCGCGGCGCTCCCCTCGACCGGGCCGAGCTCCTGGAACGCGGCCCGCACGAGGCCGGACGAGATCCCGTCGGCGAGCCCCGCCCCATCCAGGACGTCGACGAGCCCGGGGACGCTGCGGGCGCCGAGGCCGGTCCCCGCGGCGTCCAAAAGGAGCCGGGCGGCCCGGCCCAGCGGAGACGATCCGAAGCCGGGTCCGGCCGGACGGAAGTAAGGGATCCCGGCGCGGTTGAGCTCCGCCACGATCGGGGCCTCCTGGGTTTCCGGCCGCCGCACGAGGATGGCGCTCCGGTGGAGCGGGATCCCCGACTCGAGCCCGGCGATCAGCTCGCGGACCGTCTCCCGCGCCTCGTCGGACTCGTCGCGCGCGAGGACGACCTCGGGCCGGACGGGGCTCGCCGCGTCGGGCAGGCGGCGCGCCGCCACGCCGAGCAGGGCCTCGAAGAGCGGCGTGCGAACCGGGGGCGTGGCGTCGTCGGGGAGGGCGTCGTCCGGGACGAACGCCACGATCGGACGTGTCCTGGCGAGCCGCGAGAGGAGGGCCTCCCTCACGGCACCGAGGTCGTACAGACCGTAAGCCAGCAGCGGGTCGTCGCCGGTCGGCTCGCCGTGCCGGGCCGCCTGCTCGAGGAGGAGGTCGGGATCCGAGAAGCGGGCCCGCTCCGCCTCCAACGCCGAAAGGACCGACGACAGGGCCTCCAGGCGCTCACGGCGATCCCGCGCGACCCCCTCGGCGAGACGCAGCAGCTCGAACGGTCCGGTGCGGGCCTCGCGGAGGTCGGCCGCCGTGCGGGCCACCGCCCGGGCCAGGGAGGCGCGTTCGCGCAGAGGGCCGAAGCGAGAGGCGAGCGGCGTACCCGAAAGGGCTCGCCGGGCCAGGAGCTCCTCGCCGAGCGCCGGGAGCACGGGACGCGGATCGGCGTGGCGCGTCATCCGGCGGGCCAGGTCGAGAAAGGTGAGGAAGCGGAGCCCCGCCAGCCCGCCTCCGCCGGACGCCAGCGCGGCACGCCGCAGATACACCGCGAGGAGGTTCGAGCCGACCAGCACCTCCACCGGACGGAGCGGGTCGCCCTCCTGCCGCCGAGCGACCTCCTCGAGGAAGAGGGGCTCGAGAGACCGGAATCGGCCCGAGAGGAGGACGTGCGGCGGCATCGCGGGACGAGTGTAGCGACGCCCGGCCGGCTTATGATCGGGGGGAGGATCCCGAGATGCTCGAGATGTCCGACCTGCTGCCGTTCGCGTTCTCGATCGTGCTGCTGGCGATCCTGGTCATCTCGTTCCGATCCCGGTCCATCGTCTTCTGCCAGTACCTGCACACCATGACCGGGATCAAGCTGGATCCCGCGGAGGTGAAGCGGGTCTTCCGGGAGAAGGGCCGGAACGGTGTGAGGGAGCTGTTCCTGGAGCTGATCATCAAGGAGGACCTGCAGGGCGGTCCGATCGCGATCCCGGAGCCCCCGGCCCCCGCCGACGCCCCGCCGACGGTCACCCAGACGACTTCGTGAGGACGTCCCGGACGGCGGGGGAGAGGATCGGCGGCAGCGGCTTCTTCAGCCCGGCCTTCGCCTGCCAGGCGGTGAGCGCCTGCTTCGCGGAGCGGAGCAGCGCCGCGTCGGCCTTGCCTCCGAGGATGTAGCGGGTCGCCTGGGCGGCGCAGAGCAGCATGTCGGGCTGCGGAGCCTCCGGGCTGGCGCGCCGCGCCAGGAGCGCGTACTGCTCCACCTCGGGCCAGCGGGAGCTGCTCATGGCCTCGAGCCCGGCCTGCAGGCAGACCCGCATGATCGCGGGGCCCGCCGACGTCTTCATGAACTGACGGGACTCGGCCGCACGCCGCTTCACCTCGGCGGCCGGGGCCTTGGCGGCCGTCGCGAGGAACCGGTCGAGCGCCTCCAGAGCCGGGGCCAGCGCGGGACGCAGCGTGCCGCCGACGCCCGCCTGCCCGAGCCAGCCCGCCAGCTCCTCGCGCACGGCGCGCAGCTCCTGGAGGTCCTGCGGCTCGGCGACCGAAGGCGTGGGTGCCGCCGCCGGCGTGGCGATCCGGATGGCGATCGGCGTGG
>CAYLNK010000357.1:0-6602 GCA_964384675.1 uncultured Holophagales bacterium | reverse complement strand
GGTTCCGGGGCGGCTCGCGCGAGGCGCTCGTGGCCGGTGCGGCGACGGCGGTCGCGCCCGGCGTCTTCTGGCAGGGGCAGTTCGTCCAGGTCGACGCGCTCTTCACGGCGCTCCTCCTCTGGGCGTTCCTGGCGATGCTCTTCGTGGAAGAGGACGCCCGCCGCTCCCGGGGGTGGCTCCGGGCGTTCCAGGTCCTCGTCCCGCTCGCCGTCCTCACCAAGGGCCCGCTCGCGGTCGCGCTCGTCGGTCTCGTCGTCGTCGTGCGGGCGGCGCTCGCGCGCTCCCTGCGTCCGATCACGGTCCTCGCGCCGGTGCGATCGGCGGTGGTGTTCGTGGCCCTCGTCGTCCCCTGGTACGTCGCGGCGGCCCGTGCCGGCGGGCCCGAATACACCTACGGGCTGATCGTGAAGCAGAACTGGGAGCGCTTCTCGAACGCCTTCGACCACATCCAGCCGTGGTGGTACTACCTCGAGAGCATGTGGGGGCTCTTCTTCCCGTGGACCGCTCTGGCCCTCGCGGCACCGCTCGTCCTGTCGCGTTCCGGGGTCTTCGCCCGCCGTCCCGAGCTCCGGACGGCCGGGATCGTGGCGGCGACGACCCTGCTCTTCCTGTCGGCCTCCCAGTCGAAGCAGGGGAAGTACCTGCTGGTGGCGTACCCGCTGGCCGCCGCGCTGGCCGCGGCCGCGGTCTCGGCCCTGGAGCGGCGCCCCGCCGCGGGGCTGAAGGCGCTCCGGGGGTATCTCCTGCTGATCGCGCTGGTCCTGGTGGGCGCCGCTGCCGCACTGTCGAAGGTGGCGCGTGCGCGGGCACCCGAGTACGCCTTCCTCGCCCCCTACGTCGCGATCCCGCTCGGCGTGGGCGGGCTCGGGACCGCGGTCGTGCTGCGCCGGCGGAAGGGCGCGACCCCTTCGTTGCTCGCCCTCGCGGCAACGCTCGGCGCGGCCGAGGCCGTGGCGTCACTCGTCGTGCTTCCCGCGATCGACACACGGAAGACCGGACGTCCGTTCTACGAGAGGATCAGGCCCCGGGTGAGCCGGGGCGAGCCGCTCGCCTATTTCGGAGAGACCTACCGCTGCTATCCGATCCTCGTCCTCCGGCGAAGGACCGAGCATTTCCGCTCCGAGGAGCCCCTGGCCCGCTGGGTGGAGCGGACCCCGGGGGCGCTCGTGCTGGCGGACGCGAGCGAGCGGCAGCACTGGACGCTGCCGGCTCTCGAGGCCCTCCAGGTCCTCGACCGCCAGCCGGTCGGGGGAGACGAGGCCCTTCTCCTGGGCCGTCCGTGAACCTCGACGGCCGGCTCGAGATCGCCACCGACGCCCGGCGCCACCCCGGCCGGCACGAGGTCGTCGACGGCGTCCTCGTGCGCGAAGGCGAGCGAGTGCCGGTCGTGGTGAAGAAGGTTCCTCGCGAGAGGGGCGATGCCCGACGCGGGACGAGAGCGGAACGGTCGGTGGCCACCGCCCGCGCGCTCCTGGCCTGCGGTCTGCCCACCCCGGAGCCGCTCGGCACGGTCGAGACGGCACGGGAGACCTGGTACGTCGCCCGCCGGCTGGAGGGTGCGGCGCAGGTGCGGCGCTGGTTCCTCCACAGGGACGACCCCGTGGCGTGGCCCGAGCCCCCTCTCCCTTTCACCTTCGAGGCGATCGTCGAGGCGCTCGGGCGGCTCGCCCGTTCCATGCACGACGGCGGTGTCTTCTTCCGCGACTTCACCGACGGCAACATCCTGGTCACGTCCGAGGACGGGCCGAAGCTCTGGCTCGTCGATCTGGACCGCGCCCGGCTCCGGCCGGGCCCCGTCCCCACGTGGTCCCGTCTCCGCGATCTGGCCCGGCCCGGGCTGAACCGCTCCGAGGACCGGAAGCTGATGCTGGAGAGCTACTTCCGCGGGATACCTCCGGTCGGGTGGGCTCTGGCTCTGCGCCTTCTGCGGAGCCGGATCGTGCTCTGGGACGACCTGAAGAAGCGGCTCCGTCCCTGGAGAAGGACGGGTTCTTCCTCCTGAAGGTAAACTCCCGGTCTCGGTTCGTCGTCCAAAGGTCGTGTCGAGCACGGCCACAGCTCCGATCCTCAGGTTTCCAGGAGGTGCCGCCTTTGAAAGCCGGGAGACGCTCCGCGTGAGGAACGAGGATCAGGTTCGGCCCCCGAAGGGAGAGGTCGAGCGTCGTCTGGACGCGGAAGCCCTGGCCAGGGTCAAAGCCGGCGAGACGGAAGCCTTCGAGTACTTCGTGCGGACCTACCAGAAGAAGATCTTCCGGTTCGTCTACACGCTCGTCCGGGACTCCTCGGACGCCGACTGCATCACCCAGGACGTCTTCATCAAGGCGTACCGCGCCCTGGGCGACTTCAAGGCCGATTCGTCCTTCGAGACCTGGGTCACCCGGATCGCCATCAACACGGTCCGCGACAAGTTCCGGCGGAAACGGCCCCTGGTCTCGTTCGGGGACGTCCGCGGGCTCGAGGACGACGACAGCGGCGAGATCCCGCGGGGCTTCGACCCCAGCGACGGCACGTCGCCGGAACGCGACGTGATGTCGCGCGACATCCGGCGGCGGCTCGCCGACGCGCTGGTCTCGCTGTCGCCCCGGCAGCGCGCCGTCTTCGTGATGAAGCACTACGAGGAGAAGTCGATCGCCGAGATAGGCGCCGCGACCGGGCTCGACGACGGGACCATCAAGTCCCATCTCTTCCGCGCCGCCCGAAAGCTCCGGGCCCTCCTGGAGGACCTCCGATGAAGACCGGCTCGCAGACCCGTGGTCCGCACCTCACGCCAGACGAGATGGTGGCCCGTGTTTTCCCTCCGGGCGACGACCCCGCACCGGTCCCGATGCACCTGGCCGTCTGCGCCGAGTGCCAGTCGCGGGTGGTTCTGCTGCGGGAGGCGTGGCTGCTCGACCGCGGGGCCACGGACGGCGTCGTGGAGGCCCTGCCCGACGCGTTCTGGTCGGCTCAGAGCGCCGCGGTCATGGCCGCCGTCGCCGCGGAGGGGCGCCCCGCTCTGGCCTTCCGTCCGGCGGCCTTCGCCCGCAGCGCGTCGACGTTCGTGAGGCGTCCCGTGATGGCGTTCGGGAGCGTGGCGGCGGCGCTGGCCCTGGTGGCGGGCCTGACGTTCCTCCGGCCGTCCGCCGCACCGGCGCCAGACGCCCGGGTCGTGGCCGCGCAGACTCCGGCGCCGGCCCTGGCCGCGGACGACTCGAGCGACGACGAGCTCCTGCGCTCGATCGACCAGCTCCTCGCCGACGCCTCGACCGCGCCCGAGCTCGAAGGGGCGTTGTGAGACGCCTCCTGCGGAACACCTTCCTGGCCGCCGCGCCGATCGTCCTCCTGGCCCTCCCGATGAAGGCCCAGATGCCCGATCTCCCGCTCGGAAAGTGGTGGAAGCGGCCGCGCGTGGTGGACGTCCTCAACCTGTCGGCCGACCAGCAGGAGCGGCTGGAGGACGTCTTCTCCAAGAACCGGCGGTCGTTCGTCGACCTGAAGGCCGAGGTGGAGCGCCGGATGATCGACGTCGAGGAGCTGATGTCGAAGAAGGACTCCGACCCGAAGAAGGTCGGAGCCGCCGTCGACGCGCTCGAGCAGGCGCGCGCCCGGCTGGGGAAGTCGCACACCATGATGGTGGTCGAGATGAAGGCCATCCTCACGAACGAGCAGTGGCAGCGGATCCTCGATCGGCGCGAGGAGTGGCGCGGAGAGCGGGACGGGGAGAAGCGGTCGCGGCGGCGGCTGCTCGAAGGGCGTGATCCTCGCCCCGGAAAGCCGGGCGCGCCGGTCGCCGAGGACGACAGGCCTTGAAGCGCTGATTCTCGGAGCGCGCCGCGCCGCGGCCGCCCGGATCGGTCTCGTTCTTCCGGGTTAGAGTGAGCCGGATGGAGTCGTCCCGCCGGCCGTCAGGAGCCCCGTGGCTCGCACCGGTCGGCGCACCGGTGCTGCTCGGGGTGACGCTCCTGGTGCTCCACGTTCTCGCGGTGCGAACGGAGACCGTGAACTGGGACGAGTTCGCTCTCCTCGCCAAGGCCCGGGCGACCTTCCTCTCGGGGCAGCTGCAGGGTGGGGGAAGGCCTGGCCTCGCGACCCTGGCGGCGCTTCCGGCCGTGGTCCACTGCGAGGACGCGGTCTCGGCCGTACGTCGCGCCCGGTACGTCTGGATCGTCTTCACGGTGCTGATGGGCGCGGGACTCTGGACGCTTCTCCGCCGCGCCTGCCGGAGAAGCGCGGAGCCCGCGATCGCCGCGACCGTCGGCACCGGGCTGCTCGTCCTGGTGCCCGTCTTCCTGCGCTGGTCCCTTCAGGTCCGTGCGGACCACGGCGCGGTCGCCGCCGCGCTCTGGGCCGGTGTCCTCGCCCTCGGCCCCCGTCGGCGTGGGCGCGAGGCCCTGGCCGCCGGGCTGCTGCTCGGCATCGGCTATCTCTTCTCGCAGAAGGCCGCCTATCTGGGGCTCCTGGTCGGTCTCCTCGCCCTGGGAGACGTCCTGATCGACCGGTCCTGGCGAACGGGAAGGGAGCTCGGGAGGGCGCTCCTGGCCGGGCTGGGCGGCCTGGCCGCCGTCGTGCTCTACCGATCGGTCCTCGGCCGCGTGGTGCATCTGCCGGAGCCGACGACCCTCCGGATCGCGATGAGCCCGTTCGAGTACTACAGGAGCACGATCGGATTCAACGCCTACTTCGGGATGCTGCCGTCGCTGCTGCCGCACGCGGTCCTCGCGTTGCTGCTGGCCGGGGTGACGTGGCGCGATCGGGGGAAGGAGGAGCGGGCCCGGGTCCTGGGGCTCGCCTGGGCGGTCGCCGGGCTGGGCGTGACGGTGGGCCTCTTCCACGCCGCCGCGTTCCCGTATTTCTGGATGACCCTGGGGGTCTTCCCGGCCACGGCCCTCGCGCTCGGCCTCGATTCCATCCTCGGCCTCCTGCCGACGCCCCGGGAGCGGCACGTCTTCGTCGGGCTCTTCGGGCTGGCCCTGGCGATTCCGGCCCTGCGCGCCTCCGTGCTCCTCTTGGACGATTCGCAGGCCGCCCAGCGGGACGCGCTCGGCTTCGTCGCCCGGAACTTCGCGCCCGGCGATCGGGGCTTCCATCCGGAGAGCGCGCTCTTTTGCAGGCCCGATCCGGAGCCGTTCCCGACGTACTTCTCGCAGGACATCACCCGGCTGTTCTACGGACCGGAGGCCGAGCGGAGCACGGCCGCGTTCATCCAGGAGCTCCGGAAGCGCCCGGTGAGGTTCATCGTCTCGTCGTTTCGCGTCTTCCAGCTTCCCCCGCCCGTCCAGAAGTTCTTCGCCGACCACTACGTCGCGTACCGGGACAACGTCTTCGTCCCTGGACATCTCCTCGAGGGGCCGGGCGGAGGAGAGATCCGCTTCGACGTGGTGGCCGGAGGCCGTTTCCGTTGGTGGTCCAACGACGAGGGGTCGGGGGCCTGCGTGCGCGTCGACGGACAGCCGAGCGGGCCCGACGGCACGTGGAGCCTCGCGGCCGGCGAGCACCTGGCCCGGCTCTCGTGCGGGGCGCAGGGCTGGCTGGCCCTCGCGCTCCGCGACCCGCCCGGGGGCGGCTCGTTCCCGCCCTTCTACGGAGAGGCCATGTCCCTGGAGAACAGCGGGCTCCAGTGGTCCCGCCGATGAGCCGCCCGGCGCCCTACGGCGCCGGGCTCCCGAGCGCCTTCGGCGCCCCGCCCCGCGACGACGAGAACGCGAGCCCGGCGAGCGCGAGCAGCGCCGGCAGCGCCAGGAAGAACGGGTACGGGATCGACGAGCCGCCGCCGGCCTGAAGCCGGTACTGGAGCGCCGTTCCGCCCCCGAGGAGGAGCGCGGCGGGTATCAAGCCCAGGGGCTTCCAGCGCGCGAAGACGACCAGTGACAGCGCGAGGAAGCCCCGGCCGGCGGTGACTCCCTCGACGAACGTCGGCGAGACCGTGACGACGAGGAGGCCGCCGGCGGCACCGCCCAGGAGCCCGGCGACGGCGGACGTCGCGGTGCGGACGCCGACGACCGATCGGCCGAGTGCGCGCACGGCCGCGGGGGTCTCGCCCGCCGCGGTGACGATCAGCCCGGCGCGCGTCCCGCGGAAGAAGACGTGGAGAAGGACCGGGACGCCGAACGAAAGGACGACCGGGATCGGGAGCCCGAGCCACGGCTTGCCGAGCGTCGGGACCTCGAGCACGCGGCCCGTCTCACCGGCGACGAGGCGATAGGCGAAGCCCGTGGCGCCGAGGGCGAGGAGGTTCCAGGCCGTACCCACGAGGATGGGATCGGCGCGCCGCTCGACCGCGAAGAAGGCGAAGAGGAGCCCGGAGGTCGTCCCGACCGCGGTGGCGGCGGCGAGGGCCGCGCCCGGGCCCGCGCCCTTCAGGCCGATCGCGAAGGCGGCGAAGGCGCCCAGCAGCATCGTCCCCTCGAGCCCGATCTGGAGCGTCCCGGAGCGCTCCAGGAGCAGCTCGCCGGCCGCAGCCAGCACGAGCGGCGCCGAGAGGAGCAGCGCGACCTCGAAAAAGCCGCCGATCACGATCGCGCCCGGCCCTTCGCCCAGAGGAGCGCCAGCACCGCGACGGCCTGCAGGAGCGTCGCGAGCGCCGCCGGCACGCCGGCGTCCCGCTGGACGGCGCCCGCGCCGGC
>CAYLNK010000356.1:0-6624 GCA_964384675.1 uncultured Holophagales bacterium | reverse complement strand
ACCGCTCCCGCCGCTCCCGCCGCGGCCCCTGCCGCCGCTCCCGCCGCAGGCACGGTGGAGGCGACGGCCAGCCCGGAGCTCGTCGGCCAGCTCACCAAGCAGCTCGGCGTCACGCCGAAACAGGCCGAAGGTGGAGCCGGGGCGATCCTCGGCTACGCCAAGGGAAAGATGAAGGTCGAGGACTACGCGAAGGTGGCCGCTGCCGTGCCGGGCTGCGACAACCTCGTGAAGGCCGCGCCGGTCGCCGACGCGGTGGCGGGAGTCGCTGGAGGCGCCGCCGGTAGCACCGGAGGCGGCAGCGCCCTGGGCGGCGCGGTGTCGGCGCTCGGCAGCCAGGCGGGCGGCGCCGCCGGCCTGGTGACCGCCGTGACCCCCGCGTTCCAGAAGCTCGGGCTCTCCGGCGAGACCGTCGGCAAGTTCGCGCCGATCGTCCTCCAGTACGTCACCGGCAAGGGTGGCAGCGGGGTGGGGAACCTACTCGGCGCGGTCCTGAAGTAGCCCCTCCGGAAACGCGAGCGGGCCGCCTCGGCGGCCCGCTCGGGGAAGCGGTCGCGGGGGATCGGCCCAGGGCTCGCTACTGGTGCTCGAGGTCGTATTTCAGCTGGTCGATCATCGACCGGAACCAGTCGATCTCCTTGCCGGTCACCGCGAACTTGTACTTGTCGGGGCTGACGGCGATCGCCCGGTCGGCGTCGGCGAGCGTCTTCGCCGTCGCGCGGAAGCCGTCCTCGACGGTGAGCTTGAAGTCGGCGTCGTGCAGGATCATCAGCTCGGTCGAGCCGTCCTTGGTCTTCCGGATCAGCTGCAGCGACAGGGTGCGTCCCCCCTTCGCCAGCTCGCCCAGCTTGAAATACGCCTTGTCCCACTCGGGCGGGGCCGCGGTGAGCCATTTGAAGTAGAAGGCGCCCTGGGGCACCCGGTTGACGTTGTTCTTCGCCTCGGCCGCCGCCTTGATGCCGAGGACCGTCTTCTGCCTCGCGTTGAGCTCCTCTTCGGCCAGGAGCGGTGTCGCCGCGAGGAGGAGGATGGGGAGGACGACTCGCCAGGAAGACCGCATCGGAGCACCTCGGCCTTCATCTTGGGTCCGGCGGGAGGCGCGGACCATGATCCAGACGCACCAGCCGCCGGATTGACAGCGCGCCCCGCGGCGGGCCAGACTGATGCCTGCTGGAGCCTAGGGGTGGCCGGCCCGGATCTTCCGGGCGGCCTGAGATCACACCCTCGAACCTGATCCGGGTCACGCCGGCGTAGGGAAAGGCAGCCCGGGAGCCGTGCTCCCGGGACTCGAGAGTCCCCGATGGTCCGCCATTCGTCGCGGAGGTTTCTCATGTCCTGGAAGTCCTGGTTCCGAGCCGTCGTGCTTCTCCTGGTCGACCTTCCTCTCCTCGCCGCCGAGCTCACCGGCACGGTCCGTTCGGGCGGCAAGCCCGTGGCGGACGCGGTGGTGTCGGCCGGGACTCGGCTCTCCCGGACCGACGCGGCGGGCGCTTTCCGTCTCGCCTTGCCGGACGGGAAGGCCGTCACCCTGGTGATAACCCACGACGGGTACCAGACGCTCACGCTCCAGGCCGACCCCGCCCGTCCCGTCGAGATCGAGCTTCCGGCGGCCGCCCGCTTCGCCAAGGACGTCGTCGTCCAGGCGGTGCGGGCCGACGCCGAGACTCCGGTCACCAAGACCGACGTCCCGCGCGAGGAGCTGGAGCGCCGGAGCCGCGGGCAGGAGATGCCGGCGCTCCTCGAGGTGGTGCCGTCGCTCACCCAGTACTCCGAGACCGGCAACGGCGCCGGCTACAACTACTTCTACCTGCGCGGCATCCAGCAGACCCGCGTGAACATGACGTTCGACGGCGTGCCGCTGGCCGAGCCCGAGGACTCCTCGCTCTACTTCGTCGACTTCGGGGACTTCGCGAGCTCGGTCGAGAGCGTGCAGGTGCAGCGGGGCGTCGGGACGTCGACGGTGGGCGCGGCCTCGTTCGCGGGCTCGGTCAACTTCGCGAGCCTCGACCTCTCGGACACGCGGGAGGTGGGCGCCCGCCTCGGGCTCGGCTCCTTCGGGACGCGCCGCGCCAGCGTCGGATTGCAGTCGGGCCTGGTCGGCCCCGGCCTGGCGTTCTACGGACGGGCGACGTATCAGACCACCGACGGCTTCCGGGATCGCTCCGGCGTCGACCAGCGGAGCGTCTTCGCCGGGATGACGTACCGGGACGACGACTCGTTCCTCAAGGTCTTCGGCTTCATGGGCAAGGAGCGGACGCAGCTGGCCTTCTACGCGGTCGAGAAGGACGTGCTCGAGAGCGACCTGACGAGCAACCCGCTCTCGCCCGAGGAGAAGGACGACTTCGGGCAGTACTTCCTGCAGGCCCAGTACACGCGCTCCCTCGACCCGCGAACGAGCGTCGCGCTGCAGGCGTATTACAACGCCGCCGGCGGCTTCTACCGTCTGTGGGACGGGCCGGAGAAGACCGCGCTCCGGGAGTACGGGCTCGACTGGCATTTCTTCGGCGGCTCGCTGACGTTCAAGCGGAACGGCGACCACCTGGGGGTCACCGCCGGCGTGCACTGGAACGACTACACGTCGGCCCACCGGCGCGACGTGGTGGGCGGCGGCCGCGACTACGAGAACAACGGCTTCAAGAACGAGGCGAACGGCTTCGTCAAGCTGAGCTGGGACCAGGGGCCGTGGCGGCTCTACGGCGACGCGCAGCTCCGCTGGTCGCGCTTCCGCTACCAGGGGACGGTGCCGCTCGGCTCGGCCAGCTGGACGTTCTTCAATCCGAAGCTCGGCGTGCGGTACGCGGTCTCGCCGGCGGTGGCGCTCTACGCCTCGGTCGGACGCACCACGCGCGAGCCGGCGCGCGGCGACATGCTCCTCGGCGAGGACAATGCGACCAGCTTCCGCGACCTGTACGCCGTGAACCCCGAGAAGGTCACCGACGTGGAGCTGGGCCTCGAATGGAAGCGCCCCGGCCTGACGCTCCACGCGAACGTCTACGCGATGGAGTTCCGGGACGAGATCGCGCTGACCGGCGAGCTGTCAGACGTGGGGCTCCCGCTCCGACGGAACGTGGATCGCAGCACCCGGCGCGGGCTCGAGCTGGACGCGGCGTGGCGTCCGATCGCCCCGCTGCAGCTTCGCGCGAGCGCGAACCTGTCGCGCAGCCGGATCCGGGAGTGGACGCAGTTCTACGACGTCTACGGCGCCGACGGCAGCTACGTGACGTCGACGGGGGCCGTCTTCCGCGACGTGAAGCCGCTCCTGACGCCGCCCCTCGTCGCCAACCTCCTCGCCGACGTGGCCGTCACGCGAGAGGTGTCGGTCGGTCTGGCCGGGCGCTACGTCGCGTCCGCCTTCCTCGACAACACCAACACCGCAGGGCTCGAGACGCCCGATTTCTTCCGCCTCGACGCGTCGGTGTCGCTCGACCTGTCGCGCCTCCTCCCCGTGGGCCGTCCGCGCCTGAAGGTGCAGGCCGAGAACCTGCTGGACCGACGCATCTACGCGAGCGGCTACAGCTACGTCTTCGAGACGCTCGACGGAGCCGGGAACGGCTCGCTCGGCGGGATCCCGTACTACTACCCGCAGGCCTCGCGGAACGTGACCGTCACGCTGGATCTCGGGTTCTGATTTGGACCCGCTCGAGGTCGCCGGCTTCCTCACCGGGGCGATCGCCGTCTACCTGACGGCCAAGGAGATCGTCTGGTGCTGGCCGGTCGGCCTCGTGAACGTCGGCCTCTACACGCTGGTCTTCTGGAACGCGAAGCTGTATGCCGACGCGGGGCTGCAGGTGGTCTATGCCGTTCTCTGCCTCGTCGGCTGGTGGCAGTGGGGCCGGGGCGGTCCCGGCTTCGGCGCGCTCCACGTCACGCGTTCGACTCCCGTCGAGCTCGGGGTCCTCGCCGCCGTCGGCGCGGCGGGGACGCTCCTCCTCGGGACGTTCCTCCACCGCGCCACCGACGCCTCGTTCCCGTACCTCGACTCGGCGCTCACGTCGTTCAGCCTCGTCGCCCAGGGGATGCAGACGAGGAAGCGCTTCGAGAGCTGGGCGCTCTGGATCGCCGTGGACGTGGTCTACGTCGGGATGTACCTGGTGAAGCAGCTCCGTCTCACCGCCGTGCTGTACGCCGTCTTCATCGCCCTCGCCGTCCTCGGCCACCGCGAATGGAAGCGCTCCCTCTCCGCCGCGTCGTCCTGACGGGCGGCGAGTGCACCGGGAAGACGACGCTGGCGTCGCTCCTGGCCCGGCGCTTCGACACCCTCTGGGTGCCGGAGTTCGTGCGGGAGTACGCGGAGGGGAAGGGCGCCCCGCTCGACGCCTCGGACGTCGAGCCGATCGCGACCGGACAGATCGCGGCGCAGGACTGGGCGGTCGGCCAGGCGATCGGGCTTCTCGTGCTGGACACCGACCTCGTGAGCACCGTCGTCTACGCACGCCACTACTACGGCGCCTGCCCCGCCTGGGTGGAGGCGGCGGCGCGGGGCCGCCGGGCGGACCTCTATCTCCTGCTGCGCCCCGATCTGCCGTGGGAGCCGGACGGCGTCCGCGATCGCGCCGACCGGCGCGACGAGATCCACGAGCTGTTCGCCTCGACGCTCGCGGCGTTCGGGGCGCGCGTCGTGGAGGTGGGCGGAGGGTGGGAGGAACGCCTCGCCGCGGCGGCTCGCGCGGTCGAAGGAGACCGGCCGACGCGATAATCGGGCCACGGAGGCCCCATGAAGGACTCGAAGGCACGGGACATCTCGAGGCGCTACCGGATCGCCGACGGACGGAAGTTCCGGCTGAAGGACGTGGACCCGGGGGACACGGCCGGAGTCGACTCGAAGGACGGCGCCGTCGAGCAGCTGGAGAAGGGCGTGGCGCGGGTCGCCGAGCTGCAGGACCGGCTCTACGCGCAGGACCACTGGGCGGTGCTCCTCGTCTTCCAGGCGATGGATGCGGCCGGCAAGGACGGCACGATCAAGCACGTCATGTCGGGCGTGAACCCGCAGGGCTGCCAGGTCTACTCGTTCAAGGCCCCGTCGTCGGAGGAGCTGGACCACGACTTCCTCTGGCGCTCGGCGCGCTGCCTGCCGGAGCGCGGGCGGATCGGCATCTTCAACCGCTCGTACTACGAGGAGGTGCTCGTCGTCCGCGTCCATCCCGAGTTCCTCGCCAAGCAGCACCTCCCGCCGGCGCTGGTGACCAAGCGGATCTGGGAGGAGCGGTACGAGGACATCAACGCCCACGAGAGCTACCTGTCGCGCAACGGCGTCCTCGTCCGGAAGTTCTTCCTCCACGTCTCGAGGAAGGAGCAGAAGAAGCGTTTCCTGGAGCGGCTCGACGCGCCGGAAAAGAACTGGAAGTTCGCGGCGGGGGACGTCCACGAGAGGCAGCACTGGGGCGAGTACCAGGAGGCGTACGAGGAGATGATCCGGGCGACCGCCACGAAGCACGCGCCGTGGTACGTCGTGCCGGCGGACAACAAGTGGTTCACCCGGCTCGTCGTGATGTCCGCGGTGATCGACGCGCTCGAGTCGCTCGACCTCGCCTATCCGGAGGTGTCCCCCGAGGCTCGCAAGGAGCTGGACGCGGCCCGGGCTCTGCTCGAGAACGAGGGAGGGAAACGTTAGTCGTCCCGCCGAGTGGTCCTCGCGGCGGCGGGCGAGAATGGTCCGATGGCAAGGCGGAGGAGCGAGGCGACCGAGGCGTGGCAGCGCCACGTCGCAGGGCGACCGAGCGAACGACAACGAAGCCAGCGGGCCGTTATCGCCCGCCCGTGCCGCCCCCTACCACTTCCAGCGGGGGATCAGCAGCGTCGGGGAGCCCGCGCCGCCCCCGGCGGCGGCCACGAACTTCAGGTCGTCGCCCAGACCCGCGATCCCGAGGAGGAGGTCGGAGAGCCGCCCGGCGATGACGACGTCGGTCAGCCGCTCGGCGGCCCTCCCCTTCTCGATCGCGTAGCCGGCCGCCACGAGGCGGAAGCGGTCGGCGGAGAGGTCCACGTCCGGCCGCTCCAGGAGGACCGCCGCGTAGACGCCCTTCTGCACGTCGCCGAGGAGGTCGAGCGGCGAGACGCCGGGTGAGGGGTCGACGTGGAAGTTCGTCACCCCGATCCGGGGCGGCTCGGACCACGCCATCCGGACGGCGTTTCCGCTCGGGTGCGGGTGCGCCCCGCGGCCGGCGGTGGCGGTGTCGGTCAGGAGGCCGGCGGGCGCGCCGCGAGAGACGACGACCGTCCGGTGCTGCGGCGTCCCCTCGCCGTCCCGGGCGGAGCGGACCGGCCCTCCCGCCGCCTGAGGGTCGTCGATGAGGGAGACCGGGGAGGCCGCGATCGAGCCGCGCCCGTCGGCGGTCCGACGGGCCAGCAGCGCCGGGTCGGCGTCGCCGAAGAAGAGCGGCGAAAGACGCCCGATCAGGTGAGCCGCGACGTGCGAGTCGAGGAGGAGGTCGGAGCGGGTCAGAGCCGGCGCCTTGCCCGTGAGCGGCAGGAGGACGCGATCCGCGGCGACGCGCGCCAGGCGCGCGACCGGCAGCTCCTCGAGCCGGGACGCCGTCGCGACGACGCGGGCCGAGAAGCGCCGCTGACCGCTGCGGCCGACGACCGTGGCCACGAGCGACGCCGAGCGGCTGATCCACGTCGCCTGGC
>CAYLNK010000355.1:0-6719 GCA_964384675.1 uncultured Holophagales bacterium | reverse complement strand
GGGGTCGTGATCGCAGACCAGGCCGACCTGGCCGGGAGTTCCGCCCTGCTGGTGGTCAGCCGCACCGCCGACGGGCAACCCAGGCTGCAATTCGACCCGCGCTCGGCGCTCCTGGCGGGAGCCGGGCTCGCCGCGACGGGCGGCCTGCCCCTCGCCGCCCGGACCGGCGTCCTCGCGATCCTCTATCTCGGAGGTCTGGGCGCGCTCGGGATCGTCCGGGTCGACGAGCTGCGGGCGCTCGCGCGGGGCCGGGCGCCCGCTCTCGGAAGGAGCTGAACGGATGGAGAGGCCCTCGCCGCGCCTGCAGGAGTTCCCCGACCAGATGCCCGGAAGGCTCGCGCGCATCGACGATCCGTGGGGCATCGGCTGGCGCGCGTCGAACTTCGTCAGGCGCTTCAGCCTCCGGCGGTGGCTGCGCCTTTCGGAAGGGCTCGTCCGGAACCCGCGCTACGAGCGGCCCGTCTTCGTGATCGGACCGCCCCGGAGCGGGACGACGATGCTCTGGCAGCTCCTCCAGGCGAGCGGCCAGCTCGCCAGCCTGCCCCGCGAGGGGCACGACCTCTGGCGCACGTTCCATCACCCGAGGTACTCCGGCTGGAGCGGGGATCCCGTCGGCGCGGGCCAGGTCCGCCCCGGCGAGAGGCGCTACGTGCGGGCGTACTTCTACTCGTTCTTCGGCGAGCGCCGCTTCGTCGAGAAGACCGCGGACAACGCGCTCCGGATCCCGTACCTGCTGGAGCTCTTCCCCGACGCGATCTTCCTCGGCATCAAGAGGAACCCCTCGGACGTCATCAGCTCGCTGATCAACGGCTGGCGGCATCCCGCCGGGCGCTACCGCTCCTACTACGTGCCGGTCCGCCTCCGGATCCCGGGGTATCCCCACGAGCGGCGCTGGTGCTTCAGCCTGATCGAGGGCTGGCGCGACCTCGTGGCCTCGCCGGTGCCCGAGATCGCGTTCGCGCAGTGGGACGCCTACGTCCGGGGTTTCGAGGCTGGACGCCGGCTCGTCCCGGCGGAGCGATGGCACGAGCTGCACTTCGAGACGCTCCTGGAGCGGCCGCGCGAGGTCCTGGAGAAGCTGTGCGAGTGGGCCGAGATCGCTCCGGGGGCGGCGATGGTCGCGAAGCTGGACGAGCTCATCGCGGTCCCGGTGAACGCCCTCTCGGCGCCGGAGCGCCACAAGTGGAGGCGTGACAATCCCGGCGAGGTCGGCGCGCTTCTGCCGCGCATCGCGGCCCGTGCCGGGAGCCTCGGCTACGCGGTGGACCCGCGCACGGGGGAGATCGAGATCGTCAGCTGAGGCGTCGGTACGCCTCGATGGTGCGGGCGAGGCCCTCCTCGAGGTCGATTCGCGGGCTCCAGCCGAGCAGGGCTGACGCCTTCTCCCGGCTCATGAAGAGGTGCGGGATCCCCCCGTCGGAAGGCGGCGTCGCCTCGACGAGGCGGATGGAGGAGCCGGAGAGCCGGACGATCGAAGCGGCCACGTCTCGCATCTCGACCTCGCGCCCGGAGCCGACGTTCAGGACGTCGCCGGGCGGGAGAGCCGCGTCGAGGAGGAGGAGGAGCGCGTCGACCAGGTCGTCGACGTGGAGCAGGTCCCTCACGTGGTCGGGCGTGCGGATCGTGAAGTCGCGACCCGAGAGGCAGTGCTCGATGAGCGACGGGACGAAGAACGAGCTGGACTGTCCGGGGCCGTAGACGAGCGCAGGCCTTACGGTGACGGTGCGGCAGGCGAGGTGCGGCGCGAGCATCCGGAGGTAGTGGGTCGTGGCGGCGTGGCTCGCGGAGTAGGGTGACGCGGGCTCCTCCCGTTGCGACTCGACCGACGGGACCGGGCCGCGTCCGTACTCCTCGACGCTGCCGAGGCGGAGGAACAGGCGGACGGGCGGGCGGGCGGCATTCGCGGCGAGCAGAACGTTGAGGGAGGCTCGGAGGTTGCTCTCGACGCTCTCTAGGACACCGGAAAGGCCCGGATCGAGGTACCTGAGGCGAGTGTCGGCGGCGAGGTGGACGACGGCCTCCGGCCGGATCGCGTCGATCGCCGCGGCCAGCGCCGGTGCATCGAGCAGGTCGCACGGCCAGAGCCCGACCGCCGCGCCGACCGGTCTCAGCCGGCTCAAGTCTCCGCCCGGTCGGTGCAGCACGTCGACGCGCTCCCTCCGTTCCACGAGGCGGCTCACGAGGTGGGAACCGATGAAGCCGGCGCCGCCGGTCACGAGGATCCGGCGCATCACGAGCGGCGGCGCGCTTCCGGCCGTACCGTCACGACGGAGCGAGAAGGGGAGGCGCGCGGCCGTCGTTTCATCGGTCGAGTGTAGCCGTGCTCCCGGACACGGACGGGATCGCCTATCCTCCGCCGCGTGAGCGCCTCGCCCAGGCCCGCCGAGGGCCGCCGATGAAAGCCGTGATCCTGTGCGGCGGCCAGGGCACCCGCATCCGCGACGCCAGCGAGGTCCTTCCCAAGCCCCTCCTGCCGGTGGGCGGCCGACCGATCGTCTGGCACATCATGAAAGGCTACGCGTCGCACGGGGTGAGGGAGTTCGTCCTGTGCCTCGGCTACAAGGGCTGGTTGATCAAGGAGTTCTTCCTCAACTACCGCGCGATGACGGCCGACGTGGCGGTGCAGCTCGGAGCGGCGGGCGGCGTCGAGATCCTCGGCAGCAACGGGAGCGAGGACTGGCGCGTCGTGCTGGCCGAGACGGGAGAGAAGACGGAGACGGGCGGCCGCGTGGCGGCGATCCGTCGGTACGTGGAGGGGGACGGCGAGTTCTGCCTGACGTACGGGGACGGAGTGGGGGACGTCGACGTGACGGCTCTCCTCGCGTTCCACCGCCGGCACGGGAAGATCGCGACCGTCACCTCGGTTCGCCCCCCGAGCCGCTTCGGCGAGATGGTGGCGGCGGACGACGGGCTCGTGAGCGAGTTCAACGAAAAGCCGCAGGCCACCGAGGGCTCCGTGAACGGCGGCTTCTTCGTGCTGGACGCCGCCCGGATCTGGACCTATCTGGAGAGCGGCCCCGGAACGGCGCTCGAGGGGGAGCCGCTTCGCCGGCTGGCTCGCGAGGGAGAGCTGGTGGCGTACGCGCACCCCGGATACTGGCAGCCGATGGACACGGCGCGCGAGTACGCGCTGCTGAACGACCTCTGGGCCTCGGGCCACGCCCCCTGGAAGACGTGGTGAGCCCCAGAGAGCTGGCGGCCGCGTACGCGGGTCGTCGCGTCCTGGTCACGGGGCACACGGGTTTCAAGGGCGCGTGGCTGACGCTCTGGCTCCGGCGTCTCGGGGCCACGGTCACCGGCTACGCGCTGCCTCCGGCCGAGCCGGACGGCCTGTTCGTCGCCGCGGGCGTCGAGGCCCTGTGCGGGCACCGGGTCGCCGACGTGCGGGACCGCGAGACTCTGGGCGACGTGGTCCGCGCCACGCGGCCCGACGTCGTCTTCCACCTCGCGGCCCAGTCGCTCGTGAGACGCAGCCACGCCGAGCCGCTCGAGACCGTCGAGACGAACGTCCTCGGCACGTGCAACCTCCTCGAGGCCGTCCGGCGGCACGCGGGCCCGTGCGCGATCGTCGCGGTCACGAGCGACAAGTGCTACGAGAACCGCGAGTGGCCGTGGGGCTACCGCGAGGACGAGCCGATGGGCGGACACGACGTCTACTCGGCGAGCAAGGGGGCGATGGAGGTGCTGGTCGCGAGCTGGCGGCGCAGCTACTTCCCGCCCGCACGGCTCGCCGGGCACGGCGTCGCCCTGGCGACCGCCCGCGCCGGGAACGTGATCGGCGGCGGGGACCGGGCGGCGGACCGGATCGTGCCCGACGTGGTGAGGGCCCTCGGCGCGGGCGTGCCGGTCGCGGTGAGGAACCCGGATTCGGTGAGGCCGTGGCAGCACGTCCTCGAGCCGGTCGGCGGCTACCTGCTCCTCGGCGCGCGCCTCCTCGGAGCCGGGACCGGGACGCCCGGGGCGTACTGCGAGGCGTGGAACTTCGGTCCGCGACTCGAGGACGCGCGGCCCGTGCGCGACCTCGTGGAGGCGGCGATCCGAGCCTGGGGGAGCGGCTCGTGGGAGCACCGGCCGGACCCCGCGGGCCCGCGCGAGGCGGGCGTCCTGCGCCTCGCGATCGAGAAGGCGGCGACGCGCCTCGGCTGGCGCCCCCGCTGGTCGTTCGATGAGGCGGTCGAGGCGACGGTGGCGTGGTACCGGGAGCAGGCCGCGGGCGCGGGCTCCGAGGCCCTGCGCGCCCTCGCCGAGCGGCAGATCGCCGCGTACGAGGAGAGGGCGTGACCGAGGACCGGCGGGCCGCCGAGAAACGGCTCACCACCGAGGTGCTCGAGCGGGTGCGCAAGCTGGCGCGCCTCCGCCACCAGGCCGACGCTCCGTTCGTGCCGGGCAAGAGCCCGGTGCGATACGCGGGGCGCGTCTACGGCGAGGAGGAGATGACCAACCTCGTCGAGGCCTCGCTGGAGTTCTGGCTCACCGCGGGCCGGTGGCATTCCCGGCTCGAGGCGGGTCTCGCGAGCTGGTACGGCGTGGCGCACGCCTGCCTCGTCAACTCCGGCTCGAGCGCCAACCTCCTCGCGGTCGCCGCGCTGACGAGCCCGCTCCTGGGGGAGAGGCGCCTGCGGCCCGGAGACGAGGTGCTGACGGTCGCGGCCGGCTTTCCGACCACGGTCGCCCCGATCCTCCAGCTCGGCCTCGTGCCGGTGTTCGTCGACATCGGGCTTCCCGGCTACAACGCCGACGTCGCCCAGCTGGAGGCAGCCGTCTCGCCGCGGACGCGCGCGGTCGTCCTGGCGCACACGCTCGGCAACCCGTTCGACCTCGGGGCCGTGACGGGCCTCTGCCGGCGGCACGGGCTCTTCCTGGTGGAGGACAGCTGCGACGCGGCGGGCTCGCTCTACCGCGGCCGGAAGACGGGGACTTTCGGCGACCTCGCGACGCTCAGCTTCTACCCGCCCCACCACATGACGACCGGGGAGGGAGGGGCCGTCCTGACGAGCGACGACACGCTGAGGCGTGCCGTCGAGAGCCTGCGCGACTGGGGGCGCGACTGCTGGTGCGCGTCCGGGGTCGACAACACCTGCCGCAAGCGGTTCGACTGGCAGCTCGGGGACCTGCCCCGCGGCTACGACCACAAGTACACGTACAGCCACGTCGGCTTCAACCTGAAGATGACCGACCTGCAGGCCTCGGTCGGCGTCGCTCAGCTGGAGCGGCTCGACGGGTTCGGCGCGGCGCGGCGGGCGAACTGGACGTTCTTCCGGAACGAGCTGCGCGACCTCGAGGACGCGCTCGTGCTGCCGGAGCCGACGCCCGGCTCCGACCCGTCGTGGTTCGGCTTCCTCGTCACGGTGCGCGAGGGCGCCCCGATCACGCGGGACGAGGTCGTGCGGCACCTCGAGTCGCGCCGGATCCAGACGCGGATGCTGTTCGCCGGGAACCTGGTGCGGCAGCCGGCGCTCCGCGCGCTCGCGGACGACGCGGCGAGGCACGGCGGGGCGCCTTTCCGGGTGGCGTCGCCGCTGACCACGACCGATGTCGTGATGGAGCGCTCCTTCTGGGTCGGCGTCTACCCCGGCCTGACCGCGGAGATGCGTGAGTTCGTGGCCGCCTCCATCCGCGAGGTGGTCCGGGGCCCGGTGGTCAGCCAGGCGGACCGCGCGTGAGGATCGGGATCAGCGCCTGGCGGCTCGAGGGGCAACGGCTCGGCATCGGCCGGTACATCGAGTACCTCGTGAAGTACTGGGGGCGGATGCTCGAGCCTTCCGATCGCGCCGTGCTCTACGTCCACGAGCCGCTCGACCCGGCGTCGCTCCCGCCGACCTTCGACGTTAAGGTCGTGCGCCCGCGCCTGACGAGCGCGCTCTGGGAGAACCTGCTCCTCCCGTGGGCCACGGACCGGCTCGACGTCCTCTTCGGGCCGAGCTACACGCTCCCGCTGACGTACCGCGGACGGAGCGTCGTCGCGATCCACAGCGTGGACGAGGTCGAGAGCGGTACGCATGCCTGGTGGTACGGGCTGACGTACTCGCAGAAGTACCGCCTGAGCGCCCGCAAGGCCGACGTCGTCATCGTGAACGCCCAGTCGACGAAGGAGCGCGTGCGGGATCGGTACGGGATCGCGGAGGAGAAGATCGAGGTCGTCCTGCTCGGCGTCGACGAGGCGTTTCGCCCCCTCGACGACCCCGCGCTCCTGCGCCGGACGCGCGAGCGGTACTTCGGCTCGGACCGGCCGTACGTCGTCTTCGTCGGCGGGCTCTCGCGGCGCCGGAACATCCCGATGCTGATGGAGGCGTTCGCGCTCCTGAAGAAGCGCGAGCGGGTCCCGCACGGCCTCCTCCTGTGCGGCCCGAACCGTTCCGGCGTGCCGCTGGCCGAGCTGGCCGAGAGCCTCGGGATCACGGACAGCCTCGTCCAGACCGACGGCGTCTTCGCGAGCCACGAGGAGCTCGTCCCGATCTACAACGCGGCGGACGTCTACGTCATGCCCTCGACGTCGGAGGGCTTCTCGCTCACGCTCGTCGAGGCGATGGCGTGCGGGACGCCGGTGATCACCGTCGATCGGGCCGCGCTCGGCGAGGTGGCGACGGGGCACTCGCTCACGCTCGACGAGCCGACGGTCGAGGCGCTCGCGGACGCGATGGGCCGCGTCCTCTCGGACGCGAGCCTGCGGGCCGACCTGCGCACGCGCGGCCTGGCCCGCGCCCGGCAGTTTCGCTGGG
>CAYLNK010000354.1:0-6719 GCA_964384675.1 uncultured Holophagales bacterium | reverse complement strand
CGTGAGGACGCGGCCCTCACCGTGGCCCCGGAGAAGGACGTCACCGCCGTCGTCCTTCGCTCCGAGAGGCGGGTCCGCTTCGAGCCGTCGGGGCTGGTGGTGACCGAGGAGCGCCGTTCGGTGCGCGTCCTCGAGAAGCCGGGCCGCGACGCCGCGATGGCGAGCGTCGCCTACGCGACCGGCTCCGCGAAGGTGACGGAGATCCGCGGCTGGGTCCTCCGCCCCGACGGCTCGGTGAAGGAGCTGAAGAAGGACGAGACCTTCGACGTCGCCGCCGCCCCGAACGACGTCTTCAACGAGGCCCGCGTCCGGGGAGTCTCGGCGGGCGACGCCGCCGAGCCGGGCGCGGTCTTCGGCGCCACCTGGACTCTCGAGGAGCGCTCCGTCCTCACCCAGCTCGACTTCACGTTCCAGGAGAGACGCCCGGTGCGGCGGGCGGCCCTGTCGCTCCAGCTGCCGCCGGGCTGGACTCACGAGGCGTTCGTCTTCAACCGCCGGGAGGACGGACCGGCGCCGGTCGCCGACGGCTCCGGCACGCGCTGGGAGCTGCGTGACCTGCCCGGGCTCAAGACCGAGCCCCACTCCCCACCTCTGAGCCAGCTCGCGCCGCGTCTCTCCCTGACGGTCCTCCCGCCGGCCGGCACGCATCCCGGCTCCCCTCCGCTCGAGACGTTCCGCAGCTGGGCCGACGTCTCGTCGTGGCTCGGCCGGATCTCCGCCGCCTCCGCCGACACGGCGCCCGCGCTCGCGACTCGCGCCCGGAGCCTGACCGAGCCGGCGGCCTCGCCCTGGGCCAAGCTCCTGGCGCTCGCCCGCTTCGTCCAGGCGTTCAACTACGTCTCCGTCCAGACGGGTCTAGGCCGGGGCGGCGGCTACAAGCCGCACGCCGCGTCGGCGGTGCTGGCCGGCGGCTACGGCGACTGCAAGGACAAGGCGAACCTCCTGAAGACCCTGCTCGGCGAATCCGGGATCGAGGCCCACCTCGTGGTCGTCTACCTCGGGGACGCCTCGTACGTGCGTCCGGAGTGGCCCACGCCCCAGCAGTTCAACCACGCGATCACGGCGATCCGCGTTCCGGACGACGTCACCGCCCCCGCCGTGCTGACCCATCCCACGCTGGGCCGCCTCCTCTTCTTCGACCCCACCGACCCCGATACGCCGCCCGGCGAGCTTCCGGAATCGCTGCAGGGCTCCCGCGGCCTCATCGTGGCGCCCTCCGTCGACGCGCTCGTGACGCTCCCGCGCTCCGCGCCCGAGGCCAACCTCTACTCGCGCGAGACCGTCGCCACGCTCGGAACGGACGGCAGCGTGAACGGCACGCTGCGCGAGGAGGCGAGCGGCACGGAGGGGGCCGACCTGCGGCACGAGATCGGCGCACGGTCGGGGCAGGAGCTCGAGCGCCAGATCCAGGCGTGGATCTCCCGCCTCCTCCCCGGCTCGACGGTCAGCGAGCTCGTCCCCACGGCGCCTCCGAGCGGGCCCGTGCGGCTCTCCGCGTCGTTCGCCGCGCCACGGCACGCCCAGACGAGCGGTGCTCTCCTCCTCTTTCGCCCCACGCTCCTTCCGTACCGCGGTCTCCCCGACATCCCCGCGGGCGAGAGGAAGCTGCCGGTCCGGCTCGGGGCGAAGACGTACCGCGGTGCCTCGCGAGTCACCCTCCCTCCCGGCTACGCCGTCGACGAGCTACCGCCCGGCGCGACGCTCGACGAGACGTTCGGGACGTTCCGGCAGACGGTGTCGCACGAGGACGGCACGATCGCCGTGAAGCAGGACCTGGTGGTGCGCGACGTCACCGTGCCCCTCGCGGACGTCCCGAAGCTGCGTGCGTTCCTCGAGAAGGTGCGCGCCGCGTCCGCGTCGATGGCGGTGCTGAAACGGAAGAGCTGACGACGCGATGAGGTCCGCCCCCGTGGCTCGATCGACCCTCCTCCTCGCGGCGGCCCTGTCGCTCGCCTCGCTCCCCTGTGTCGCGGGGAGCCTGGAGGTCGAGGTCGAGGGCTGCGGGCGCGCGGGCGCCCGCGTCGCCCTACGCGGCGGCGACACCGTCGATCTCACGGTCCGCGGACCGGGCCTGGATCGCACCCGACGGGCCTCGACGTCGGGACTCGGATCGCGGCTGGAGCTCGCCCTTCGCGGCCGGAGCGGAGGCTCCTCCCCCTCCGTCACGCTGACGGTCGGGATCCCTGACGAGGTCGAGGACGGCGACGAGGGCCGGATCGTGCTGGAGACGGCGACGGGCGAGGAGTCTTTCCAGGTGCGCCTCGTCGCTCCGGCCCGCGTCGAGTCGATCACCCTGCGGGATGCCCCCGCCGTCGACGGGAGCTTCCGCCTGCAGCCGTACCGCTCCTACGACGTCCTGGTCGAGGGGACGAGACTCTGGGACCTCGTGGTGGCCCGCCAGCCGGTCGGAGGACGCCTGAGCCTCGGCTCGCGCGCCGACCATCAGCTGGTCCTCCACCTTCGCGCGGAGAAGGGCGCCGCGTTCCGCCTCTCGGCCGGCAACCTCGCCTCACCGAAGGGGTGTGACGGACGGCTGGTGGCGGGGAACGGCGAGGCGGTCGTCAACGTCGAGGGCGCACGCCCCTGACCGGCCAGGTCCGCCTCTCGTACACGACGTCGTAGTAGTGCCCGCCGGCCGCGCGCTCCGCGGACAGCTGACGCTCGACCTCCTGGAAGCCGCGCTCCCCGAGAAACGCCTCCATCTCCTTCAGCTGGCAGCAGCCGGCGTACGCCTCGAAGTCGGCGACCTCGGTCTTGACCCACCGGAGCCTCTCCAGGACCGGTCCGGCGCCCCGGAGGACCAGAAGCTCGGAACCCTGGGTGTCGAGGACCAGCGCGTCGTAGCCGGCGAGGTCGACCCGCTCCCTGTCGACCAGGGTCGCCAGCGTCACGCTTCGAAGCGCGATCGTCTCCGTGAACGCGACCTCGGGCCAGACGTCCCGATGCAGCTTCAGCTCCAGGATCGACGAGGAGAGCGCGGCGTTGCTGGAGACGTGGAACGCGTACTCGACGTCGTCCCGGTCGGTCACGAGATACCGCAAGGCCGTCTGGCCCGGACAGTCGCGGAGGTTCGCGGTCAGGGTCTCGAACACCTCCGGGATCGGCTCGATCCAGATCGCACGCAGGCCGTGGTGCCGGTAGAGCCCTCGTTCCTGGCCGGTGTTGGCCCCGACGTGGATCAATCCCGAGGCCCGGAGCAGGAAGCGGTCCGGCTCCCGCCGGATCGCCGCTCGCGCCCGCCGGAGGAGCCGGCGCGCCGCCCCCGGTCGACGGGGGGCTCCCTCCGCTCCGGACAGGCTCTACGCCCCGAACTGCCGGAGGTGGTGGTCGACGTGCTTGTACTGGAGGACGCCCCACTCGTCACCGGTCAGCTTCCCGAAGAAAGCGTGCTCCTGCCGGGCGATCGCGTCCGGTCCCGCCTTCGCGAAACGGTCGAGCAGGTCGACGAGGCGGCGTCTTTCCACCGCGACGTCGTGCGCGTCGGCCACGACGAAGGTCGGGTCGGTGGGCAGGTTGCGGCCGAACGGCTTCGCCCCGAGCGCTCCGCCTCGGGCCAGCCACGAGAGCAGCTTGCCGATCAGCTTCTGCTTCGTCGGCCGGTCACCCACGGCGGTCTCCAGGACGAGCGAGCAGTGCGCGAGAGCCTGGGCCGGGTTCATCGTTCCCCATTGCCGTGTGCTCGCCGGCTGGAGGCCCTCGATACGCTTCACGATCGAGGCGCGGTCGGACGGATCGAACAAGGTCGCCATGCCGTCACGTTATCGGGCCTGGCGGCCGGGCGCAAACAGGCGGCCGATCCCGTACCATCCGCCGGGCATGAGCGGGAACGTGGACACCTCCGACCTGAGGGTCGTCGTGCCGGCCTTCGACGAGGAGCCGGTCCTGCCTGCGGTGCTGGAGGAGCTGGTCGCGGCCGGACTGCCGACGGTCGTGGTCGACGACGGGTCGCGGGACGGCACGTACCGGGCGGCCCTGCGCTACCCCGTCACCGTCCTGCGCCACCCCGTGAACCTCGGCCAGGGCGCCGCCCTCAAGACGGGCATCGACTACGCCCGGTCCCGGCCCGGCGTGCGGTACGTGGTGACGTTCGACGCCGACGGACAGCACGTCGCCGCCGACGTCGCCCGCCTCCTGGCGCCGCTCCGGGCGGGCACGCACGACGTCGTCCTCGGCACCCGTTTCCTGGACGCGTCGCCGGTCGGGCTCCCCGCCTCCCGCCGCGCGATGCTGCGGCTCGCCGTCGCGTTCACGCGCCTCACCACGGGCCTGCCGCTCACGGACACGCACAACGGGATGCGGGCCTTCACCACCGAGGCCGCCGGACGGATCAAGCTGGTCCAGGACGGCATGGCGCACGCCTCGGAGATCCTCTCGGAGATAGCCCGGCTGAAGCTCCGGGTCTGCGAGGTGCCGGTGACGATCCGCTACACGGAGTACTCGACGGCCAAGGGGCAGTCGATCTGGAACAGCGTCAACATCCTGTGGGAGATCCTGAGGGCCCGCCTCCGGTGACCGTGAGGGAGGGCGCCAATTGATCGCCGAGGCGATCGCGGGCTCGGCGTGCGTCGGCCTCCTCGCGCTGCTCGGATCGGGCGCACTGCCCCGGCTCGACCCGCCGAGCGCAGAGGCGCCCGACCTCGCGGAGAGGGTGCTGGCCGGGCTCGGCGTCTTCGGTCTCCTCGCCGTGGGGGCGTTCGCCGGGCGCCTGAGCCTGACCGCCTTCCTGGCGCTGGTCGGAGCGGCCGCGGCTCTCTCGGGCGCACGTCTTCTCGCCACCTCGCGCGAGAGCCTCGGGCATGCGGCCGGCAGCCTCGGACGGATCGCCACCGAGCCGCGGCTCGCCGTCGCCCTCGAGCTCCTCGCCGTCTTTTCGGCCGTGGCCGGCACGCTCTTCCTCGGCGTGCGTTACGTCGGCGGGGACGAGATGTACCACGTGGGCCGGATCCGGGCCCTCCTGGAGAGCGGCCCCCTGAGCCTGATCGACCCGATCTCCGGTATCCCTGGCGGACCGAGCCGGCCATACCTCGTCCCGGTCTTCCACCTGCTCGGCGCCGCGCTCGCCCGCGTCTTCCGCCTTTCGAGCCGCGAGGCCTACGTGGCGCTCTGCCTCTTCGCGGTCCTCCTCGTCTGGATCGCGGCGCGGCATCTCGGCCGCCGGATCGGCGAGCGGATCGGCGCCGCGGCGTTCACCACCGTGATGGTGCTCCAGCTCCTCTGGCTCCCGCTGGTCGACGTGGCCCGCCATCAGTACAACTACCTGTTCCCGTTCACCCCGGGGGAGATCGCCAAGACCCTGATCGCGCTGCTCCTCACGGCTGCCACGGCGGCCGTCGCCGGGAGGGACACCTCCGAGGCGCGATGGCGTCCCCTGACGCTCGGCTTCGTCGGCGCCATGCTGGTCCATCCGTCGTGCCTGCTGATCGTCCTTCCGTGGATCGCGATCACGGTGCCGATCCTGGCCGTCGCCGGACGCCTGACGCTGCCCGGGCTGCGGGGCCTGCCGGTCCGGCTCGGCACGCTGGTGCTCCTCGGCCTGCTCTTCACGATCGCCGTCCGTGTGGTCGGGACCGGGGACTTCGCGCCGAACGACCTCGACCCGGTGGTGACGCGGGACGCGCCGCTCCACCCGTTCGAGACCGAGAGGCTGCAGCACGTCGCGTTCCTGAGCGACCGTCTCTATTTCATCCGTCCCACCGGCCGCGCGCTTCTCGGCGGAGGCGTGACGCTGGCCCTGGTCCTCCTGCACCTCGCGCGCGGAGGCACGGCCGCCCTCGCGTGGATCGCGGCCGCGCCGGTCTTCGCCCTCCTCCTCCTCCACAACCCGGTCGTCTTCCCGTACGTCGCGCGCCAGCTCACGTTCCACTTCGGGATCCTCTGGTCCCAGGACTCGACCTGGCTTCCGGGCTTCGCGCTGCCGCTCGCGGCCGCCACGCTCCTGCGGGACCCGCCGACCGTGTCCGCCAGCCGGACGAGGCGCCGGACGGTCTCCGTTCTCGCGGCAGGTCTGATCGCGGTCCTCGCCGTGTTCACCCTCTGGCAGCTCCGAACGCAGAGACGGATCGGGAAGGGCCTGCACGTGCTGTCGCGCCCCGCGTTGTGGGAGGCGGTCGAGCGCACCGGCGACCGGAACGGCTATCTCCTCACCGACCCCGAGGTCGCCATCGCGGTGCCCGCGTTCACCTCGATGAAGCCGTACTTCTGCAACCGCCCTCCCTGCCGTCCGTTCTACGCGGACTACTTCGTGCGGAGGCGCCACGCCGAGGCGCTCCTCGGCGGATCGCTGGATGCTGCCGCGGCGAAGCGGGACGGCATCTGGGGCGAGCTCCGCCGGAACAAGGACTACAAGGATCGCCCGGTGCCGCCACGGGATGGGGCGACGGTGGTCTATCAGGACCCCGACTGGACGCTCGTGCGATTCTGACCTCCCGGTGACGCCCGTCGACCCGACCCCATCGCAGCGCCTCGCCGGCAGGATCTCCCTGGCGGCGGTGGGCGGGCTCCTCCTCTCGTTCGCGCTCCAGAAGCGCTGGACGGTCGACTACGGGTGGCAGGTTCAGGCCGGCCGGTGGATCGTGGATCACCGGGCGCTACCCACCACCGATCCGTTCTCGGTCGGGGGCGACGCCCGGCCGTACGTCGAGATCCGTTGGCTCTTCACGGTCGCGCTCTCGACCCTGCACGCGCTTTCTGGACCCGCCCTCGCGACGCTCCTCGCCGCC
>CAYLNK010000353.1:0-6737 GCA_964384675.1 uncultured Holophagales bacterium | reverse complement strand
CAGACCGCGAGCACGCGGACCGGGAGCGGGCCGACCGCGAGCGGGCCGAGCAAGATCGTTCGCGGGCGGCCTCCCACGAGCGCCGTCGCGACGTCACCGGCACCGGAACCACCTTCCCCGGCGGCTTCGGGCGCTATCAGCTCCTCGAGAAGATCGCGGCCGGCGGGATGGCCGAGGTCTTCAAGGCTCGCATGCGGGGCGAGGAAGGCTTCGAGAAGATCGTCGCCATCAAGCGGATCCTCCCGCACATGGCCGACAACGACGACTTCATCACGATGTTCGTCGACGAGGCCAAGCTGGCGGCCCAGCTGACGCACAACAACATCATCCACATCTACGACCTCGGGAAGGTCGACGCCTACCACTACATCGCCATGGAGTACGTGGACGGCAAGGACCTCCGGTCGATCCTCAAGCAGGGGAACGAGCGGGGCTATCCGCTGCCGCCCGAGCTGGCGATCCTCGTCGCGTCCAAGATCGCGAACGCCCTCGACTACGCCCACCGGCGCATGGGGATGGACGGGAAGGAGCTCAACCTCGTCCACCGCGACGTGTCGCCGCAGAACATCCTGATCAGCTTCGAGGGCGACATCAAGCTGTGCGACTTCGGGATCGCCAAGGCCGCGACCAAGGTCTCGCAGACCCAGACCGGCGCGCTGAAGGGGAAGCTCCAGTACATGTCCCCCGAGCAGGCCTGGGGGAAGAAGATCGACCGGCGTACCGACATCTTCTCGCTCGGCATCGTCCTCTTCGAGATGCTGACGGGCGAGCGGCTCTTCACGGGCGACACCGACCTGACGATCCTCGAGCAGGTGCGCGACGCCAAGGTCGTGGCGCCCTCGACGAAGAACCCGGACGTGCCGAAGAAGCTCGACCAGGTCGTGCTGAAGGCGCTCGCCAAGAACCCCCAGGACCGCTACCAGAACGCGTCGGAGTTCGAGAAGGAGCTCCTCTCGATCCTCTACTCGTACCAGCCCACCCCGGGGCCGGCCGACCTCGCGATCTACATGCACCGGCTCCTCGAGGCCCAGCCGGTCGCCTCCGACGAGGCGATCGACGCGGCCTTCGCGAAGGCCGAGCGGGAGGGTCCCGGCCCCCAGGAGCAGACCAAGAAGGGGAAGGGCCTCGTCATCTCCAAGAAGGCCCCGGTGCCGGAGAAGGTCCGTGAGCCGGAGCCGGAGCGGCGTCCGGAGCAGGAACGGCCGATCGTCACCGAGGTCTCCCGGCCCGCCCTCTCGATGGGAAGCGAGCCGCCGAAGAGCCGCACGGGCCTTTTCATCGGGATCGGCGCGGTTGCCGTGGTCGGCGTGGTGGCCGTGGTCCTCCTCAAGGGGAAGGGCGGGACCCCGGCGCCGCAGCCGACGCCGGCCGCCGTCCCGACCGAGGCCACGGCGGCGACGACGTCCACGGAGGCCCCCGGCCCGACGGCCACCCCCGTGAAGGTCGTCGATCCGAAGGCCGTCGAGGCCGAGGCCCGGCGCATCCTGGAGGAGCGCGCGAAGCTCACCCCGACCGCCGGCGTCGCGCCGGCCACGGTGCCGACCAAGCCGGGCGTCGCCCCTCCGGTGGCCCCGACCGCCGTCTCCTTCGCTCCCAAGGCGACCATCGCGCCCCCGGTGGCTCCCACCGCGCCCCCCGCCGCCGCACCGACAAAGGCTCCGGAACCGACCGCCACGCCCCTCCCCAAGGTCGAGGTCAAGCCCACGGCGGCCCCGGTGGCCGCCGAGCCCGCCGCAGCCGAGCCGCCGCCGAACGCGCCGGTCAAGCCCGGCGACCTGGTCGGGCCCGGCGAAGGGGTCGTCGAGCCTCGCGTCACCCGCCTTGCGCCGATCACCGGGCTTCCGCCGCAGGCCCGGAACATCCAGCGGGGCAAGGGCGAGCCCCTCGGCACGCCGCTGATCCTCGCGCTGATCGACGAGAACGGCCGGGTCGCCGAGGTGCGGATCGTGAAGGCGTCCCCGTACAAGTTCGTCGACGACGCCGCCGTCAACGCCCTGAAGGGTTCGGCGATCGAGCCCGCCACGAAGAACGGGGTCAAGGTCAAGATGTGGAAGACGTTCGCCATCCCGGTCAAACCGTGACGGGGGCGCCGAGTAACCGAGCCGCGAGAAGGAGAGGAGCATGAGTCTTAGCGACGATCAGAGGAAGTTCTACGAGAACACCCTCAAGGTGACGAAGAAGGAGATCAGCGACCTGGAGGCCCAGATCCAGGAAGAGCTGGCCAAGGTCAAGGAGAAGCTGGCCGAGCTCCAGAACGGCCAGAAGGCGGCGCGTCAGATGTACGCGGCCGCGTGCATGCGGCTGGGGATCCAGAACGACCTCGAGGAAGCCGAGGAATCGTAGGGAGCCAGGGAGAGTCACCGCTCGGGGAGCTCGCTCCCCGGCCCGGAGATCCGTCCTGAAGAGACTGAACCGCCCCGCCCCGGTCGACCTCGCCCGTCGCGCCGGGGCGTTGCTTTTCTGCGCGGCCCTGCTCGGAGCCGTCCCCCTTCCGGCGATCGGGCAGGCGCCCCCCCCGCCCCGACCCGTCCGCATCGTCGCGCTGGCGCCGTCGGTCGCCGAGATCCTCTTCGCTCTCGGAGCCGCGGACCGCGTGGTAGGCGTCTCGGACTTCGCGGCAGATCTGCCCGAGGCCAAGGGAAAAATGAGGGTCGGCGGCTTCGAGCCGAGCCGCGAGTTCGTCGTCGGCCTTCGGCCCGACCTGGTCGTCGTCTCGAGGGACGGCACCGCCTCCTCCGCCGTCGGATTCCTCCAGGACTGGGGCGTCCCCGTGCTGATCACCGGCGGCTTCGACCTGGACGGCGTCCTCGACGACATCCAGGCCGTCGGCAGGGCCATCGGGGAGGAGGCCCGGGCGGCCAAGCTCGTGGCCGACCTCCGCGGCCGGGCGGAGGCCGCGGGCCGGAGGGCCGCGAGCCGCAAGGGGCCCCGCCTCTCCGCGATCGCGCTGATCTGGCCCGACCCCCCGGTCGTCGCCGGCCCCAGGACCTTCGTCGGGGACCTCTTGCGCCGGGCGGGCCTCGACAACCCGGCCCCGGAGCGGGGAGGGAGCGCCGGCGCCTGGCCTCGCGTCTCCCACGAGACGATCGCCGGCTGGAACCCGTCCCTCGTGATCCGTCCCGACACGAAGGAGAACGCCGCCGCCTTCCGGAAGTCGTTCGGCGAGGATCCCCGCTGGAAGGTCGTCCCGGCCGTCCGCGACGGGCACGTCGTCCCGGTTCCGGGGAACTGGCTGGAGCGGCCCGGGCCGCGACTCGTCGACGCGCTCGAGCGGATCGTCGATCAGCTGGTCGCGCGGTAGACGCGATGGGCCGCTCCGGAGCACGCGCGGCGGCCGCGCTCCTCCTCGTCGTCGTCTCGGTCTCGGTGGCCTCGCTCCTCGTCGGGAGCTACCCGATCGCACCGGGCGACGTGCTCGGCGCGCTCGCCGGAACGGGCGAGCCCGAAGTGGTCCGCATCGTGCGCGGCCTCCGCCTCCCGCGCACCCTCCTCGGCCTCCTCGTCGGCGGCTCCCTGGCCCTTTCCGGAGCGTCGCTCCAGGCCCTCCTGGGGAACCCGCTCGCCGATCCGTATCTCCTCGGCGTCTCCGGGGGGGCGGCGTGCGGGACGCTGCTGGGCGCTCTCCTCGGCTTCAGAGGACCGCTCGCCTCTCCGCTCTCGGCGCTCCTCGGCGGGCTCGCGGCGGTGCTCCTCGTCGGTGTCGGCGCGCGCACCCAGGGGCGCCTCGAAAGGACCCGTCTCCTCCTCTCGGGCGTGGTCGTCAACGCGCTCGCGTCGGCGGTCCTCCTCTTCCTCCTCTCCTTCGGCGACGCCGCGCGGACGCAGACGTTCGTCTTCTGGATGCTCGGCTCCCTCGCCGGGGCGACCGGCGAGTCGGTGCGCGCCCTCGCCGTCTACCTCGCGGCCGGGGCGGCCCTTCTCCTCCCCCTCGCGCGCGCCTTCGACGCGCTCACCCTCGGGGAGGAGACCGCCGAGACGCTCGGCATCCCGGTCGAGCGGGTGAAGCGGACGGCGTACCTCGCCGCGTCGCTGCTGGCCGCCGCCGCGGTCGCCTACGCCGGGATCATCGGCTTCGTCGGCCTCCTGGTGCCTCACGCCGCGCGGCGGCTGGCGCGGGGGCACCGGTCGCTCCTCGTCCTCTCCGCGCTCGGCGGCGGGGCGCTCCTCGTCGTGTCGGACCTGGCGGCGCGGACTCTCTTCGCGCCGGAGGAGATCTCCGTCGGCGCCGTGACGGCGCTCCTCGGCGCCCCGGCGTTCCTGCTCCTGCTGAGGCGGCGCACGTGAGCGCCCCTCGCGTCGCGCTCCGGGGCGTCCACGCCGGGTACCGCGCCGCCGACGCCCTCCTCGACATCTCGCTCGAGGTCGGCGGCGGCGAGGCGCTGGCGCTGGTCGGGGAGAACGGCTCCGGCAAGTCGACCCTCCTCAAGGTGCTGGCCGGGCTCCTCCGCCCGCGGTCCGGAGCCGTGCTCCTGGACGGCCGCCCGCTCCACGACGTGCCGCGCGCCAACCGAGCTCTCGCCATCGGCTACCTCCCGCAAGGGTTCGAGCCGTTCTTCCCCGCGACCGCGCTCGAGATCGTCCTCCTCGGCCGCACCCCGCACCTGCGCGGCCTCGGCGGGCCCGGCCCCCGCGACGTCGCGATCGCCCGCGAGGCCCTGGCGGAGACGGACGCGACGGCGCTCGAGCCGGTGGACGTCCACGAGATGAGCGGCGGCGAGCGCCAGCGCGTCTACCTGGCGCGTGTCCTGGCCGGGCAGCCGGAGATCCTCCTCCTCGACGAGCCGACCGCCAATCTCGACCCGCGGCACCGGCTGATGGTCGCCGCCGCGATCCGCCGGCGTGTCTCGGCCGGGGCGGCGATCGTCTTCTCCACGCACGAGCTCGAGGTCGCCTCCGGCGCGGCTTCCTCGGCGGCCCTGCTGAAGACTGGCCGCGTCGTGGCCTCCGGACCGCTCGCGTCGACGTTCACCGAATCCGTCCTTTCGGAGGTCTTCGGCGTGACGGCGTGCGTCGTGCCCGGCGCCGGGGGGCGTCCCCTCGTCTCGTTCGCCCCGAGGTAACATCCGCCGCTCCAGATGTGGTTCCGCAAAGACAAGGCCCCGCGACCGGTGCGGGACCCCCGGACCTCGGCGTCGCTCGGCGAGGGCCTCTTCCTCCGCTGCGACGGCTGCCGGGAGACCCTCTACCTCAAGGAGGTCGAGCGGAACCGCCGCGTCTGCCCGAAGTGCGGATTCCACTTCCGGATGCCGGTCGAGGAGCGACTCCGCCTGCTGTTCGACGAGGAGCGCTTCCAGCCCGTCTTCGCCGACGTGCGCCCCGGCGATCCGCTGAAGTTCAAGGACACGAAACGGTACCGGGACCGCCTCCGCGAGTACGAGGCCCGGAGCACCCGACCCGACGCCGTGTTCGCCGCGACCGGGACGATCTCCGGCCTGCCCGCCGTCGTGGCGATCCTCGACTACGGCTTCATGGGGGGCTCCATGGGCTCCGTCGTGGGCGAGGTCCTCGCCCGTTCGGCCGAGCTGGCCCTGCGGGAGAGGAAGGCCCTCGTCGTCGTGACCGCCTCCGGCGGCGCGCGGATGCAGGAGGGGATCCTGTCGCTGATGCAGATGGCGAAGGTCTCCGCGGCGCTGGCGCGCCTCGGGGAGGCGCACCTGCCGTACGTGGCGATCCTGACCGACCCCACGACCGGCGGCGTCACGGCCTCCTTCGCGATGCTCGGGGACGTCACGATCGCCGAGCCGAAGGCGCTGATCGGCTTCGCCGGTCCGCGCGTGATCGAGCAGACGATCCGGCAGCAGCTCCCCGAGGGGTTCCAGCGCTCGGAGTTCCTCCTCGACCACGGCTTCGTGGATGTCGTCGTCCCGCGGGAGGAGCTGAAGGCCACCGTGGGCAACGTCCTGAAGCTCCTGATGGCGTGAGGAAGGGGGGGGAGGCCTCCGGCCGCGGCCTGCGCTGGCTCGAGTCCCTGGGGCCGCAGCGGATGCGCCCCGGGCTCCACAGGACCCGGGCCCTCCTCGACGCCCTGGGGCGACCCGACAAGACCTTCCGCTCCATCCTGATCGGCGGCACGAACGGCAAGGGCTCCGCGGCGGCGGCGTGCGCCTCGATCCTGCACGCGGCCGGCGTCCGGACCGGCCTCTACACGTCGCCCCATCTCGTCCGGGTCAACGAGAGAGTCCGCGTCGCCGAGGCGGACGTGTCCGACGCGGCCCTGGACGACGTCCTCTCGCTCCTCGCCGCGATCTCGCCCGCCGGCGGCCTCTCGCCGACCTACTTCGAGACGCTCACCGTGGCCGCGTTCGAGCTGTTCCGGCGGGCCCGGATCGAGGTCGGCGTCGTCGAGGTGGGGTTGGGGGGCCGCCTCGACGCCACCAACGTGCTCGAGCCCGAGGTCTCCGTCGTCACCACGATCGGCCGGGATCACCTGGAGATCCTCGGGCCGACCCTCGCCGACGTCGCCCGCGAGAAGGCGGGGGTCTTCCGCGACGACCAGCCGGCCCTGACCGGCGTGACCGGAGAGCTTCTCGACGTCCTCCACGCCGAGGCACGCCGCCTCGGCGCTCGACTGCTGCCGATCCCGGCGAGCGACCGGTGGGACGCCGTCTCGCCGCTCCCCGGCGAGCACCAGCGGAGCAACCTGGCCCTCGCGGTCGCGGCGGCGTCGGCCGTCGCCCGGCTGGACGACGCGACGATCGAGCGCGGGATCGCGGCCACGCGCTGGCCGGGCCGGCTCC
>CAYLNK010000352.1:0-6830 GCA_964384675.1 uncultured Holophagales bacterium | reverse complement strand
CCTCGCCCGGCACGGCGGCGCGGCTGGCCCGGGCCGCCGACGCCTGGACGCGCCGGCTGGACGCGATCGACGCCCGGATCGACGCCGAGCTGTCCGCGGCCGCGACCACTGTCCAGGGCCCGTTCCCGCGCGGGCTCTTCGTGCGGCTCGCCCACGAGGAGGCCGGGCGTCTCCTCGTCCGGGCCGCGGGCGGGAGCGGACGGGTTCCCGGCCGCAAGCAAGTGGCCCGTGTCCTCCTCAGGCTCTCGCGTGGCGACGCCCGATGGTCCGAGGCGCTGGGGGGGCTCCGGCTCCAGGTCGACGTCCGGGTCGTCTCGCTGGTACGCCCCGTCCCGGCCCGGACCGTGGCCTATACTGAGGACGTGAGCGTGGAGCGCCGATGAGCCTCGAGTTCGACGAGCGGTACGGTCCGGCGGAGATCGCGCGGCGGGTCCAGGACGTCGCGCTGAAGATCACGAACGACTACCCGGAGGGGCAGCTCGTCCTGATCGGCGTCCTCAAGGGGGCGGGCTTCTTCGTCGCCGACCTCGCGCGGGCCATCCCCCGGGCCGTGAGGATCGAGTACATCGACGTGATCCGGGGCGGCGACGAGGACGAGATCGTCGACTTCCATTTCGTCACCAAGTTCCGGACGAAGGGGACCGACCTGATCATCCTGAAGGACGTCGTGAGGAGCGGGATCATCGAGGGGTACCTCCTGAACCAGCTCAAGGAGGAGGGGCCGCGCTCGATCCGGTTCGCCTCTCTCGTCGACCGGCCGCAGGAGCGGAAGAGCTCGCTCTTCGTCGACTACGTCCTCTTCCCCTCCGAGGAAGGCGTCCTCGTGGGGTACGGCATGGAGTACCAGGGCGAGGGCGGGAATTTCCCGTTCCTCGCGCAGGTTCGAACTCCCGGGAGCGCTCCGTTCGATCCCCCAACCGGGCGCATCCGCATCAACAGGAGCTGACCCCGATGGCTCGAGCGACGCGAGAGCCAGAGGTCGCCGGAAGGGGCCGAACGGGTCCCGCAATGAACCGAGAGCCGATTTCGTGCGTATCGACGTCGGCGGGCCTCGAGGGCGGGCCGCGGCAGCCGGCCCTCACGCGCCCAGGAGCACGAGGCACATCGTGAATACAACCGTCAAGAACCTCCTCCTCTGGATGGTCATCCTGGTCGTCATCCTCCTCCTCTTCAAGGTGGTGGACGTCGGCCGGGGCACGACCCAGACCGTCAGCTTCACCGACTTCCTGGAGTCGGTGAACAAGCAGGAGATCGACCGCGTGACGATCCGCGGCTCCGAGGTCCGGGGCTACCGCAAGGGGACCCCGGAAGGCCAGGAGCCGAGCGTCCGGGCGTTCACGCCCCGCTACAACGACCTCGTCGCCGACCTCAGGAAGGCGAACGTGAAGATCACCGCCGAGGAGCCGCGCGACGGCTCGCTCCTGGTGCTCGCCCTGCAGGCGGCGCCGGTGCTGTTCCTGATCGGTCTCTGGATCTTCATCATGCGGCAGATGCAGAGCGGCGGGAACCGCGCGCTCGCGTTCGGGAAGTCCCGCGCCAAGCTGCTCACGCCGAACCAGAAGAAGGTCACCTTCAAGGACGTCGCCGGGTGCGACGAGGCCAAGGAGGAGCTGACCGAGATCATCGACTTCCTGAAGGACCCGTCGAAGTTCCAGAAGCTCGGCGGCAAGATCCCGAAGGGCGTCCTGATGATGGGCCCCCCGGGCACCGGCAAGACGCTCCTGGCCCGCGCGGTGGCCGGCGAGGCGAACGTCCCGTTCTTCTCGATCTCCGGCTCCGACTTCGTCGAGATGTTCGTGGGCGTCGGCGCGAGCCGCGTGCGCGACCTCTTCGAGCAGGGGAAGAAGAACGCCCCGTGCATCATCTTCATCGACGAGATCGACGCCGTCGGCCGCCACCGCGGCGCGGGGCTCGGCGGCGGGCACGACGAGCGGGAGCAGACGCTCAACGCGCTCCTCGTCGAGATGGACGGCTTCGAGGGGAACGACGGCGTCATCCTGGTCGCCGCCACCAACCGCCCCGACGTCCTCGACCCGGCGCTCCTCCGTCCCGGCCGCTTCGACCGCCGCGTCGTGGTCGACCGGCCCGACGTGAAGGGACGCGAGGGGATCCTGAAGGTCCACTCCAAGAACATCCCGATGTCCGACGACGTCGACCTCTCGGTCGTCGCCCGCGGCACGCCCGGCTTCGCCGGCGCCGACCTCGCGAACCTCGTGAACGAGGCGGCCCTCGCGGCCGCGCGCGCCGACAAGAAGAAGGTCGAGATGTACGACTTCAACTACGCCAAGGACAAGGTCCTGATGGGGGCGGAGCGGAAGTCGCTGGTGATGTCGGACGAGGAGAAGAAGGTCACCGCCTACCACGAAGGCGGACACGCCATCGTGGCCTCCTTCGAGTCGGACACCGACCCGCTGCACAAGGTCACGATCATCCCGCGCGGGCGCGCCCTCGGCCTGACGCAGCAGCTCCCGCTCGAGGACAAGTACACCTACTCGAAGGAGTACGTCGAGGCCCGTCTCGCCGTGCTGATGGGCGGGCGCCTCGCCGAGGAGATCTGCCTCGGCCGGATCACCTCGGGCGCCTCCAACGACTTCGAGCGCGCCACCGAGATGGCCCGGCGGATGGTCTGCGAGTGGGGCATGAGCTCCCTCGGCCCGCTCTCGTACGGGCAGCCGGAAGGCGAGGTCTTCCTGGGCCGCGACTTCAACCGGCGCCCGGACTACTCGGAGAGCACGGCCCAGAAGATCGACGCCGAGGTGGACCGGATCGTCCAGGCCTCGTTCCAGCGCGGCCGGAAGATCATCGTCGAGAACCGCGAGGCGCTCGAGGCGATCGCCAAGGAGCTGCTGGAGCGGGAGTCGCTGGACGGCGAGGAGATCTACGCGATCATCAAGCGGGTCACCGGCAAGGACGTCGGCAAGCCGTTCGAGCCGAAGCCGAAGCCGCCCGCGCCCACCGCAGCCGCACCGGTCACCGCGCAGAAGGACGAGGGCGCGGCCCCGGCACCCGGCGGACTGGTCCCCGTCCCGGCCTAGCCGCCCTCTCACCGCTCCCTCACGGCGCCCCGGAGCCCGGCTCCGGGGGGCCGTTTCGCTTCACGGCGCCTACACTCGGTCCGTGACCACTACGCTCGCTCTCACCGGTGGCCGCACCCTGAAGCTGGGCCCGCTCCCCGGCGTGATGGCCATCCTGAACGTCACACCCGACTCCTTCTCGGACGGCGGCCGCTTCGCCACCGTCGAGGCCGCGGTGGCCGAGGGGGCGCGTGTCGCGGACCTCGGCGCCGCCCTCGTCGACGTCGGGGGCGAGTCGACCCGCCCCCGCGGTGCCGCGTACGGCCCCGGCGCCGCGGACGTCGACTCCGCCGAGGAGCTGCGGCGCGTGCTCCCGGTCGTGGAGGCCCTGCGCCGGGCGCAACCCGGCCTGCCGATCTCGGTCGACACGCGGAAGGCCGAGGTGGCGGAGGCCTGCCTCGGGGCCGGTGCCGACGTCGTCAACCTGGTGACCGGGCTGGACGCCGGGCCGGAGCTCCTCGACGTGGTGGCGCGCCACGGCGCGGCGTTGATCCTGAACCACTGTCGCGGCACGCCCCAGTCGACGTTCGCCGCGTCGCGCTTCGAGGACGTCGTGTCCGAGGTGGCGGCCGACCTCGAGGCGGCCCGTTCCACGGCGGTCGCGGCGGGAGTCGGCCCGGAACGGATCCTCCTCGATCCGGGCTTCGGCTTCGGCAAGGGTCCCGACGACTGCTTCACCCTGCTGTCGAACCTGGATCGCCTGGCCCCGCCCGGCGTTCCCCTGGTGGTGGGGGCCTCGCGCAAGGCGTTCCTCGGGACGATACGCGGCGCCCCCGCTCCGGAGCGGCTTCCCGAGTCGCTCGCGGCGGTCGCGGTGGCGGCCCGGCTGACGGCCCGGCCGACCGTGGTTCGGGTCCACGACACCGCCGAGACCCTGGCCTTCCTGGCCGTTCTGGCGCGCGGGCACCGCTCCCCGTAACATCCGCGCCGGATGCGCTCCTATTTCGGAACGGACGGGATCCGCGGCGAGGCGGGTCGGCCCCCTCTGGACGACGCCACGGTCTCCCGCGTCGGCGCCGCGCTGGCGTCGTCGCTTTCCGCCCACGCGCCCGGACTCCCCGTCCGGATCGTCGTCGGCACCGACACGCGGGAGTCGTCTGGCGGAATCGCCGCCGCCCTGGCGGGCGGCATCACCAGCCGGGGGGGCACCGAGCTCTTCGCCGGCGTCGTCCCGACCCCGGCCGTGGCCTTCCTCGTCCAGGCGCTCGGCGCGGACGCCGGCGTCGTCATCTCGGCCTCGCACAACCCGTGGCAGGACAACGGGATCAAGGTCTTCGCCGCATCGGGCCGGAAGCTCCCCGACGAGGTCGAGGCGGCGCTGGAGCGCGCGATCGACGCGGCGGTCGCCGCGGAGCCGCGCGCCCTCAACCCGGACGCGACACTGGCCCGGTCGTACGTCGAGCACCTGGTGGGGACGCTCCCCCACCGGCTGGACGGGCTCTCCGTCGTCATCGACGCGGCGAACGGCGCGGCCTGGGACGCCGCTCCGGCCGCGTTCCGGACCGCCGGAGCGCGGGTGATCGAGCTGTCGACCCGGCCCGACGGCCGCAACATCAACGAGGCCTGCGGAGCCCTTCACCCGGAGGCGATGGCGCGGGCCGTGGTGGAGTCGGGTGCCGACCTCGGGATCGCGCTCGACGGCGACGCGGACCGGATCGTCCTGGCGGACGGCTTCGGCCGGCTCCTGGACGGCGACGACGTGCTCTACCTCTGGACGCTGGAGCTCGAGCGCGAGGGGCGGAAGCCGGCGGCGGTCGTCGGCACCGTGATGTCGAACTTCGGGCTCGAGCGGGCCCTCGGCGCCATCGGCGTCGGGCTCATCCGTGCCGCCGTCGGCGACCGGTACGTGGTGGAGGCGATGGAGGCGCAGGGCGTCCTCCTCGGCGGCGAGCCGTCGGGCCACCTGATCCGCGCCGACCTGACGACGACCGGCGACGGCACGCTGACCGGCCTTCACCTCGCGGCGCTCGTCGCCGCGTCGGGACGTCCGCTCGCCAGCCAGCCCCGCATCACCAAGACACCGCAGGTCCTGAAGAACGTGAAGGTGCGCGAGCGGGTGCCGTTCGACGAGATCCCCGGCTTCGCGAACCAGCGGCGCGAGGTGGAACGGGCCCTGGATGGGCGGGGCCGCCTCCTCCTGCGCTACTCCGGCACGGAGACGCTGGCCCGGGTGATGGTGGAAGGGATCGACGCGGCCGTCGTCGAGTCGACCGCCACGTCACTGGCCAAGACCATCCGCGAGGCGATCGGGGTCAGCGCACCGGCAGGCAGCGCGGCTCGGCCCGGATGACGTAGATCCGGCGATACAGCTCCCGGGCGACGTCGGGCGGGGCCTCCTCCGTGGAATCCTTCAGGTTCTCCTTCCCCCACTCCGACAGGTCGTGGCCGGCCTGCGCCAGGAAAACCCGGCACGCCTCCAGCTTCGACGCCGTGACCTGGTAGACCGCGAAGCCGCCCAGCGCCACGCCTGCCCCGGCACCGGTCGCGATCCAGCCCCCGGTGCCCGATTCCGAATTCGACCCCTGGAGGCTTCCGGCGATCGCGAGCGCCCCGCCGGCGACGTAGAGCCACCGGTACTTCTTCAGGAGGCTCTCGATCCGGGCGCTCGCCAGGGCTCGGCCCACCTCGACGTCCTCCCGGAGCGAACGGTCCAGGTCGAGGCGCAGCTCGCTCCAGGTCTTCGGCGGGGCGGCGAGCTGCCTCTCGTAGCTCGCGACGGCGAACGCCTTCCTCGTCCCGAGCGCCTCGCGGCTCTGACACCCGGCGGGAAAGAGGGAGGCGGCGGGCAGGGCGATCACGAGGAGCAGGGCTCCGATGCGACTCGTTGACATGCGGCGGCAGGTGATGCGAAACCGGGGCCGCCGTAGACTCGCGCCACATGTCCCTTCACGGCGTCGGTCTCGGGTTCCGTCCGGAGCTGTCGGCGGACCTGCTCCGCGATCCCTCGCGGGTCGACTTCCTGGAGGTCGTGGCCGAGAACGCGCTCGCCCATCCGGCCGCGCGCCGCGAGGCCCGGGCCATCGCGGAGATCTGGCCGATCGCGCTCCACGGCGTGAAGCTCTCGCTCGGGAGCGCCGAGGGGCTGGACGAGGAAAGGGCGCGCCGGCTCGGACGCCTCGCCCGCGAGCTCCGTTGTAAGGTGGTGACCGAGCACGTCGCCTTCACGCGCGCCGGCGGCCGCGAGATCGGGCACCTGACGCCGCTCCCGTTCTCGCGCGAGGCGGTGCGCGTCGTCGCCCGCAACGTGGCGACGGCCCGCCGCCACCTGCCGGACGTACCGCTCCTCCTCGAGAACATCGCCTGGACGCTCCGCCCTCCCGGCGACGAGATGGACGAGGCGGCGTTCTACACGGAGATCGTCGAGGCGACGGGCTGCGATCTCCTCCTCGACCTCGCCAACCTCTACGCGAACGCGAGGAACCGGAGCGTGAACGACGTGAACGCGAGGTACGTGCGGGAGCGCGCGGACGAAGCCGCGCGCTCGACGAGGAACCGGAGCGTGAACGACGTGAACGCGAGGTACGTGCGGGAGCGCGCGGACGAAGCCGCGCGCTCGACGAGGAACCGGAGCGTGAACGACGTGAACGCGAGGTACGTGCGGGAGCGCGCGGACGAAGCCGCGCGCTCGACGAGGAACCGGAGCGTGAACGACGTGAACGCGAGGTACGTGCGGGAGCGCGCGGACGAAGCCGCGCGCTCGACGAGGAACCGGAGCGTGAACGACGTGAACGCGAGGTACGTGCGGGAGCGCGCGGA
>CAYLNK010000351.1:0-6875 GCA_964384675.1 uncultured Holophagales bacterium | reverse complement strand
GAGGGCGAGGCCCGCGCGGGCCCTCAGGAAACCGGCTCCTGCAGCGGGGTCACGCCCAGCGGGCCGGCCCGCCGGGCCCGGATCGCCTCGAGGGCCGCGGCCGCCGCCGAGAGCGTCGTCAGGCACGGCACGTCGCGATCGAGGGCGGTACGCCGGATCGCCAGCTCGTCGAAGAACGACGCCTTGCCGAGCGGCGTGTTGACGATCAGGTCGACGTCGCCGTTGATCATCCGGTCGACCACGTGAGGCCGCCCCTCGTTCACCTTGAGGACCGTCTCGGCGGCGAGACCGCCCTTGCGGAGGGCCTCCGAGGTGCCCGAGGTCGCGATCAGCCGGAAGCCGAGCGCCGCGAGCTCCCGTGCGATCGGGAGGATCGCTTCCTTGTCGCCGTCGTGCACGGACAGGAAGGCGGTCCCGCCGGTCGGCAGCTTGATCCCCGCCCCGAGCGCGGCCTTCAGGAACGCCAGGCCGAAGCTGCGGTCGCGCCCCATCACCTCGCCGGTGGAGCGCATCTCCGGGCCGAGGATGGTGTCGACCCCCTCGAAGCGCCGGAACGGGAAGACGGGCGCCTTGATCGCGAAGCCGTCCAGCGGCGGCTCCGACGTGAGCCCCACCCCTTCGAGAGTCTCCCCGAGGCAGAGCCGGGCCGCCAGGCTGGCGAAGGGCACCCCCGTGGCCTTCGAGACGAACGGGACCGTCCGGGACGCGCGCGGGTTCACCTCGAGGACGTACAGCTTCTCCTGGTGGATCGCGTACTGCACGTTCATCAGGCCGATCACCGACAGCGCCTCCCCCAGTCTTACGGTCGCCGCGCGGATCTCGCCCAGCGCGGCCCGCGGGACGCGCCGGTACGGGGGCAGCACCGCGTACGAATCGCCCGAGTGGATCCCGGCCTCCTCGATGTGCTGCATGATCCCGGCGACGACGATCCGCCGCCCGTCGCCGAGCGCGTCGACGTCGAGCTCGAAGGCGTCCTCCAGGAACCGGTCGATCAGGATGGGGCGGCCCGGGAAGGCGTCGAGAGCCTCCTTGAGGACCCCCTCGAGCGCCCGCTCGTCGTACACCACACGCATCGCCCGGCCGCCCAGCACGTAGCTCGGCCGCACCAGCAGCGGGAAGCCGAGCCGGCGCCCCGCCTCCATCCCCTCGGCCGCGCTGCGGGCCGTGGCCCACGGCGGCGCCGAGAGCCCCAGCTCGCCGAGGAGCTCGCCGAATCGCTCGCGATCCTCGGCGCGGTCGATGGCGTCGGGTGAGGTCCCGAGTATCCTCACGCCCCCCTTCTCCAGCGGGTGCGCCAGCTTCAGCGGCGTCTGCCCGCCGAACTGCACGAGGACGCCGAGGGGCTTCTCCCGCTCGATCACCGCCATCACGTCCTCGAACGTGAGCGGCTCGAAGTAGAGCCGGTCGGAGGTGTCGTAGTCGGTCGAGACGGTCTCGGGGTTGCAGTTGACCATCACCGACTCGTAGCCGGCCTTCGAGATCGCCTGGGCGGCGTGGACGCAGCAGTAGTCGAACTCCAGGCCCTGCCCGATCCGGTTCGGACCCGAGCCGAGCACGACGACCTTCTGCCGGTCGTCGCTGTCGGCCTCGTCCCCGCTCTCGTAGCACGAGTAGAGGTACGGCGTCGTCGACTCGAACTCCGCCGCGCAGGTGTCGACGCGGGCGAAGACGGGCAGCACGCCGAGCTCGTGGCGCGACGCGCAGACCTCCGCGGGCGGCGTGCCGCGGAGCTTCCCGAGGTCGACGTCGGAGAGGCCGTGCTGCTTGGCGCGATGGAGGAGCTCCGGAGAGAGCGAGGTCGCGCCGCTCACCTCGCGCTCCACCTCGATCACCTCGGCGAAGCGGTCGAGGAACCACCGGTCGATGCCGGTGACGCGGGCCACCTCCCCGGGCGAGGTCCCGGCGCGCAGGGCGTCGAGGACGGCGTAGATCCGCTCCGGCCGCGGCACGCGCAGCGCGTCCGGCTTGAGCGCCTCGCCCGGCGGCGTGGTGCCGTCGAGCCAGCCGCCGCGCCCGGTCTCCAGCGAGCGGAGCGCCTTGCCGAACGACTCCGCGAACGTCCGGCCGAGGGCCATGACCTCGCCCACCGACTTCATCTGCACGCCGAGCGTGGCGTCGGCGGCGGGGAACTTCTCGAACGTGAAGCGCGGGATCTTCACGACGACGTAGTCGAGCGTCGGCTCGAACGAGCACGGCGTCTTCTTCGTGATGTCGTTCGGGATCTCGTCCAGGCGATAGCCCACGGCCAGGAGCGCCGCGATCTTGGCGATCGGGAAGCCGGTCGCCTTGGAGGCGAGGGCGGACGAGCGCGACACCCGCGGGTTCATCTCGATCACGATCCGGCGCCCCGTCCCGGGATGGACCGCGAACTGGATGTTCGAGCCGCCGGTCGCGACGCCCACCTTCCGGATCACGGTCTTGGCGTCGTCGCGCATCGCCTGGTACTCGACGTCCGAGAGCGTCATCTGCGGGGCGATCGTGATGGAGTCGCCGGTGTGGACGCCCATCGGGTCGAGGTTCTCGATCGAGCAGACGACGACGCAGGTGTCCGACGCGTCCCGCATCAGCTCGAGCTCGAACTCCTTCCAGCCGAGGACCGATTCCTCGATCAGGACCTCGTGGACGGGCGAGAGGACGAGCCCCCTCTTCACGATCGCCTCGAACTCGTCGACGTTGAACGCGATCCCGCCGCCGGTGCCGCCCAGGGTGAAGGACGGCCGCACGACCGCGGGGAAGCCGAACGGCCGGACGATCTCCTGCGCCTCGGCGAACGTGCGGGCGATGCCGGAGCGCAGGACGTCCACCCCCGCCTCGACCATCGCCTCCTTGAAGAGGAGCCGGTCTTCTCCGAGCTTGACGGACGCCACGGAGGCGCCCAGGGTCTCGACCCCGTACCGCGCGAGGACGCCTTCCTCGTGGAGGGCCACCGCCAGGTTCAGGGCCGTCTGTCCGCCGACGGTCGGAAGGAGCGCGTCCGGCCGCTCCCGGGCGATGACGGCGGTCACCGTCTCGATCGTCAGCGGCTCGACGTACGTGGCGTCCGCGAACTCCGGGTCGGTCATGATCGTCGCCGGGTTCGAGTTCACCAGGACGACGCGGTATCCCTCCCGGCGCAGCGCCCGGCACGCCTGGGTCCCGGAGTAGTCGAACTCGCACGCCTGGCCGATGACGATCGGCCCGGAGCCGAGGACGAGGATCGAGCGGAGGTCGGTTCTCTTCGGCACGGCGCCGGAGTCTACGGGATCGCCCCGGGGCCTACCGGGCGAGCACCGAGACGACCGTCGCGAGGATCGAGTCGAGCATCGCCGGGGTGAGGAGACCCGTGCTCGTGTTCCGCTGGCTGACGTGGTACGAGCCGACGAGCCACGCACCGTCCGGGAGGCGGTGCTCCCTTCCGTGACCGAAAGGCGGACGGGGCCGGGCCGCGCCGAAGACGTGGAGGCAGCTCCCCCAGGCGAGCGCCCCGAGCGCCAGCACGACCCTCAGCCGGGGGAGCGCGGCGCGTTCCCTCTCGAGGAAGGGACGGCAGCGGGAGAACTCCTCGGGGGTCGGACGGTTGTCGGGCGGGGCGCAGCGCACGGCGGCGGCGACGTAGGCGTCGCGCAGCTTCAGCCCGTCGTCGCGAGAGGCCGAGAGCGCCTGGCTCGCGAAGCCGGCGCGGTGGAGGGCGGCGTAGAGGAAGTCCCCGGACGGGTCCCCGGTGAAGACCCGGCCCGTCCGGTTCCCTCCGTTGGCGGCCGGCGCGAGGCCGACGATCAGGAGACGCGCCGCCGGGTCCCCGAATCCGGGCACGGGACGCGCCCAGTACGTCTGGCCGCGGAAGCGGCGGGGCGGCGCGGCGGCCGCCGCCTCCCGCCAGGCGACGAGGCGGGGGCAGAGCCGGCAGGCCCCGATCTCCGCCGAGATCGTCTCGAGGTCCTTCTCGCTCACACGTTGAACTTGAAGAGGAGGACGTCGCCGTCGGCGACGACGTACTCCTTCCCTTCCTGGCGCACCACGCCCGCCACGCGCGCCGCGGCCATCGAGCCGTGCGCCACGAGGTCGTCGTACGCCACCGTCTCGGCCCGGATGAAGCCCTTCTCGAAGTCGGAGTGGATCACGCCCGCGGCCTGCGGCGCGGTGTCGCCGGCGTGGATGGTCCAGGCGCGGACCTCCTTCTCGCCGGCGGTGAGGTACGTCCTTAGACCCAGGAGGTGGTACGCCGCCCGGATCAGGCTGCCGACGCCGGACTCGCGGACGCCGAGCGACGCCAGGAACTCCTCCGCGTCGGCCGCCGGCAGCTCGGCCAGCTCCGCCTCGATCTGGGCCGAGATCGCCACGGCTTCCGAGCCCGCGTGCTCGGCGGCCCACGCCTGCACCCGCTTCACCGCCGGGAGCTCGTCGGCGTGGGCGAGGTCCGCCTCGGCCACGTTGCAGGCGAAGAGGGTGGGCTTCATCGAGAGGAGGAAGAACGGCCGGGCGAGCGCCTTCTCGTCATCCGTCAGGTCGAGCGTGATGGCGGCCTTCCCGGTATCGAGATGGGCGATCAGGCGCGTCGCGAGGGCGACCTGCGCCTGCGCCTCCTTGCTCCCGCCGCGAGCCAGCTTCTCCAGCCGCTCCCTCTGTCGGGTGACCGACTCGAGGTCGCTGAGGACGAGCTCGGTCATCACCGTCTCGATGTCGGCGATCGGGTCGAGCCGGTCGGAGACGTGGACGATGTCCTTGCTCTCGAAGCAGCGCACCACCTGCACGACGGCGTCCACCTCGCGGATGTGGGACAGGAACTTGTTCCCGAGCCCCTCGCCCTGCGACGCCCCCTTGACGAGGCCGGCGATGTCCACGAACTCGATCGTGGCCGGGATCGTGACCGTGGTCTTCGAGATCTGGCGGAGCGGCTCGAGCCGCGCGTCCGGGACGACGACGACCCCGACGTTCGGCTCGATCGTGCAGAACGGGTAGTTGGCCGCCTCGGCCTTTCGGGTCCGGGTCAGGGCGTTGAACAGCGTGGACTTCCCGACGTTCGGGAGCCCGACGATTCCGGCTCGGAGCATCTGTCTGGTCCTTCTTCGGCACGCGAGGATCGCGCGCGGGGGCGAGAGGGTAGCACCCGGGCGCCTACCGCCCCGACGCGCTCCGCTCGACCCGCAGCAGGAGGCCCCCGTCCTGTCCCGGCAGGACGAGCGTCTCCCCGAGCCCGCGGGCCGCGAGGGCGCGCCTCAGGGGACCGGTCTCGTCGGCCTCGGGGAAGAGGTGTCCGAAGAAGAGCCAGGCGGCCGGCCTCGCGCGGGCCGCGATCCGGTCGGCCTCGACCTCGGCCCAGCCCGGGTCCGGGCGCGACGCCAGCACGCCGGCGCCGTGCCGGAAGGAGACGCCGTTCGGAAGGCCGAGGATCTCGGGCCGAACCGCCTCTCTCACGAGACCGCTCGCCTCCTCCGGCTCGACCGCCCGTCCGCGCGAGGGCGCGTTGTCGAAGGCGGGACCGCCGGAGCCGCATCGCGACGTGAACCAGTCGAGGCGCGCCCGATCCGTCCGGGTCCAGTCCGTCGTGTAGAAGAGCCACTGGGCGACGCCCTTCGCCGACACGTAGACCGGCTCGCCTGGACGCGCCCGCGCCGCCGTGGCGAGCTCCCGGACCTCCGCCCGACCCCGCTCGGAAAGCAGCGGGAGACACCCCCTCACGTTCGTCACGCCGAGCCCCGCCACGGCCGCCGCCAGCGGCACCGCCCGGAGCGAACGTGGAAGGACCAGCCCGGCCGCTTCGGCGGCCAGCGCCGCCAGGACGAAGAGGACCGGGACGAGCGCGAGGACGAAGCGCGGCGCGAGCGGGTAGAGGCCGAGCCCGCCGGCTGCGCCCGCGAACGCGAACGGGAGGAGGAGGAGCGCCGCGAGCGTGCGGCGGGTGCGGATCAGCCGGAACGCCCCCGCCGCCACGGCGAGCCCGGCCACGTAGACGACCGGCCTCGGCACCCGCCCCTGGCCGAGGAGCGCCCGGCTCAGCACCTCGGCCACGATGGTCCGGAGCCGCGCCACGGACCCCGGCGTGCCGAGCGAGATCAGCCGCTCGCCCCAGAACCGGGCGAAGTACGTGCTGGATCGCACGGCCTCGGCCGAGGGCGCGAGGACCGTGGCCGCCGCTGTCCAGAGCCCGACGACGAGGAGCAGCGAACGGCGAAACGCGGGGTCCCGCCACCGCCCGTTCGCTGCCAGCGCCGCGAGACACCCCGGAAGGACGAACACGGCGGGGTACGACATCCCCATGGCGAGAGCGCCAGCCACACCGACCAGCCCGAATCGGACCGGGCCGGGCGACTCGATCGCCCGGAGCGCGAGGAGCAGGAGCCCGAACGCGACCGCCGCGTCGACGGCGTACGGCTTGGCCTCGGCGGAGTAGCGGAGGAGAAGCGGGGAGACCGCGGCGAGCGCCGTGAGGGCGGCCGTGCCCGCGGGCGTGAGGAGCCGCCCGGCCACGAGGGCGACGAGCGGGAGGAGCGCGAGCCCCGCCAGGAGCGGGACGAGCCGCAGGGCGCGCTCGTTCACGCCGAGGAGGACCGTCGACGCCTTCGCGGCCCCGAGGTAGAGCAACGGCGCGGCCTGGTCGAGCGCCAGGGGCTCGCCCAGATCCTGGAACGAGCGGGCCGCGACGTTCACGGCGAGGCGCGCCTCGTCGGTCCACAAGGAGCGGGGCTCCAGGAACCAGCCGACCCGGAGGAGCGCTCCCACCACGACCGCCGCGACCGTCACGAGCGTCACGTTCGCCGCGACCGTGAGACCCGGGGCCACGCGGAGGCTCACCGGGGTTCCTCGACCTCCGGCGCCGCGGCCCGGGGCCCTTCCGGCGTCGCGGCGACGGAGGAGCCGACGGCGTCCCCGGGGGGAGCGGGGGGCGGAGCGCCCCC
>CAYLNK010000350.1:0-6937 GCA_964384675.1 uncultured Holophagales bacterium | reverse complement strand
GGCGCCCGCACCGGCGCCCGTTCGCGCCGCGTCTCCCGCCGCGGTCTCGTCCGCGCCGCGGCGGGCGCAGCTCCCGGTCTCGGCCGACGAGCTGAACGAGCAGGCCGGCGTCTTCAAGGCCCTCCTCGACACCAGCTTCGAGACCCTCCTGACGCCGAAGCTGATCAAGGCGGTCTACATCCTGGTGATGGTGGTCCTGGCCCTCGCGGTCGCGGGCGCGATCCTGACGAGCCTGGCCGGGTTCCGGGCCGGCATCGTGACGGGGCTGATCGGTCTCGTCATCGCCGCCGTCGTGGTCCCGTTCGCGGCGGTCCTCTACCTGGCGATCGTCCGGATGAGCCTCGAGGTCGTGATGGCCGTCTTCAAGATCAAGGAATACACCGGGTACCTCGCCGAGAGGGCCAAGCAGGCGGACGCCGGCAAGGGCTGAGCCCTCAGCCCGCCCGGCTGGCGGACCCGGGGAGCCCGTTCAGGTCGTCGAAGAACTCGACGACCCCGGACTCCAGCGAGTACTCGGCCCCGACCACCCGGAGCCGGCCCTTCTGGATGAGCTGCTCGACGATCTCCGAGCCGTGCCGGAGGTGGTCGACGGACGCGCGCACGTTCGCCCGGACCGCCTGCCAAACCAGGGCGTCGGGGTCGTGGCGCAGCTCGGTCGCGAGCAGCGCCTCCACGGACGGCCGGACGCGGTCGACGATCGAGCGCAGGTTCCGCGACTGGGCTTCCCGGGGGCGCCCCAGCTCTTCCAGCGTGGCCAGGATCGCCCCGCAGCGGGAGTGGCCCAGCACCACGACGAGCGGCGTCCCGAAGCGTTCCGCCGCGAACTCGACGCTCCCGATCTGCGAGGGGCTGACGACGTTCCCGGCGACGCGGATGACGAACAGGTCCCCGAGCCCCTGATCGAAGACGATCTCGGCCGGCACCCGTGAATCGGAGCAGCCGAGGATGATGGCGAACGGCTCCTGCGACGCCGCGACCTCGTTTCGCCGGGCCTGGCTGGTGAGGGCCTCGCTGGGCCGCGCCCCCGACACGAACCGATGGTTGCCGGCCCTCAGCCGGTGGAGTCCTTCCTCTGCCGAGATCATCGTTTCCGGATCCTCCCCCTGGATCCTAACGTCCGGAGCCCCTCAGAAGCCGATGGAGGGCGCCGGCGGGCCGGCGTCCTCGAGGATGAAGATCGACGGGTTCTTCGAGAGGTTGTCGTTGACGGTGACGAGGCCCACGACCCTGCCGTCGCCGGAGGTGACCCGGGCGGAGAGCTCGACGTCGGTGAAGGGCCCGTCGCCGAGCGCGAGACCCGAGGGGCCGAAGAGGTCGTTGATCTGGAAGTACTGGTTCGGCCCCACGTTCGCCGTCATCTCCTTCAGCACCTGACCCGCCGCCGAGGTGGCGCGCAGGGTGAGCTGCGCGGACTGGCCGGCGGTCTCGACGAGCACCAGGTTCGTCCGCTTGGCGATGCTCTTCTCCATGCCCGCGAAGCGGTGCTCGGTGACGCCGCTCGACAGCATCGCGGGGGCGGTCGAGAGGAGTCCGTTCACCTGCGCGGTCTTCAGGCCCCGCGACGGGTCGAACGGATCGACGGGCGTGGAGATGGCCGCCACGGCGATGACCGCGCCGACGTCGCCGCGCACCTTGACCCATCCGCGCGACTGGCCGGTCACCCCGAAGAGGCTCGAGAGGACGTCGTCGCCCAGGCTCTTCGGCAGCGCGCCGCGAGGCGGGATCCTCACCGTGGCGGTCGCCGTCCGCGTCTCGCCCGTGTCGAGGTCGTCGTACCGGTACGTCAGCTCGAGGCCGATCTCGCGAGCGGTGCCGTTGACCATCGAGAGAGAGGTGACGAACCGGGTGTCGTTGGCGCCCCTCGCGCTCACCATGGCCGGCACGATGTAGTCCGCGGGCGCGCTCGCCGACCCGGACTCCGGCGCGCGGGCGCTCGCGGACGTCACGCGGCTTCCCCGGATGGCGCTGAAGCTGTTCGAGCCGTTGTCGATCCGGGTGGCGATCGGGAGGACGCGACCCGAGCCGGCCACGACGCGCACCGAGGCCCAGCCGCCGGCCAGGTCGAGGCCGGGCACGATCGCCTTGACGAAGCCGTTGATCTGCACCTGGCCGTACGGAAGGACCTCGTAGCGCGCGACGCCCTTCGTCTCCCCCGCCGGCGTGACGACCGCGACCTCGAACGTGGCGGCGTTCCCCGTCGTCTCGGCGACGATGAGGTTGCAGCGGTTCCGCGGGTCGTCGGAGATCCCGGCGAGCACCAGCTCGCCGTCTCCGGCGCCGGCACCCGAGCGATACGAGACGGCGGGGATCTCGGTGCCGAAGCGGAGGGTCGCGTCGCCGCCGGTCACCGCCTCCACCGTGGTCCGCAACGTGAGCGCCTGCGGCACCTGGCTGCGGATCTCCAGCTGGCCGGAGCCGCTCGTTTTGAAGAGCGATCCCAGGAGGTCCGCCACGCGCATCGTCCGGCTCGCCGGGAGGGTGGTCGTGACCTTCAGGACGTCGGCCGGTACCAGCCCGTTCTTGTCCCGCGGGGTGAAGTAGAGGTCGACCGGGACGTCGGTCGACGTGACGTTCCGGAGCCAGCCGTCGGAGAAGAACTCCGACTGGTTCGCCCCGCTCGCCTTCACGACGGCCGGGACCAGGAAGGACGAGCCCGTCGGCGGCGGAAGCACGGCGAGGGCCTCGCGCGCCTCGCGCGTGGCGTCTCGCGGCACGCTCCCACGGCCGTCCCCCGGCACCACGGGAAGGGGCTCGGCGTCGAGCACCTCGAGGACGGCGGCGTCCTCGGCGTTCGCGCCGACCGGCGTCAGCGTGAGGAGGGTGCGCAGGGTCGGTGGGCCGTCGGTTCCGCTCCGCGCCGATCGGTCCACCGAGAGCGTCAGCGTGAGCGGAGCCGAGAGCGTGAGCGGCTGCGACAGCTCGTCGCCCAGGCGGAGCCAGGACCCGCCCGGCGCGATGGCCGCGGCCAGGTAGACCGGGCCCGGACCGACGACGGGGTCGACCGAGATCGTCACCCGCCGCGCCTCGGGGTTCTGCCCCGCGGGCGCCGCGAAGGCCACCGTGGTGACGTCCGGGCGCGCCCGTGTGCCGGCCCGCGAGCCGGCGGGAACGGGGCTCGGGACGACCGTCAGCAGCAGGGGCGTGCGCAGCGTCGGACCGCCGCCCGTCACCACGAGGGTCGCGACGCGGGCGCCCGGCGACGTCATCGACGAGGCGCGCGCCGTGAACGTGACGGCGGTCTCGGCCCCGGGGGCGAGGTCGAGGGAGGTGGGGCTCACGTCGAAGGAGCCGCCGTCCACCGAGACGGCGAGGGTCGCGGCCGAGAGGCCGGTGTTGCGGAGCCCGACCGTGCCGGACGGCGCGGGCTCGCCGACCGCCGCGATCAGCGACGGGGCGGAGCGCGACAGGAGGACGTTCGGTCCGCTGGCGGTGAGGACCACCGCGAGGCTCGCGGACGCCGGGCCGGCCGTCCCGCACGGCTGAGCGGCGCGGACGCGCACCGAGAGGGTCCCGTCGGTGGCCGACGGAGCCGTCGGGAGGACGAGCCAGGTCGAGGTCGCCGTGGTGCTGGATTCCAGCGGCACGAAGGACGCCGAGCGTGAGGTCTCGACCACGTAGATCCCGCCGTCCTGCAGACCCGCGGCCGCCGTCCAGGTGGCGAGGAGCGACTGTCCGGCCGCGGTCCCGCCGGGAACGACGGAGAGCTCGGGCGCGCCAGGTGCCGGGCACGGAGCGGTCACCGTGAGGCCGTAGGTCCGGGAGCCCGTGCAGCCGGCCGCGTCGGTGGCGATCACCTCGAAGTTGAAGGAACCGGCGGTCGAGGGCGTGCCCGACAGCTCGCCCGAGGAGGAGAGGCCGAGGCCCGGCGGCAGGTCGCCCGAGGCCTGGAACGTGTGCGGGCTCATGCCGCCGCTCGCGGTGATCGTGAGCGCGTACGGGACCCCGACGGCGCCGTCCGGCAGCGTCGAGGGCGAGAGGCTCACGACGATGCCGCCGCACGTCACGGCGAGCGAATAGGTCCGCGTCCCGGTGCAGCCCCTGGCGTCCGTGGCGGTCACGGTGAAGGTCTCGGCGCCTGGCGAGGTCGGCGTGCCGGAGATCCGCCCGTCGGAGGAGAGCGCGAGCCCGGCGGGCAGGTTGCCGGTCCTCGAGAACTGATACGGCGCGACGCCGCCCGACGCCTGCAGGACGTTCTCGTACGGCACGCCCGCGGCCGCCGCGGGCAGCGAGGCCGGTGTGATCGTGATGGGGGCGCACGAGATGGTGAGCGAGTACGGACGGCTCCCCGTGCAGCCCTTCGAGTCCGTCGCCGTCACGGTGAAGTCGTAGACGCCGGACGTGGTCGGGATCCCGTAGAGGAACCCGGCCGCGGTCAAGGTGAGACCCGGCGGCACGGCTCCGGCCGTCGCCGCGAACGTGTACGGGAAGGTGCCGCCCGTGGCCGTGATGTCCAGCCCGTACGCCTGGCCGGGGATGCCGGCGGGCAGCGATGCGGGAAGCAGGGTGAGCGTGGGGCAGCTGATGGTGAGCGGATAGTCCTTCGCGCCGGGACAGCCCAGGGAGTCGGTCACGGTCACGTGCACCGTGTAGCTCCCGAGAGTCGTCGGCGTACCAGAGATCGTCCCGGTCGCCGCGCCGATGGAGAGGCCGGGGGGAAGGCCCGTGGCGCCGTACGTGTAGGGGGAGGTGCCTCCGCTCGCCTGCACGGTCGCGCCGTAGGGCGTGCCCACGGGAGCCGGAGAGGGCAGCGACGACGGTGAGAAGGCGAGGGAGGAGCATGCCGGCGTGCCGAGGGCGGTGGCGCTCGGCTCGCTGGTCAGCGAGTTCTGGTTCTCGACGCCGGGCGACGAGGTCGTCGTGACCCGGAACGAGTACGGCTGTCCCGTGGTGAGGCCCGTCACCACCAGGGAGCTCGCCAGCTTGTCCGCCGTCACGGTCGGGAACGTCATGTACTGGCCCTGGGCGGGGATCGCGTACGACACCTGGTAGTAGCCGGCGCCTCCGCCGTACGCGATCGGCGTCCAGCTCACCGTGACGGAGGTGGGCGTGACCGGCCCGGTCGAGACCCCGGTCGGCGCCACGGTCTGGGTGGACGGCCAGCCCGGCTGCTTCGAGCTCAGGAAGGACGTCAGCGCGGGATCGGTGCTGTAGAGGGCGTTGTAGCCGAGGTCGAGCTGTCCCGCGACCAGCGAGGTCAGCCCGACGAACGACGCCGGGACCGCGCCCGAGAAGGCGTTGCGGTCCAGCAGGAGCCACTGGAGGTTCGTCAGGCTGCCGAGGCTGGAGGGGAGCGGGCCGCTCAGGTGGTTGCGGCTCACGTCGAGGATGCCGAGCGCGGTGAGGGAGCCGAGCTGTGATGGCAGGCTCCCGGACAGGTCGTTGTCCTGGAGGTGACAGGTGGTGAGGCTCCCGATGTTCCCGAGCTGGGCCGGGATACCCCCGGTCAGCTGGGCGTTGTTCAAGTCCATGAAGACCAGAGAGGAGAGCGCCCCGAGCTCGAGCGGGATCGTGCCCCCGAGCGGATTGCGGCTGAGGCTGAGCTGCACGAGCAGGGACAGGTTTCCGAGGATTCCCGGGATCCCGCCGGTCAGCTGGTTCGAGGAGAGGATCAGGTACCGGAGGTTGCTCAGGCTCCCGAGCGACGCCGGGATCGACCCGGTGAGGAGGTTGTTCTGGAGGACGAGGTGCGTGAGCGCGGGGAGGAAGCCGATCTGGGACGGGATCGCTCCCGTCAGCTGGTTCTCCGAGAGATCGATCTCCTTGAGCGCGGGCGTGCTCGCGAACGCGGTGGGAATCGAGCCGCCGAGCTGGTTCCTGTACAGGTACAGGATCTGGAGCATCGGGAGGTTGACGACCTGGGGCGGGATCGGGCCGGACAGCTTGTTCTGCGAGAGGTCCAGGGTGACGAGGTTCGTCAGGTTGCCGAGCGTGGTGGGGAGCGTGCCGATGAGCTTGTTCGCGGGCAGCTCGAGCTTGACGACCGAGGTGGCGGTCCCGTTGCACGTCACTCCGAACCACGTGCACTCCGGGACCCCGACGAACGTCCAGTTGGTCTTGTTCGTCCAGCCCGGTCCCCCTGTGGCGTTGTAGAGGTCGAGGAGCGCCGTGCGTTCGCCCGCGGGAATCGCCGCGCGGAGCGGCGGTGCCGCGAGCAAGGCGACGGCCGCGCACGCGGCGAGGGAGCGTGAAGCGAAGGAGACACACGTGTACGGCGCGACCGGACTCCCGGCCGCCGCGGTCTTCGAAACGAATCGCATGGCGCCTCCACGACCGGCCAGCGGTGAGGCGCGGCACGCGGGCTGCCTGCCGGACGACTCTCACTCTCGCCACCGGGCGGGACTCATCTCAAAGTTAGGCCTGCGGTCCGCCGACGGCAAGGGGAATGGCGCGGGAAGGGCATCGGGATCCGGCTGGCGGCGGTAACCGGACGCCCCGGCGCGAGGTCTATAGTCGACGGGAGGGGCCCTGATGTCGTTGGCGCGCCCGGTCCGGCTTCTCGCGGTGGCCGCCGTGGCGATCGGCGCGGCGGTCGTCGTCAGGTCGACGCTCCTGGCTCCGAAGGCCGTCGCCGTCTCCGTGCAGGCCGCGGCTCCGGGGAAGGTCGAGGAGACGGTCTCCAACAGCAAGGCGGGGACGGTCAAGTCCCGGCGTCGCGCGACGCTCTCGCCGGAGATCGGCGGCCGGCTGGCCGAGGTCGCGGTGACGAAGGGCCAGCGCGTGAAGAAAGGTGACCTGCTCCTGCGGCTCGCCGGCGAGGAGCTCGCCGCCCAGGTGAGCCTCCGGGAGAGGACTCTCGACGCGGTCCTGGCGGCGGAACGGGAGGCGTGCACGGGGGCCGACCTGGCCGCGCGCGAGTACGAGCGGAGCCGGAAGCTCTCCGAGGACGAGGTGGTCTCGGCCAGCCTCCTCGACCAGGCCGTGACGAAGAAGAAGGGCT
>CAYLNK010000349.1:0-6945 GCA_964384675.1 uncultured Holophagales bacterium | reverse complement strand
GCGGCCCGAGATCTGCGGGCCGGGGCGCTGAGGCGCTCGGTCCGGGTCAGGTCAGTGACGCCGCCGTTCCCCCTCATGACGGGACGCCGGCCTCTCGGGCGCTGAGCGCGGCGCGGCCTGCGGCGCCGAGCGGTACTCCGGCGCCGAACGGCGTTCCGGAGCCGACCGGTACTCGGGGGCCGAGCGGCGCTCCGGAGCCGGGCGGTACTCGGGGGCCGAACGGCGTTCCGGAGCCGGGCGGTACTCGGGAGCCGGGCGGTACTCGGGAGCCGGGCGGCGCTCCGGAGCCGGGCGGTACTCGGGAGCCGAACGCTCCCGCGGGGCGGGGCGCGACCAGCCCTCGGAACGAGCCGCCTCGCGCCGACGCGTCGAGAAGCCGCGATCCGGCTCGGAACGGGTGTCGGGGTCGAATCGACGCGGCTCGGCCGGACGGACCGACCACCCGCGATCCCCTCTTCGATCCGGTGGTGCCGTGAGGCCGCGCTCCGGCCGGTCCCCCGGACTCTCGAGCCGGCGGGTCGTCTCCCGCCCGGACGCCGTACGCCACCCGTCGTCACCCCGGCGCCGCCAGCCCTCGTTCGTCCCGCGCGAGACCTCGCGGTCCCTGTCGCCGCGGACGTCGTTCGGACGGGCCGTCGCGGGGCGCCACGCGTCACGCGACGGAGCTTTCGCGACGTCCCGGGAGCGTTCCGGCGAGCGGTGGTAGAGGTCGTTCTGCGGTCCGGGCGGGCGGACGTGCCGCGTCGGCGGGCGGAAGCCGATGTCCGCGCGGAGCCCCGTGCCGTGAGGCCCGAGCGTCCCGTAGCGCCTCCCCACGGTCGGACGGCTCCATCCGGACGAGCCCGCGCCGCGCGGGTGGCCCCAGTAGCTCTGTGCGATGTGGTGAGGTGGCCGGTAGCCTCCCGGCCCGAACCAGCCGGAGCGGTGCCAGCCGCCGTGACCGCGGAACGGCCGGCCCCAGCCGCGGGGCCGGAACCAGTCGCCCCAGCCGAAGCTGGCGCTGAAGAACGGGTAGCTCCACGAGCTGCCGAAGCCCCAGCCGTCCCACGGCGTGTAGCGTGCGTGGAACCCCCAGGTGCAGGGCCGGGGCCACCAGTACGTCGGGCCGACCCACGGCCGGTAGTGCCATCCGGTTCCCCAGACGACGGTGCCGTACCACGGATAGGCCCCGACGTAGCCCGGCGTGTAGCCGAAGTAGACCTCGTCGGGGGTCACGTCGTAGATGCGCACGTACTTGACGTTGTAGACGGGGGCGCTCGGAGGGATCAGGTCGATGTCGTCGCTCGGGATCGAGTCCGCGAGGAGCCATGGGCCGGCGGGATCGTCCGCCACGTACCAGACGGCGTCTTCGCAAGCGTAGTAGCGGCCCCGGATCCGGAGGACCGAGGTGGAGGTATTGGTCGCGTACTCGGTCCGCGTGCCCTCGACCCGCGTGAACTCGGGCTCGCCGTCGTATCGGACGTCGAGTCTCGCCTCGGACCTCCGGACTGCCGTGGTCTCGGGAATCTGGGAGTCGAGGAGCGCGTCCTCGGCTTCGTCCGTGCCCGGCACGCTGGCCCGGATCTCGCCCGCGCTCGATCCGGGAGCCACGTTCGCGAAGGTCGCCGGCAGGGCGCCGGGGGAGACGTACGCCCACGTCCCCCCGGTGAGCGCCTTGCTGCGGAACCAACGGCCCGACAGGAGGACGTAGTACTGCTGGGAGGGGACGTCGAGGAGCACGTCGCTCTCGGTGTTCTCCATCGAGAGGAGCTCCGCGCTCGCCCCGGCGACCGGCTGGAACGACGGCTTCCCCTCGGAGACGATCAGCTCGGTCGGTTCGGTGGCGACGACGATCTTCGGCGGCCTCGCCGTCTCGGTGCCGTCCTCGTCCGGGGCGTCCGCGTCGTCCTGCTGTCGCGCCTCGACCGCTCGGGCCGCGAGGTCGGCGATCTCCGCCGGCGGGCCGCCGATCGACCGCCACGGCCCCCTGGCGTCACCGGCCTCGTACCACCACTTCTTCCCGCCGGAGAGGTAGTAGCGGCCGCTCCGCGTGTCGAGGACCATGAAGAGCGCCGTGTTCACCACGACCTTCAGCGGTGACCCTTCCACCTCGCGAAGCTGCGGACCCCCGTCCAGGGTGACGAGGACGGTCGGCTCCTCGGCGAACAGGATCCGGGGCGGGTCGTTCTTCAACCCCTCGGCGCTCTTCTTCTCCCGCTCGGCCACCTTCACGCTCTCGAGGACCCGGTCGTAGGAGAGGACGAGGTGCCAGCGCGGGACCTCCGCTTCGAGGACCTCCGCGAACCCCTCTTCCTCCTCCGGCGTGAAGCTCGGGAGCCGGACCCGATTCACCCGGGCCCGCAGGATCTCCACGGAGCGGTCGTCGCGATCCACCGAGACGCTCGCCGAGAAGAACATCACGCCGAACGTCTGCGTCCGGTCGTCCCTCTTCGTGATCGAGACGGCCGCGCGTCCGCCGAGGGTGTCACCTTTGAAGGTCTCCATCTGGGGCTGGTAGACGACGATCCTGCTCCCCTTCGGCGACGTGAATTCCCGGGGCCAGGGGTCGGGTGTGAGCCTGGCCGCCGGTGCCTCGGCACCCGCGAGGGCGAGGAGGAATCCGAGGAGGAGGGGCGAGGTGCTGGATCTCATGTCACACACCTTGCAAGGTAGATACCGGATCCTGGTGCCGCCCGCCGGCTCCCGAGGTAACCTCGACCGCTCATGGAGCCGCCCGCCTCGCCGCTCGTCGGGATCGTCATGGGAAGCGCCTCGGACCACGAGACGCTCCGCCACGCCGAGGACGTCCTCCTCCGGTTCGAGGTGCCGTACGAGATCGCGGTGGTGAGCGCCCACCGGACGCCGGAGCGGATGTTCGACTACGCCCGCACGGCCGCCTCGCGCGGCCTCGCGGTGATCGTCGCCGGCGCGGGCGGGGCCGCGCACCTGCCCGGCATGATCGCCTCGCTCACCACGCTCCCGGTGCTGGGCGTCCCGGTGCAGTCGAAGGCGCTCCACGGGCTCGACAGCCTCCTCTCGATCGTGCAGATGCCGGCCGGCGTCCCGACCGCGACGTTCGCCATCGGGTCGGCGGGCGCCACGAACGCGGGTCTCTTCGCGGTGCAGATCCTGGCGCTTTCCCGGCCGGCGCTGGCCGACCGGCTGCGCCGGCACCGCGAGGAGCTGGCCGCGGCAGCCCTCGCCGGCAACGACGAGGTCCAGCGGCGGTCGTCGGAAGCCCGGACCGAGGGAAAGTCCTGAGACGAGCCGGGATCCTCGGCGGCGGCCAGCTCGGCGCGATGCTGGCGGAGTCGCTCCAGCGGCTCGGCGCCGACGTCCTCGTCTACGACCCCGACCCGGACGCCCCCGCCCTGCGCCGCGCGTCCGCCGCGATCACCGGCCCGTGGACGGACGTCGCGCGGCTCGACGCGTTCTTCTCGGCGTGCGACGTCGTCACGTACGAGTTCGAGAACGTCGAGACGGCGGGGCTGGGGCAGCTCGCCCTGAAGGGCCGCCTCCGGCCGTCGCTGGCGGTTCTCGAGACCGCGCAGGATCGGATCCGCGAGAAGGAGCTCTTCCGCGTGAGCGGGCTGCCGCACGCGGAGTTCCGGGCCAGCCGCCTCGTCGATGACCTCGTGGTCGCCGGTCGGGACCTGGGTCTCCCGGCGATCCTGAAGACCGCCCGCGGCGGCTACGACGGGAAGGGGCAGTGGAAGGTCGCGACGCTCGACGACCTCGCCCGGCTGGCGGGCGGTCCGGAAGCGGAGGTCCTGGAGCGATCCGGGTGGGTCCTCGAGGAGCGGATCGGGATCGAGCGCGAGGTGAGCTGCGTGGTGGCTCGCGACGAGGCCGGCGTCGAGGCCGTCTTTCCGCTCTTCGAGAACGAGCACGCGGACCACATCCTCGACACCACTGTCGTCCCGGCGCGCGTCCCGGAGGAGATCGCCCGGGAGGCGCGCGAGATCGCCGGACGCGCGGCCACCGCGCTGGGCGTCGTCGGCCTCCTCACCACCGAGCTGTTCCTCGGGACGAGCGAGCGGAGCGGCGGGCCGAGGCTCTTCGTCAACGAGCTGGCTCCGCGTCCCCACAATTCTGGCCACGTCACGCGGCAGGCGTGCCGGATGAGCCAGTTCGACGCCCTGGCGCGGGTGCTTCTGGGCGTCCCCCTCGCGCCGACGGACCTGCTGCCGGGCGCGTTCTGCATGGCGAACCTGCTGGGAGACGTCTGGCTCGCCCAGGGGCGCGAGGACCTGGACCTGACGGCCTGGCGCGATTTCCCCGACGTCCTGGACGTGGTGCTGTACGGCAAGCGGGAGGCCCGGTCCGGCCGGAAGATGGGCCACCTGGTCACGGCCGCGCCGGACGCGGAGACGGCGGTGGCGCGGGCCCGCGCCTTCCGGGAGCGGCTCCAAAGGAGCGTCGCGGCCCGCTGAGCGTTGGTGCGCGTGCACCATTCTCCGGGGGCGGCCCTTCGGCGATGATCCAGGGCGATGGAGACGCTTTCTCCCTTCCACCACCCGATCCCGGGCGTGCTCGCGATGGTGGCGTACGTCGCGGCGACGGCGCTCTACCTGGTGCACCTCCGGAAGCCGCGGCGCGCCACCGGGATCCTGGCCAGCGCCCTCGCGGGGGCCGGCGCGGCGCTGAACCTGACCGAGCTCTACGTCCGCTCGCGCGAGCTCCACAGCGTGCCGTACCGGGACCTCCTCGGCTCGATGGCGCTCTTCGGCTTCTTCCTGGCGGTCCTCAACCTGGTCCTGGAGCTGCGCCACCGGGACCGCTCGCTCGGTCCGTTCCTGATCCCGGCCGCCACGGTGCTGCTGCTCCTGGCGCTCGCGGTGCCGATGCGGGGCGGCCCGCCGAAGGAGGAGCTGCGGGGCGCGATCTTCGCGTTCCACGTCACCCTCAACATGCTGGCGTACGCGGCCTGGGGTGTGGCGTGCGCGCTGTCGGTCCTGTACCTGGCGGCCAGCCGCTCGCTGAAGGCGCGCGCCCGGCAGGTACTGAGCCGTCCCGCCTGGAGCCTCCCGCCGCTCTCCACGCTCGAGCGGGCGAACCGGACGTCGCTCGGCGTCGGCTTCGTGGCCCTGGTCGCCGGCCTCCTGTGCGGGCTCTACTGGGGCCGGCACGTCTGGCGCACCGAGCACCCGCTCTGGCTCCTGGACCCGAAGGTCGCCCTGACGGTGGTGATCCTCGCCTTCTACGGCGTCATCCTGGTGAGGGCGCACCGGGGCGCCGCGCCGGCGATGACGGCGCGGCTGTCGGTGATCGGGTTCCTCCTGGTCGTCTTCTCCTACACCGCGGGGAACCTCCTCGCCAGCCGCCTCCACGTCTTCCTGTGACCGATCTCATCTTCGTCGGCTGGAGCCACCACGACGCTCCGCTCGACCTGCGCGAGCGGCTGGCGTTCTCCAAGGAGAGGGCGCTCGAGGCGCTGGACGGGCTCTTCCGCGAGCGGATCCTCTCCGAGGGGGCGATCGTCTCGACGTGCAACCGGGCGGAGATCTACGGGCTGACGGAGCATCCCGACGGCTTCGCGGCGCTCTCCGGATTCCTGTCGCGCTTCCACGCGGTGGACCGCGAGGTCCTCCAGCGGACGGCGCGGTCTGCCTCGGGCGACGCCATGGTGCGGCACCTCTTCCACGTGGCGGCGGGCCTGGACTCGATGGCGCTCGGCGAGGCTCAGATCCTGGGACAGATCCGCGAGGCGTACAAGTTCGCATCGGAGGCGCGGACGACGCGCGCCGTCACGAACCGCCTCTTCATGTCGGCCGTGGAGTGCGGACGGCGCGTCAGGACCGAGACCGGCCTCGGCCAGCGGCCGACGTCCGTCGCCGGGATCGCGCTGTCGCTCGCGAACCGGGTCTTCGAGACCCTGGCCGGCAGGCGCGTGCTGCTCCTGGGGGCCGGGGAGACCGTGGAGCTGACGGCGCGCCTGCTGGTGGACGAGGGCGTCACAGACCTCGTCTTCACGAACCGCTCGCCCGAGAAGGCGGCGGCCCTGGCCGAGCGCTCCGGGGGGCGATCGGTGCCGTGGGACGCGCGCGTGGCGGCCTTCGCCGACGTCGACATCGTGCTGTCGGCGACGGGAGCGCCCGAGCCGGTCGTGAAGGCGGACGAGCTGAAGAAGGTGCTCGGAAAGTCACGCCGCCGCGGCCCGCTCCTGATCCTGGACCTCGCCGTCCCGCGAGACGTGGAGGTGGCCGCCGGCGACCTGGCCGACGTCTACCTGTACGACATGGACGCGGTCGGCGAGCTGGCGCGGCAGAACGCGGCCGAGCGGATCGCGGAGATCCCCAAGGCCGAGCTGGTCGTCGAGGACGCGGTGCGCCGCTTCCTGGACTGGTATGCCGGTCTCTCGCACGTCGACGTGCTGAAGGCCCTGCGCGGGCGGTTCGACGAGCTGCGCCGGACGGAGCTGGAGCGGCACGCCGGGAAGCTCGCCAAGCTGCCGGAATCGGAGCGAGAGCTGGTGAACCGGATCACCGAAGGAATCGTGGCCAAGATCCTCCACGCCCCCACGGTGGGGCTCAAGGAAGGGGATCCGTCGGAGCGGCTCGAGCGGGCCGCGGCGGTCCGGGCCCTCTTCAAGCTGGACGGGGAGAAGTGAGCGGAATGAACGAGGCCCTCCGGATGGGAACGCGCGGGAGCGCGCTCGCCCGCGCCCAGTCGGGCGCCTACGCGGCCGCGCTGACCGCGGCGACGGGGATCCCCGTCGAGGTCGTCATCGTGCGTACCGAGGGCGACCGACTCTCGACCGAGGGCCGCGCCCCGCAGGGCTCGGACGAGACCGGCGTCTTCACCCGCGCCCTCGACGACGCGCTGCGCCGCGGGGAGTGCGACTTCGCGGTGCACTCGCTGAAGGACCTGCCGACGACGCCCGAGCCGGGGCTCGTCCTGGCCGCGGTCCCGAAGCGCGCCGACCCCCGCGACGCCTTCGTCGTGGCGAGCCGCCACGCGGGCGTC
>CAYLNK010000348.1:0-6992 GCA_964384675.1 uncultured Holophagales bacterium | reverse complement strand
CTCCTGGTGGCCGCCGACGTGGCGCTGGGCCTCGCGCTCCTCGCGGGAGCCGGCCTCCTGGCGCGGAGCTTCACGCGGCTGCTCGCGGTGGACCCCGGCTTCTCGGCGGGGTCGGCCTCGTCGGCCACGACGGCCGTCACGATGGAGGTGAACGCCAGCGGCGCCAAGTACCGCACGACCGAGGCGTGTGTCGCCCTCTACTCGGCCATCGCGGACTCGGCGGCGGCGCAGCCCGGTGTGACGGCCGCGGCGGTGGCGAGCCAGCTCCCGCTCCGCGGCGACCTCGACCAGTCGGGCCTGAACGCCGAGGACCGGCCGCTCGCGAACCCGGAGCTGGCGCCGACCGGCGACCGGATCTCGATCAGCCCCGGCTACCTCACCGTGATGGGGATCCCGCTCGTGAGGGGCCGCGCGTTCACCTCGGCGGACCGCGCCGACACTCTGCCCGTCGCCCTCGTCAGCCGCACGGCGGCCCGCCGCGTCTGGGGCGACGACGACCCGATCGGGCGGAGGCTCCGGATCGGCGGCCCGACGAGCACGGCCTTCACGGTGGTCGGGATCGTCGGCGACGTGCGCCACGAGTCCCTCGGCGCCGAGCCGTTCCCGCAGGTGTACGTGCCGCACGCACAGTGGGGCGACGACGTGATGTCGCTGGTGGTGACGGGGAAGGGGAGGCCGGAAGACCTCGTCGGCGCGGCACGCGCCGCCGTCCGATCGGTCGACGCGACGCAGCCGATCGCCCGCGTCGCCACGCTCCGCGAGGTGCGCGCCACGTCCCTGAAGCCGGCCCGCCTCACGTCGACCCTCTTCGGTCTCTTCGCGTTCGCCGCGCTCGTCCTGTCCGCGGTCGGCACGTTCGGCGTCGTCTCGGGCCTGGTGACGGAGCGCACCCGGGAGATCGGGATCCGGGCCGCTCTCGGCGCCGACCGGCTTCGGCTCGTGAACCTGGTTCTCGGCACGGCGCTCGCGCCAGCGGCCTTCGGCCTTCTCGCCGGGCTTCCCCTGGCGCTCGCGCTCGGCCGTGCGATCGGCGGGCTCCTCTTCGGGGTCGCCCCGGCGGATCCGCTCACTCTTCTCGGCGCCGTGCTCCTCCTCGCCCTCGTCTCGCTCGCCGCGAGCGTCGTCCCAGCCAGGCGCGCCGCGGCGCTCGATCCCGTCCTGGCGCTCAGGAGGGAATGATGCGGCAGCTGCGAATCGCCGTCCGGACGCTCCTCTCGAGCCCCGCCTTCACGGTCACCGCCGTCCTCACGCTCGGGCTGGCGTTCGGCACGGCCGCCGCCGCGATCGCCCTCCTCGACGTCCACCTCCTCCGGCCGCTGCCGTACCGGGACGCCGCGCGCCTCGTCGCGATCACCGAGACGAACGCCTCGACCGGCGATGACCGGTATCCCGTCGCCCCCGCGAACGCGGAGGACATCCGGCGCTCGAGCCGGCTCGAGGAGTCGGGAGCGCTCGTCTCCCGGCCGTTCCAGACGACCCTGCGCGAAGGGGACCCCGAGCTCGTGAACGCGCTCCTGATCGAGCCGCGGGTGCTCCGGATGCTCGGCGTCGAGCCCGCGCTCGGGCGTCTCTTCGCGGACGAAGAGGCGACCGCCGGTCGGGACGCCGTGGTCCTCGTCTCCGACGACCTCTTCCGGCGCCGCTTCGGAGGGGACGCGTCGCTGGTGGGACGTTCGATTCGCCACACCGAGACGGTCACCGTCGTCGGCGTCCTCCCGCGCGGCTTCCGGACGCCCGCGGGCGCGGCCGACCTCTACTTCCCGCTCTCGTACGGCGGGCGCTTCTTCGACGCGAACCGGATCGACAACCGGTCGGTCCACTACCTCACGCTCCTCGGACGCCTGGCTCCCGGCACGAGCGTGGCGTCGCTTGGCTCGGAGCTGGGCGGCCTGGCGCGCGAGCTCGCGAAGCGGTACCCGGATTCCAACTCCGGGATCGGCCTGGGCGCCGTGCCGCTCCGGGAGTTCGTCGTCGGCGACGCCCGCCGGCCGCTCCTGGTCCTGGCCGCGGCGGTACTCGGCCTCCTCGCGATCGCGGTCGCCAACGTCGGCGGCCTCTTCGTGGCCCGCGCCGCCTCGCGCGAGAAGGAGCGGGTGGTGAGACAGGCGCTCGGCGCCAGCCGGCTCCAGCTCCTGGTCCCCACGTTCGCGGAAGGAGCCGTCGTCGCCGGCCTCGGCGCGGCCCTCGGGCTCGCGCTCGGCTCGCTCGCGGTGAAGCTCGTCGCCGGGCTCGAGGCGATCGACCTGCCGCTCCGCGGCGAGCTTCGCCTCGGCGCACCGGAGGTCGCGGCGGTCGTGACGCTGGCTGCGCTCGTCGCCCTCGCGTTCGGTCTCGCTCCCCTCGCCCGTGCGAAAGATCCGTCGCCCCGGTCGCGCGGCGTCCTCTCGGTCGCCCAGATCGCCCTGTCCTTCGTCCTCCTCGCCGGCGCGAGCCTTCTCGTCCGGAGCTTCGTCCGGATGCTCGACCGCGACCCGGGCTTCGTCCCGCGAGGCGTGCTGACGCTGCAGACGATCCTGCCGGGCGGCCGGTACGACGACCCGGCGGCCCGGATCGCCTTCCACGAGCTCGTCGCGTCGCGGCTGGCGGCGCTTCCGGGCGTGACGGCCGTCGGCGCGACGACGCGCCTGCCGCTCGGTCCGGTCGGGAACGTCTCGAGCGCCCTCGTGCGCGAGGGCGTGACCGAGGGCGCCCCGGCCGAGGTCGACTACCGCGTGGCGAGCGACGGGTACTTCCGGGCGATGGGGATCGCCGTGAAGGAGGGCCGCACGTTCTCCCCCGGCGACGCGACGCCGGTCGTGATGGTCAACGCCACCGCGGCCCGGCAGCTCTGGCCCGCCGCGAGTCCGCTCGGCAAGCGGGTCCGCCTCGGCCCGAACCCGGCGAGCCCGTGGCGCACGGTCGTGGGGGTGGTCGGAGACGTCCGCCACCACGGCCTCTCCGAGGACGCCCGGCCCGAGGTGTACCTCCCCCTCCGGCAGTCGCCGCCCGGCTCCCCGTTCGTGGTCGTGCGGACCTCGGGCGAGCCGCTCGCGGCCGCGTCCGCGGTGCGGGGCGCGCTCCGGGCTCTCGACCCCGAGCTCGTGGTCGCTAACGTCGCCCCGATGGAGAGCGTCGTGGCGCGCTCGGTGGCGAGGCGACGGCTGGGGCTCGCCCTCGCCTCGGGGCTGGCGGCCGTCGCGCTCGCGCTCGCGGCGGTGGGCCTCTACGGACTCCTCTCGACGTCCGTTCTCCGCCGGACGCGCGAGATCGGCGTCCGCGTGGCCGTCGGTGCCGGCTCGCCCGACATCCTGCGGCTCGTCCTCGCCGAGGGCCTGACGCTCACCGCCGCCGGACTCCTGCTCGGCCTCGGCGGCGCGCTCGCCACGACGCGCCTCATGTCGAGCCTCCTCGTCGACGTGACGCCCGCGGATCCTGCCGCGCTCGGCACCGCCGCCCTCGTCCTCCTCTCGACCGCCTTCGTCGCCTGCTCGCTCCCCGCGGGCCGGGCCGCCCGGCTCGACCCGCTCACCGCGCTGAGGCACGACGCATGACCTCCGACCTCCGCCTCGCCCTTCGTTCGCTTTCGAGGTGCCCTGGCTTCGCGGCCACGGCGATCCTCACCCTGGCCCTCGCGATCGGCGCCAACAGCGCGGTCTTCAGCCTCGTCAACGGGCTGCTCCTCGCGCCTCCGCCCTACCGTGATCCCGGCCGGATCGAGCTCGTGTCGCTCGAGGCCCGGAGCCCGCGCGAGCCGGAGCCGCAGCTCCTGCCGTGGTCGGGCCCGAAGCTGGACGTCCTGACGAAGACGCAGAAGCTCTACACGGAGCTCGCGGCGTTCGGCGACGAGGAGGTCGCGCTGACGGGCACCGGATCGCCGGAGCGCATCCGGGTCGAGCTCGTCACGACGAGCTACTTCTCCCTGCTCGGCCTCGACGCGGGCGCCGGGCGACTCCTCCGCTCCGACGACGGCGCGCACGTCGCCGTCCTCGGCTCGCGTCTCTTCCACGAGCGGTTCGGGGGCGATCGGGCGGCCCTGGGCCGGACGATCCACCTGAATCGCGTTCCGCTCACGATCGTCGGCGTCGCGCCGACTGGCTTCAGGGGCCTGACCGGGGACGCGGACGTCTTCGTTCCGCTCGCCGCCGCGCCGGCGCTCACGTATCCCACGGCATTGACGGAGCCGTGGAACCTGTGGCTCGAGGTGGTGGGCCGGGTCGGCAAGAGGCGCCCCTCGACGACCGCCCTCGCGTCGCTCGCGAACGCGGTCCAGGAAGCGACGCCCCTGCCGCCGCTCCTCTCCGACGGGACGACCTACGGCATCGCCTCGCGCCCGCTCGCCGCCGCGCGCCGCGACCCGCGAACCGCCCGGATCCTCCTCGCCCTCCAGGGAGCCGTCGGGCTCGTGCTCCTCCTGGCGTGCGCGAACGTCGCGAGCCTGCTGCTGGCGCGCGCCGCCCGGCGGGAGCGGGACGTCGCCATCCGCCTCGCCACCGGAGCGTCGCGTGGCCGGATCGTGCGGCTCCTCCTCGCGGAGAGCGTCCTGCTCACGTTCGCCGGAGGCGCGCTCGGGCTCGTCCTCGCATCGCTCGGGGTGAGGGCGGTCTCGGCTCTCACGCCGGACGCGCTCGGCGGGCTGAGGCTCGACCGGATCGCGCTCGACGCCCGTGTCGCCGGCGTGACGCTCGCCCTCTCTCTCGCGACCGGTCTCCTCTTCGGCCTCGTCCCCGCCGTGGGCGCCTTCCGCGTCCGGGTGAACGACGCGCTGCGCGGCTCCGCGGGCGACGAACGGAACGACCGGGCCCGGCGGCACGGCGCGCTGGTCGTCGCCGAGGTGGCCATCGCCACGGCGCTCCTCGTCGCGGCGGGGCTCCTCGTCCGGACGTCGATGGCGCTCTCGCGCGTCGATCCCGGCTTCACGCCCGACGGCCTCCTCACCATGCAGCTCACGCCCGTGAGCGGCGACTTCACCGGGAAGACGTTCCCCGCGTTCGTGGAAGCGCTCCTGTCGCGGGTGCGGACTCTCCCGGGGGTCACGGCGGCGAGCGTCGGGAACGCCGTTCCGCTCGGGGACGGCGGCGGGCTCCGGACCGTCGTCCTGCGGGTGGACGACCGCCGCTTCGATCCGGACTCGTTCGTCAGGACGGGCATCCACTTCGTCGGACCGGACCACCTGGCGACGCTCGGCGCGAGGCTGGTGGCCGGCCGCGGCTTCACATCGGCAGACCGGGCCGGGAGCCCGCGCGTGGCCTTGGTGAGCCGGAAGGCGGCGTCGACGTTCTGGCCCGGGCAGGACCCGATCGGTCACCGCTTCACACCGGGTCAGGGGGCCTTCGGCGACGACGAGACGGCTCGGGTCGTCGGCGTCGTCGGGGACGTGCGGTACGGGCGGCTCGACGAGGAGCCGGGTCCGGCGGTGTACCTCGCCTCGCTCCAGTACAGCCCGCCGTTCGCGACCCTGATGGTGCGCGCGAGCGTTCCGCCCGCGACGCTCGTCCCGGCGATCCGCCGGGAGGTGGCGGCGCTGAGCCCCGACCTGCCGGTCTCCCGGGTCAGGACCGGCGGGGCGGCGGTGGGCGCGGCGCGGGCCACGCACGACCTCGTCGCGCGTCTCCTCGCCGGCTTCGCCCTCGTCTCCGTCGGTCTCGCGGCGCTCGGGATCCACGGCCTGGTGGCGTACCTCGTCTCGCGGCGCACGCGCGAGGTCGGCCTCCGGGTGGCCCTCGGCGCCACCCGGCGCGACGTCCTGGAGCTGTTCGTCGGACGGATGGTGCGCCTCTCTCTCGCCGGCACCGCCGTCGGGCTCGTCGCCGCCGCGGCGGGAACCCGACTCCTCGCCTCCCTCCTCTTCGGCGTCGACACCGGCGATCCGCTGACGTTCGCGTCGGCGGGTGCCCTCCTCCTGCTCACGACTCTTCCCGCGGCGCTCCTGCCCGCGCGCCGAGCCCTCGCGGTGGACCCGACGACCGCATTGAGGAGCGAGTGATGACTTTCCTCTCCGATCTCCGCCTGGCGTTCCGCACGCTCGCCAAGAGCCCCGCGTTCTCCGCCGCGGCGATGGTGACGCTGGCGCTCGGCATCGGCGCCAACACCGCGGTCTTCACCGTCCTCCACGCGGTACTGGTGCGGCCGCTGCCGTATCCGGAGGCCGGCCGGCTGGTCAGGATCTGGGAGAGCAACCCGGAGCAGGGGATGCCGCGCTTCAGCGCGTCGCCGCGTAACGTCGTCGACTGGCGCGAGCGCGCCCGCTCCTTCTCGCAGCTGGCCGCGTACGTGGACGACCGCGTGACGCTGGCCGGCGAGGCCGGGGTCGAGAGGATCCAGGGCCAAGCGGCGACTCCCGAGCTCTTCCCGCTCCTCGGGGTCACGCCGCTCCTGGGCCGCCCGTTCCGGGCGGAGGAAGGAAAGCCGGGAGAGGACGCCGTCGTGATCCTCTCGGAGCCGCTCTGGCGGACGCGCTTCGGCGCCGACCCGGGGATCCTCGGCCGCACGCTGACCCTGTCGGGCCAGGCGCGCACCGTGGTCGGCGTGATGCCGGCCTCGTTCCGCTTCCCGAGCGCCACGACGGCTCTCTGGATGCCCCTCGCCTTCGACGAGCGGGACCTCGGGAACCGCGGCGCGAAGTGGCTGGGAGTCGTCGGAAGGCTCCGTCCCGGGGTCTCGCTCGACGACGCGAGCCGGGAGCTCACGGCGGTCGCGTCCGAGATCGCCGAGCGGGAGCCGGACAAGGCGAAGGGCTGGGGCGTGGTCCTCGCGCCGTACCTCGAGGCCGTGGTCGGGAAGGTGAGGAAGCCGGTGCAGGTGCTCTTCGCGGCGGCGGCGCTCGTGCTCCTCGTCGCCTGCGTCAACGTCTCGAGCCTGCTCCTCTCGCGCGCCGCGGCGAGGCACCGGGAGGCGGCGGTCCGGACGGCGCTCGGCGCCGGACGGGCACGGCTCCTCTCGCAGATGGTCGCGGAGGCGACGGTGATCTCCGCCGTCGGCGCGGCGCTCGGCATCGCGGTCGCGCTCCTCGCCAC
>CAYLNK010000347.1:0-6992 GCA_964384675.1 uncultured Holophagales bacterium | reverse complement strand
ACGCCGCGGGGCGGGCGCGCGCGGCCAGGGCCAGCTCGCGCACGCGCTCGATGTCCGCGTCGGAGTAGGGGCCGTTGACCCCGGAGATGGCGGCGAGCTTCATCCCGTGCTTGAGGCCCAGCCGGTAGATCTCGCGGACCTTCGCCCACTCGATCTCCCGCCCGACCGTGTAGCTCTCGAACTTCCCCTCCAGCGCCAGCACGATCGTCTCGGCGAGGCAGGCGTAGGCGACGTTCTCGGGCAGCCCGATGTTCTTCATCTCCACGTCCCCGGGGAGCTGGATCTCGCCCGACTCGATCACCAGAACGTCCGGGCGTTTGGCGACCTCGCCCGGCGGGAGATCGAGGGGGCGCGCCACGTCGGTGATCACGCATCCCGGCTTGACCTTCATGATGTCGAGGACCTTCTTGCCGGCGCCGGAGGTGGCGGTGACGATCATGTCCATGTCCGCGATGTCCTTGTCGGCACGCGACGAGAGGAACAGCCGGGCGTCGGGGGTGTCCTTGAGGATCGACTCCTTGAGGGCGAGCAGCTTGGCCGTCTCGGGGGACACCATGTAGACCTCGTCGGCGGCCATCGCCAGAAGGCGCGCGCACACCGAGCCGATGGCCCCGGTCGCCCCCACCACCATCGCCTTCATCGCGATCTTCCCGCCGGGCTTCGGCGGCGGAAGGAGGCGGAGGCGCAGCAGCGCGTCGCGCGCCGCCCAGAGCGCGCCGGAGGCGCTGTAGCTGTTGCCCGTGGTGATCGGCAGCGGCGCGCGCCGGGCGACGGTGACGCCGGCGTCGCCCACGACCTTCGTGAAGGCGCCCAGGCCCATGATCTGCGCGCCGAGCTGCTTGGCGATCCTCGCGGCCTCCAGCAGGCGCCGGTACGTGAACTCCGGGTCGTGGCTCATGATCTCCTTGGGCGTGCCCCCCACGGAGATCAGCCAGCCCTCGGCCTCCACGCCGGTCGGGGACCTGATGCCGGTGACCTTCGAGTAGACGAAGGGCGGCATGTAGGCCAGCACCTTCTCCATCGTGTCCATGAACACCGGCGGCGTCACCTGGGAGAGCAGCTCGATCGGCTTGACCGTCTTGAAGTATTCCTGCGAGAGCGGGTGGATGACGAAGGCGAAGCGGTTGATCCGCTTGAAGCCGTTCGGATAGAGGATCCGGGGCTCGACCTTGAGCTGGCAGAGGATCTCCAGGTAGTCGTCCTCCAGGAGGTCCGCGGGCTTCTTCCCCGTCGCCGCGATGATCATCGCGTCCAGGAGGCTGGGCGCGATCACGTGGTCGAACAGGACGGGCGAGCCGTCGACCACCATGGCGACGCCCTTCTTGCGGAGCTTGGCGATGCGGTCGTCGCTGACCGTGGAGGTGACGATCGTCTTGCCGGCCAGCTCCTCGTGGTCGAAGTCGTCGAGGTCGTGCACCGGGGCGACGACGACCGTGGCCTCGTGGATCGCCCTGCGCAGCAGGAAGCGCGTCCAGTCCTTCATCGCCTCCGACGTCATGACGCCGGGCACGGTCCAGTCGAGGACCCGGTGAGCGCCGGCGGTGTAGAGCTGCAGCGCGTCGAGCGAGGTCAGCAGCTTGGGGATGCCGAGCTGGAGCAGCGGGTCGGCGAAGCTGACGTTCTGCGTGTACTCGCAGACCGTCTGGGCGAGCTTGAGGTTCGACATCCCGGAGAAGAACAGCACGTTGGCGTTCGTGAAGTAGGAGCCGAGCGTGGCCTGGACGTGGCGGACGGCCCATTCCTGGAGGATGTCCGCGAGGCGCGCCCCGGTGGTGACGGGGATGCGTGTCACGGCGTTCGTCAGCTGGGTGACGTCCGTCGCCAGGCGGCGCCGCCAGGGGAGCGTGTAACGGTCCTTCACGAAGCCGATTCCAATGGCGTCGGCGTTCGGCTCCCAGGCGCGCAGCAACCTCACGGTCTTGGCCGTGCTGGCATCCGACCCCAGGCGCCACACCTTGAGAGGCTGTCCCAGGAAGTCCGTCTCGAGCTCGAAGTTGTGCTGGCCCGATCCCAGGCTGATTCCAACGGCTGTCTTCAAGTGGTCCTCCTGACGGAAGAACCGACGTTCGGGGATCCGGGCACGTCGGCGCGTCGATCGCATCGGACGGCCCGTCGCCTTCCGGATGGTAGCCCCGGGCGGGGCGAGCGGCGCCCGGTCAGGGTGAATCATGGCGGACCGCGGGCAGGCGCCGGGCGGCGGGACGCGGTCCGGTCAGCCCAGGGCGGTCTCCACCGCCGACACGACCGCTCGCTCGCGTCCGGCAGCGGCCTCGCGGAGGCGGGCCGCGAGCCGGGGGTCGTCGCGGAACGTCGCCAGGGCCTTGGCCGCCGCGATCGCGTCGGGGGGAGCCGCCTCGCGGACCCGCCCGAGCAGGTGCTCGAAGGCGGCCTCGTCGCGGAGGAGGGCGAGGGCGACGTAGCCGACCCTGTGCCGCAGGTCGTCTCTCACGTCCTCGCACCACGCCACGAGAAGGGGCGTCGCGGCGGCGAGCCGGCTCTGCCCGAGGGCGAGCGCGGCGGCTCCGGACCGGTCGTCGTCCTCCTTCAGGAGCTCCGCGAGGAAGGAGAGCCCGGGGCGCGGCGAGAGGGCCAGCAGCGAGTCGAGGCAGGCGGCGATCACCTCCGGCTCGGGGTCGCCGATCCGGACCTTGTAGCGCAGGAGGGCGGAGGCGTCGGGGCGGCCGGTATCTCCGAGCGCCTGCGCGGCCCCCGCGCGGGCCGCCCGCTGCGGATCGGCGAGGAGGTCGGCGAGGACGTCGAGCGCGTCCTCCCGACCGGCGTGCGCGAACGCCATCGCGCACTCCGCGCGCAGCTCCGCGGCGGTGTCCTCGCGCCCGCCCCAGACCGGCTCCTCCTGAACGAGCGAGACGCCGCGGACGAAGACCTCGTCCTCCCAGGTGTCGCTCTCGTGGAGCGCGCGGGCGATCGCGATCTTGCCGCGACATCCCGGATCGCGCTCCACCGGCTTCTCGCACAGGCGCGTGAACGCGGCCGGCAGCTCCGACCTCAGACCCGGCAGCTCCCGGGTGGCCATGACGCGGACGGCGGCCGCGACGAGGATCCCGACCCTGCTCCCGAGCGCATCGCGGACCGCCGCCTCGTCCGGTGGCTCGGTCGACCGCTCCATCGCTCTCATCGCGGCGAGCTTCTGGTCGAGCTTCGAGAGCGGCGGCATGGCACGGGAGGTTACCGGCTGCGCCGGTCCGCCGGGTCGGGCGAGAGTACGATTCCATGGGATCCGGCCATGACCTCGTTCCACAAGGAGGCTTCGATGCGGCGTCAGCTCGTGACCGTCCTCTGTTTCACGCTACTCGCCCCCGTCGCGGCGGCCCAGAAGCCGTCGCAGAAGGTGCGGGAGATGATCGAGCAGCTCGACTCGTCCGAGGCGAGCGAGCGTGCGAGCGCGGCGCGGTCGCTCGGGTACAAGGGGGCTTACGGGCAGTCGGCCGTGCCGAAGATCATCGAGCTCTTGGAGACGGACGAGAACGACGTCCGCGTCGCCGCGGCCGAGGCGCTGGGAAGCTTCGGCGAGAAGTACGCGAAATCGGCGATCCCGGCGCTGATGAAGGCGGCCAAGGCAGACAAGTGGCCCAAGGTCCGGCAGGCGGCGCTCTCGGCGCTCGGCGAGATGCACGAAGCGGCGAGGCCGGCGATCCCGATCCTGCGTGAGGCCCTCAAGGACCCCGACGGGTTCATCGCCCAGGCCGCCCGGAACGCCCTCTTCCGCGTGCAGCCCGAGGCGAAGGACGAGGTCGTGGCGATCGAGGACGCGACGCGTCCGAAGCAGAAGGGGAGCCTGTACGACGACCTCGCCCAGCTGAAGGCCATCCTGCCGGGGCGGGTGCCCGAGGTCTACGAGCTCGCGATCTACCCGGAGTTCGCGCTCGCCAAGGCGGCCTGCCGCGACACCTCGAGCGGGCGCTGCGAGTTCAAGTACGAGGGGGGAGCGGTGACCGGTCCGGGCGATGGCGGCAGCGACGACTGCGACAAGAAGATCGCCCTCGCCAAGGTCGACTTCACGGTGGTCCCCGCGATGGTGCAGCAGGCGCCTCAGCTCCTCGGTCATCCCGACCGGAAGGTCGACACCGTGCAGCTCACCCCGGGCGTCTTCTGCAAGAGCCACAGCTGGATCGTCACGGTGAAGGACGGGGGAGGGATGGTCCTCTTCAAGCTGAACGGCAAGCTCGACAAGGTCATGAAGTTCTGACGAGGCCTCTCCCGGGTCTCCCCGGGTAGCATCGCGGCCATGGTGCTGCTCGCCGGCCTCGACCTCGCCCGCCGCGTGGAGCGCGCGGAGATCGCCTTCTGCGCGCTCGCGGGGCGCCACGAATCGACGGATCTGTCGTCCCTCGAGGCCGGCGGCGGGCTCGCGCTGTGCGGCCGGGCCGGCTCGCCGCTGAACAAGGTGCTCGGCCTGGGCCTCGACGGCCCGGTCGACGACGCCGACCTCGACCGGATCGACGCGCTCTACGCGGAACGGAGCGTGCCGGCGCAGGTCGAGCTGTGCCCGCTCGCGGCGCCCGAGCTGCCGGCGCGGCTCGTCTCGCGGGGCTACGTGCCGATCGGCTTCGAGACCGAGCTGGGGCTCCCGCTCGGACCGGAGCTCGCGACTCGCTTCGGCGGACCGGAGGGTGCCGTTCGCGTGACACGGGTGGGCCCCGACGAGGAGGAGCTGTGGCTGCGCGTCGTGGCCGAGGGGTTCGCGGCGGCCGAGGCTCCCGTCGCGCACGACGGCGCCGCGGCGCCGGGCCCCTCGGTCGAGGACCTCATCGGGGTGATCTCGGCGTTCTCACATCCGCGGATCCGCCGCTACCTGGCCCGGGTCGACGGCGAGCCGGCGGGCGGCGGAGCGGCTTGGCTCCACGAGGGCGTCCTCGGGATCTTCGGCTGCGCCACGCGGGAGGCGTACCGGAGGCGCGGCGTGCAGAGGGCCGTGACGGTGGCGTCGATCCGGGAGGCCGGAGGCGAGGCCGACCTCGTGATCACCACCACCGCGCCCGGGAGCACGTCGCAACGCACGTTCGAGCGGCTGGGCTTCCGGGTGCTCTACACGCGCCTCCTCCTGCTGAAGGCCCCGGCCGCCACGGCCGGCTGAGACCGCGGCGGCGTCGGCTAACCTCCCCATCTTGAGGATCCGGGCCCTCTTCCTCCTGACCCTGCTCTCGACGCGGGCGGCCGCGCTCGACCCGCACCGCGAGGTCACCCAGCACGTGCGGGAGGTGTGGTCGACCGAGCAAGGGCTCCCGCACATCTCGGTGACCTGCCTCGCCGAGACCGCCGACGGCTACCTCTGGGTCGGGACGGGGATGGGGCTGGCGCGATTCGACGGGGTGCGGTTCACCGTTTTCGACCGGCGGGCGCTGTCGTCCGAGGGGACGTGGGGTCTGGTGGTGTCGGCGGCGGGCGGACGCGACGGGGTCCTCTGGGTGTCCGGCCCCGAGGGGCAGCTCGCGCGGCTCCGGGACGGAGCGTTCCAGAAGGTGACGACGTCGCCCGACGCGCCGGCCGCGGCGATCGTGCGCCTCCACGAGGACCGGGGGGGCGCGCTCTGGGCGCACTACCGGGACGGCCAGCTCCTGCGCCTCGCGGCCGGCGTCTGGGACCGGCCGATGGGTACGTCGCTCGAGGTCAGGGCGTTCGCGGAGGCGGCCGACGGAGGGATGTGGGTGGGGACGGAGCATGGGCTGACGCGTCTCTCCGGCCGGGCCGTCACCGGGACCTTCGGGTCCGCGGAGGGGCTGGCCGACCCGCGTGTCACCGCGCTCGCCGCCGACCGCGCCGGAGGGGTCTGGGTCACGACGGCGTCGGGTACCCTCGCGCACGTCCACGACGGGCGCGTCACCGCGCCGCCCGACGCGCGCGTGCCCGTCAGCAGCCAGACGCGCCTCGTCGAGGACCGCGACGGGAACGTCTGGATCGGGACGTACGGACAGGGCCTCCTGCGCTGGTCCGGCGAGCGGATGTCGACGCTCCGGACCGTCGACGGCTTCTCCGAGGACGCGATGAACGTCCTCTTCGAGGACGCCGCGGGAAGCCTCTGGATCGGAACCCACGGCAGCGGTCTGGGCCGGCTTCGCGACGGCGCGGTGGTGGCGTACGGCAAGCGCGAGGGGCTCTCGCACGACAACGTGAAGACGGTCCTCGTCGACGCGGCCGGTGCCGTCTGGGCGGGGACGTACGGGGGCGGGCTCGACCGCCTCGACCCGCGAACGGGCGCCGTGCGCGTCTACACGGCTCGCGACGGACTCCCCGACGACGTCATCCGTTCCCTGTACACGGACGGCGCGGGAACGCTCTGGGTCGGGACCTCCACCGGCATCGCCCGGATGCGGGGCGATTCGTTCACGACGGTTCCGCTTCCCGAGCCGGTCTCCGTCAGCTCCTTCGGCGAGGATCGGCAGGGCCGGCTCTACGTGGCGGGCTACACCGGGGGCCTGCTGCGCCTCGACGGGAGCGGCGCCCGGGTCCTGTCGGCGCGCGACGGCGCGCTCGGCGCGCAGTTCGGGCCGGTGACGCGCGGCCGGGACGGCCGGCTCTTCATCGGGACGTACGGGAGCGGGCTCCAGGTCCTCGACGGGGACGTCTTCGCGCCGGTCGGGAGGGCCGAGCGGCGGCTCGACTCGGTGCTCGGCCTGCGCGAGGACTCGACGGGCGCCCTCTGGATCGGCACCGCGGCGGGGGGGCTCGCGCGATGGCGGGACGGACGGCTCTCGTTCGTGGACGCGCGCCACGGCCTTCCCGAAGGCCTCGTCTTCGAGACGGTGGAGGACCCGGGCGGGACGGTCTTCGTCACCACCAGCCAGGGCGTGGTCCTCGTGGAGAAGACCGACCTCGCGCGGGTGGCCGACGGCACCCGCGCACGGCTCGACGCGCGGGTGCTCGGCCCTCCGGACGGGATGCCGGCGCGGAGCTGCAACGGCGGATCGCAGCCGGACGTCGCGCTCGGCCCCGACGGGACGGTTGCGCCCGACGTCCGCGCCCGTGCCCCCGGG